>NZ_JBALFF010000083.1:0-19765 GCF_036916975.1 Nostoc sp.
ACTAAGTCCTAACAAGCGAAAGTACTATCAGCAAGGAGAAAGGGCGATGAGGCTTATTCTATCTGTATCCTAGCCCTTTTTGTAGCCCCGTAAGGCAACATACAGCGACGATGCGACATATTGCCGGCTTTGAAGCCCTGACAGGAGCGAATGTCAATTTGACGGCTGTTCCTTTTAAAGATTTATACAACGTATTGCAAAAAAACTGGTCTGGCACTGCTTCAAAGTACGATATGGCAATTATTTTGCCTCAGTGGCAAATCGACTTTGCTGATGCTGGCTACTTAGAAGATTTAACCGAACGTAAGAAGTCTGATGCTGCTTTACAGTGGGACGATATAGCTCCCCTGTATCGCAATTTCAGTGCGATTTACAAGGGACGCACCTATAGTATTCCATTGGATGGCGACTTTCATATAATTTATTATCGCACGGATCTGTTAAAGAAAGCGGGGCTAACGCCTCCAGAAACGTGGGATAAGTATCTGGCGATCGCTAAACAGTTTCACGGCAAAGACCTGAATGGCGACGGTGAACCAGACTACGGCTCTTGTATTGAAAAGCGTCCTAAAGAATATAGTGCATCTATATTCGGTTCATTTTTCACTCCCTTTTTGCAATCTCAGGGAACGGCACAAGGGGTATTTTTTGACCCCGATACAATGAAACCCTTAGTCAACAATCCAGGATTTGCCAGGGCGCTAGAAATCTATAAACAAACAATGAACTATGGAGTTCCCCACGATGAAAACCTGAGTCAAGCCAAAGCCAGAGCATTATTTCTGGGTGGAAGGTGTGCCATGACCCTTGACTGGGGCGATGTTGGAACACTAGCGATCGATCCGGCTACATCTAAAGTGATTGATAAAGTGGGAGCCTTTATCACTCCCGGTACGACTCAAGTCCTCGATCAAAAGACGGGTAAGCTGGTTGCTTGCGACAAGTTTACCTGTCCATACTCCATTGATGGAGTCAATCACGCGCCCTATGCCGCGTATGAGGGATGGGTCGGTGTAGTTGCGGCAAAGACAGCACCAAGGGCGAAAAATGCCGCATACTCGTTTCTCTCTTATATGGGTCAACCGGCTCAGTCTAATATTGATGTCACACTTGGCGAAACAGGCTTCAACCCCTACCGAATTTCTCAATTTAAAAAGGCAGACCCCTGGATTAAAGCCGGGATGTCGCCTGAAGCTGCCAACAACTATTTAGGTGCGATCGGTGTCAGCTTGAATAGTTCCAATATGGTCTTGGATCTAACAATTAAAAGCAATCAGCAATATATCGAAGCCCTCGATGCGATTCGAGCAAATTTCTTAGTGAACAAAATTACGACAGAACAGGCACTGCAACAGATTGAACAAAGATGGGAGCAGATTACCAACCAAGTAGGGCGGGAGTCTCAACGCGCAGCCTATCGCGCCAGCCTTGGGCTAACTCCATAAGGAGGCAGGGGGACGAATGACGAATGACGAATGCAACTATTGATCTGACAGATGAATTGGGCATCTTAAAAATAATTGGGCAAAAATGACATTGAACGTAACTTGCAATTCAGTAGTTTGGGACTCTAAAAGGAGCCATACGAATGCGAAATTGGAACCTCAGCACAAAAATTATTGCTTCCTATTCAGTGTTAATCGCGGTGATGGCTGGGACATTAGCTTCGGGAATGTACTGGCAATTGCAATCTGGTCAACGGCAGGGAATTCGTAATCGTCTTTTGGCGATTGTTAGTCTCGCTGTTCCACAAATCGATAGTGATTATCACGGATTGATTGTTAAACCTAGCGATCGCACTTCAGCCTTTTACAAAATTACTCAAGCGAAGCTTGTAGCTATCCAAGCAACTAGTCAAGATATTTTACGTGTTTATACAGTACGCCAGCAAGCAAATAAAAAGTTTGTCTATGTCTTAAACTACGACCCTGCGGATCAAGGCAAAACTGTATTGATTGGCATGGATTACGAAAAGCCATTAAATGGTTTGAATGCAGCCGTTGCCAGCAATGCACCGTTTGTCGATCAGGAATTTCACCAAACTGCAAACGGCGAAACTGTTCTCTACGGCTATGCCCCAATTACCGATCTTCTGGGTCGGGTAAATGGATTTTTGGTGGTTGAACTAGACGCAAGTTATTTAGTGCAGCGAGAAATTTCGGTTGCTTTATTGGCTCTGGTGACTTTTTTCGCCGTGTTATTAGTAACTGTAATTATAGTGCGTTGGCTGTCGCGATCGCTTGTCGTGCTACCAGTCTTACAACTCAATAGCGCCGCCAAACAATTGGCAACGGGTAACTGGAATGCGACTTTACTTAGCAATGTCTACGACGGGCTACGCCTACGCACCGATGAACTCGGAGAACTTGCCACATCTTTTAATAGCATGGCTAGCCAGTTGCAAACCTCCTTTGCCACCTTAGAACAAAAGGTAGAAGAACGGACGCTACAACTAGCAGAGGCAAAAGAAAAAGCCGATTCTGCAAACCTTGCTAAAAGTGAGTTTCTCGCTAACATGAGCCATGAACTACGGACACCGCTTAATGGCATTCTCGGCTATGCCCAAATTCTCCAAAATGCTGAACCTTTAACAGAACAAGGTAAAAAAGGAATCGATATCATCTATCAGTGCGGTAATCATTTGCTCAATCTGATTAATGATGTGCTTGATTTGGCCAAAATTGAAGCCCGAAAATTGGAATTGCATCCTGTGGATGTGTATTTGCCAGCCTTCCTCGAAGGGATTGCGGAGATGATGCGCGTTCGCGCTAGTCAAAAAGGAATTGCTTTCACCTATCAACCTGATTCTGATTTGCCCCCTGGAATTACAGTTGATGAAAAACGCTTGCGCCAGGTGTTGATTAATTTGTTGGGGAACGCTATTAAGTTTACCGACAAAGGCGGAGTGACGTTTCGCGTTAAAATTCACAAACTAGAAACTGAAACCTATCAAATTCGGTTTCAGGTTGAAGATACAGGGGTTGGCATATCCCCAAGCGGACTTACGAAAATCTTCCAACCCTTTGAGCAAGTGGGTGATGTGAACAAACAAGCAGAAGGTACTGGACTGGGATTAGCAATCAGTCAACAAATTGTAACTCTGATGGACAGTAGCCTAAATGTAGAAAGCCAGCTAGGAAAAGGCAGCACCTTCTGGTTTGAAGTCGAACTAACAGAAGCCAAAGATTGGGCAACAAGTCTGCGAACAACTCAGCAAGGCAAAATTTTGGGATTTGAGGGTAGCAAACGTCAGGTTTTAGTAGTCGATGACCGTTGGGAGAATCGGTCGGTTTTGGTCAGTTTCCTTGAACCTTTAGGTTTTGTGGTGATTGATGTTAGCAATGGTCGAGAAGGATTAGCAAAGGCGCAGGAAATTGTTCCCGATCTAATTATTACAGACTTGATGATGCCAGAAATGGATGGCTACGAGATGCTGCGACACTTGCGACAGATTCCTGAGTTGAAGGATGTGCCAGCGATCGCTTCTTCGGCTAGTGTATTTGAGAGTAATCAAAATGAGAGTATCACGGCTGGAGCTAATGCTTTTTTGCCCAAGCCTGTAGAAGTCTCAGCTTTGTTGAAGTTGTTGGAAAAATACCTAAATTTAACATGGATATACGAGCATCAATCTATACCTGTGGAACTTGTGCCATTTAAGTCAAAAGAAACATCCTCATCAACTTCAGATGAGATGATTCCGCCGCCGGATGAGGTTTTGTCGCAGTTATACACCTTGGCGTTACAAGGACGCTTGATGGCGATCGAGCAACAACTAAAAACTTTAGAAAAAACCGATCAGCAGTACCAGCCATTTATCAAAGCAATACGTCAGTATGCAGATAATTTTCAGACTGAAAATATCCGAACATTTATTGAACAGTATCTTCCTATTGCTAAAAATTGATCTACTCAATTCTACTGTGATAAACCTTTTGTTATCTGATTACCATTTTTGCCATGACAGCATTCCCTGGAAATTTTATTACATCTAATAATTCTGTTACAAACCCGTTTGAGAATTGCATTATTCTGATTGTTGATGATGTGCCAAATAACTTAAAAGTGCTTTCAGACACCTTAGCCCATGCTGGTTTTGAAGTGGCGATCGCAACCAGTGGCGAAAGTGCGCTACAACAACTCGAACATACTCCAGTATCTTTGATTTTACTAGATGTAATGATGCCGGGGATGGATGGCTTTGAAACCTGTAAGTGCATAAAAGCCAATCCCATAAACCAAAATATTCCGATTATTTTTATCACCGCCTTATCTGAATCGGTAAATAAAGTTACAGGCTTTGAACTAGGAGCCGTTGACTACATAACTAAACCGTTTCAACAAAGTGAAGTTTTAGCACGGGTGCGATCGCACTTAAAAATTAACCAGTTGAGCCAGTCTCTTGAAGCCAGAAATACAGAACTGCAACAACTCACTGAGCAACTAGAGCAACGAGTTGCAAAACGAACTGAGGAACTATTTGTATCGATTGAAACTGTGAAACGAACTCAACAATTGATGCGCTTAGTGTTTGATACTATTCCCCACTGGGTAGGCTGGAAAGATGTCAATTCGGTTTATTTGGGCTGTAATCAAAGTTTTGCTGATGTCCTAAACTTAAATTACCCTGATGAGATTGTAGGTAAAACCGACTATGACTTACTGTTCAGTAAAGAAGAATCGGATTTGTTTATAATGTACGATCGCCACGTCATGGAGTCTGGTCGAGCAGAATTTCATATCATCGATCAATTGCAACGCCCAGATGGTAAACAAGTTTGGTTAGATACGAGCAAAATACCTCTACGCGATGCCTTGGGGAATGTATTCGGCATTTTATCCGTGACAGAAGACATTACCGAACGTCGCCAAGCTGAAGACCAACTCAAACAAAAAAAACAAAATCTAGAACAAGCACTAGTAGAACTTCAAGGCACGCAAGTGCAATTAGTCCAAAGTGAAAAAATGTCGGCGCTGGGAAACCTTGTAGCGGGGGTGGCACATGAAATTAATAACCCTGTCGGCTTCCTGGGTGGCAACATTCAACCTGCTTTAAATTATATTAAGGATATATTCGGCTTAATTGATTTATATCAACAGGAATATTCTACTCCCAGTCGAATAATTTTAGATGAAATCGAAGCAATTGACCTAGATTACATCCGCGAAGATTTACCCAAGTTAATCGGTTCAATGCGAGAAGGCGTAAAGCGAATTCGAGATATTAGCACTTCCTTACGGACTTTTTCTCGTGCTGATAGCGATCGCCCAGTTGCTTGTAACATTCATGATGGTCTTGAAAGCACTATTCTGATTCTCAAACATCGCCTTAAAGCTTCAGAAACTCGCCCAGAAATTCAAGTTATCAAAGAATATGGTCAGCTACCACTTGTAGAATGCTTTGCGGGACAGTTAAATCAGGTATTTATGAATATTCTAGCAAATGCTATTGATGCTTTAGAAGAGTCAAATATCGGACGTACTTTTGAAGAGATTAAAGCAAATCCCAATCGCATCAAAATTATTACCAAACTTAACGATAACAAGCAACAATTAATTATTAATATTAAAGATAATGGTCAAGGGATAGCTGAAGAAGTAAAACAAAAGATTTTTGACCATTGATTTACTACGAAAGCTGTCGGACAAGGGACTGGATTAGGACTTGCGATCGCCCGTCAAATCATCGAAGAAACCCACAGCGGAAAATTAAGTTTTAACTCTGTTAAGGGTGAAGGTACAGAATTTATCATTGAAATTCCCTTATAACTTCACGCATTCACGCATTCAAAATTAACAATCCCCATACTTCAAGAAGACTTCGGCGTGAACGCTCAGTAACCATAAATAAATTATGTTGTTAGTAAATGGATACAAGATATTGCATTTTAACGTAATTATTTAGGACTTACGCACGAGTTACGGGATAACGAACCGCAGAGGCGCAGAGAACACGGAGAAATCAGAGTTTGAGAGATATTTTGCGTAAGTCCTATTATTTAATTATTAATTATAAATTAGTAATTATTCGCTCATTCCCAGTCATAGACTGAGAACAAAGCGAACTCCCAACTCCCAACTCCTAACTCCCAACTCCCAACTCCCAACTCCCAACTCCCAACTCCCAACTCCCAACTCCCAACTCCCAACTCCCAACTCCCAACTCCCAACTCCTAACTCCCAACTCCTAACTCCCAACTCCTAACTCCTAACTTTTTACACCTTCCCCGCCACCACCAAGTCTTTCTTCAAAAGTTCCACTGCTGCTTGATATTGCAAATCCGCTTCGGTGCCAATCTGTTCGCGGTTAATTGGGTCTTGGGAAATCACTTTATCTGGCTTAATACCTAATTTATTGATATCCCGGTGTTGAGGAGTTTCATACTTAGCAATTGTGACTGCCAAGCCCGAACCATCTGATAATTCAAATAAAGATTGAATTAAGCCCTTGCCAAAAGTGGTTTCGCCTACCAACTCGGCACGACCATTATCTTGGAGTGCGCCAGCGAGAATTTCACTAGCACTAGCAGTTCCTTGATTTACCAAAATCACCAGAGGATCAGTCGTCAGGGCTGGGCCAAAGGCTTCAAAACTACCTTGAATGCCTTGTCGGTTCACAGTGTAGACAATAGTACCAGAGTCTAACCACAGACGGGCGATTTCAATTCCTGATTGTAATAACCCCCCAGGATTATTTCGTAAATCTAGAATGTAGGCAGCAGCGCCTTTTTTTTCTAGACTAGAAATAGCGTGTGCCAATTCCGTTGAAGCATTGGCATTGAATTGTGTGAGGCGAAGGTAGCCAATGGGCGTACCCTCAGTATAAACACGCAAATCCGAAACCACAGGGTTAAGAGCAATGCGATCGCGTGTCAGTCTAATTTCCGTTTCTGCTTCTCCGTCGCGTTCGATCAAAAGAGTAACAAGGCTGCCACTAGGTCCGCGCATTTTAGTCGCAGCTTCATCTAGGGTAAGATTTTTTGTAGAAACGCCTTCAATTTTGAGAATGCGATCGCGTGGCCTAATTCCTGCTTTATCTGCTGGTGAACCTGCTATGGGAGCCACTACTTCCAACTTCCTAGTTTCAGGATTTAAAGCAATTTGTAATCCTACCCCAGTCAGTTCTCCAGAAGTATTGACCTGTAAGCTGCGGTACTGTTCCGGGTCTAAAAAGCGGGTAAAAGGATCGTCGAGGCTCTTGAGCATCTTCCCAATTGCCGCATAACTGGCATTTGAGTCTGTCAGTGGCTTCTCTAGAACCTTTTGCCGCACAGCCGCCCAGTTTTGATGATTAAACGTCTCATCTAGATAAGTGCGATTAACAATTCGCCAAACTTCCGAAACCAGCTTTTGTTGCGTCGTCAAAGCCATCACAGGCTGGGTGAGCGTACCCAACGCCAACCAAAACGCCATTAACAATGAAAATCCAACCCGAAAGACTTGTTTATTCATGAACCCCATTATCAATTCCACCTCAACCCAAATTGCCTAGAAATGCTCACTTGCTCATGTTGTTGATGAAATCTATCTCTCGATTATGTTACTTTTTTTATAGAAGTGGTGCATTTCTCTCATCAAGTTGTTCAGTCAACGGATGGGTTGTATCCACTCATCAAAGGATAAAATCTACTTTGTGTCCACCTTTTTCTGTGCAGGGGCGTAAAGAGATCGCAATATATTCCTTCTTTACAGAGTGTAAAGTTTCTGAAGACTCTTAGCACCCTGAAAGCTGACAAGCAAACAAAACTCGCCTTTACTAAAATCCCAAAATTGCTAATTGGGAGAGAAGTCACAAGCGGCGGCTTATGAGAAGTCCGTAGACAATTCTGCTGCTACCCTAGCCTGTGGCAACCCCTTTGTCGAACGGGAAAACCTAAAGGCAAACCCGCAGGATGCCGAGGCTTGAGATCATCAGAATTTTGGTCGCCGATTTAGAACTTCGGAATTTATCAACCGCAACCGACTTTTAGGAACTTGAGATTGTATGGCCAACGTTTCCGACTGGTTTGAGGAACGCCTGGAGATTCAGGCACTCGCTGAAGACGTGACTAGTAAGTACGTCCCTCCCCACGTCAACATTTTCTACTGTTTGGGTGGAATTACCCTGGTTTGCTTTCTCATCCAGTTTGCCACTGGATTTGCGATGACGTTCTACTACAGACCAACAGTCACCGAAGCTTTCTCCTCAGTGGAGTACATCATGAATGAAGTAAGCTTCGGTTGGCTAATTCGCTCTATCCATCGCTGGTCTGCCAGCATGATGGTATTGATGATGATTTTGCACACCTTCCGGGTTTATCTGACTGGTGGTTTCAAAAAGCCCCGCGAACTGACCTGGATAAGTGGTGTCATCCTGGCTGTGATTACAGTTTCCTTTGGAGTCACCGGCTATTCTTTACCTTGGGATCAAATTGGCTACTGGGCTGTGAAAATCGTTAGCGGCGTACCAGAAGCAATTCCCGTAGTTGGAGTTCTGATTTCCGACCTGCTGCGCGGCGGTTCGAGTGTTGGTCAAGCAACACTAACTCGTTACTACAGCGCCCACACCTTTGTACTGCCTTGGTTGATTGCAGTCTTCATGCTATTTCACTTCTTGATGATCCGCAAACAAGGCATTTCCGGGCCTTTGTAATCTCAGCTATTAGCCCTCGGCAACATTTATCAGTTCCCAGATGAAGTTGTTTGTTTTAAACTTATAAAACACAAGAAATTAATTGTACATAAGTTCCAAAAAACAAACACTTGTATCTGAAGGCTAAAGCTGTAAAGATTCTCCAGGCGACTGAGTGGAAATGACAAACGCTATTTGCCGCCAGGTTAGAGTTGCCGAGTAGCTGATAGCTTTCACAAATGCTTTAATTTAACTTAAGCAGGAGAGCAAATTTCAAAATGTCAACACAAAAAAAACCTGACCTGAGCGATCCTCAGTTAAGAGCCAAACTAGCTAAAGGCATGGGTCACAACTACTATGGTGAACCCGCTTGGCCTAATGACCTACTTTACGTATTTCCAATCGTGATCATGGGTTCATTCGCTGCGATTGTAGCTCTAGCTGTGCTAGATCCCGCTATGACCGGTGAACCAGCAAATCCTTTCGCCACACCATTGGAAATCTTGCCAGAGTGGTACTTGTATCCAGTGTTCCAAATTTTGCGATCGCTTCCTAACAAACTTTTAGGAGTGTTAGCAATGGGTTCAGTACCAGTGGGGCTAATTCTCATTCCCTTTATTGAGAACGTTAATAAGTTCCAAAACCCTTTCCGTCGTCCAGTTGCAACCACAGTGTTCCTCTTTGGTACCCTTGTCACCTTGTGGCTGGGTATTGGTGCTGCCTTGCCATTGGACAAATCTTTGACCTTGGGACTATTCTAAATTAGTCACCACAAAGTGCTTTGACGCCTGTGAGTTTCAAGAGCAGATGTAGATGTGCTTTTGAAAGAAATTTACAGGCGTCAATTTTAATAATTCAGATTGCATCTGGAATCTGAAGTTTTGGATGGAAAAACTATTCCAAAATTTAAAATTACCAAAGTCGTCAAATAGAAACATTTTTCACTTACTTAACGTAAGTTGCTAGTTACAATTCTCGAAATGTCAAAATCGTTCATGTTTTGTCTTTTGGGACATAGAATATCTCAATTTAGATTTTTCTATATCAAAGAAATTCTGCGAATAGTGCAAAATTTAATAACTAGCAACTTGGGTTTACTTATATTTAAGTCACAGTTAATGTTTAGCATAGTGCAGCAAGACCATCTGACGGTTAAGAGCGAACTAAGTCTCCTAAACCAGGTGCAAGAATGGTTTGAGCAATTTTGTCTGCAACATTTGTCTCAACTTGGCTGGTCAAAAACCCAACTTGATCGCCTAAATTTAGCATTAGCAGAAGGCTTTACCAACGCAGTTCGTCACGCTCATCATGCTTTACCACCCGAAACAACCATTGAGATTAAAATTTATCTATGGATTGACCGACTAGAGATTAGAATTTGGGATTATGGAAAACCTTTCAATCCTGATGCGATCGCAGAGCCAGAGCCAGGTACCCTGCAAGTAGGCGGATATGGATGGTTTCTGCTGCGACGGTTGGCCGATCGTGTTGTATACGAACGTGATCGAGATGGTAGAAATTGCCTCCTCATTGTGAAATACTCTCAAGAAGCACAACAATAAAAGTGAAGCAGTCAAAGAAGAGGAAAGGAGGCAGAGAGCAGAGGAGAAAATGCCATAAATAAATTTAGGGCTACTGAAACTTGGACAGATTATTTCTCTGTACGAGACGCCAAAGCCGAACCCGCTTTGCGTCTCGAAATAAATATTTTTACTTTAAACATAAATAAATCTTAAGTTAAAACAAAAGTACGAGCAAAAGCAGTCTTGGGCTAAATATATAGTTATTTGATTGATGAAATTATACTCTTTTTCAAAATTATCTGGATTGGAGTAATATGTTTTTTACGTAAAATTGCTTATTTATTATGATTTTTTTGTAAAGCCTCAAAGAATATTTTTGTATAAAAAGAATTAATGAATACAGTAAAGATAACATTCGAGTTACGCTAGCTCCCTTGTTAATATTTGTCAGCACTGTTGAGAGTCTTATTTTTTGTTCTCCAACAAGTGCCATTTTGTGCTTAAAGAGATAGAGGAAATAGGGGAGATATGATTAAGACAGCCCTAATTACAGGAATAACTGGTCAAGATGGCTACTATCTCAGCCATTTGCTCCTCAACCGTGGTTATCGAGTTGTAGGATTAGTACCCCCGCATCGACAACCTAATTTGGCCAAACTGGGAACACTGGCAAATCAGGTAGAAATTTTTACGGTTGACTTGAGAGATAATACAGCCTTGTTGACCGCAGTTGAACAGATGCGTCCCCAAGAAATTTACAATTTGGCGGCTCCCAGTTTTGTACCCGACTCTTGGAACGACCCATTGGGAACTTTGGATTTGATAACTGGTACGGCTACCAGGCTTTTGGAAGCAGTACGAAAGGTTGGTTTATCCACCAGATTTTATCAAGCCAGCAGTTCAGAAATGTTTGGCGATGTATTTATTTCGCCTCAAGATGAAGAAACGCCTTTTCGCCCCAAAAATCCCTATGCTGCGGCTAAGATGCACGCCCACTGGACAATGGTGCATCACAGACAGCGCTATGGGTTATTTGCCTGTAGTGGAATTTTATATAACCATGAGTCTCCTCTGCGGCCACCTCAGTTTGTTACACGTAAAGTTTCTTTGGCAGCTGCATCGATTAAATTGGGTTTAACTGACACCTTAGAAATGGGTAATTTAGATGCCAAACGCGATTGGGGATTTGCGGGAGATTACGTAGAGGCAATGTGGCGCATGTTGCAGATTGATGAGCCAGAAGAATATGTGATAGGGACTGGGAAACTGCACAGTGTTAGAGATTTAGTTGCCGCAGCCTTTAGCTCTGTGGGATTGGATTGGACGCATCATGTAGTTTTAAATAGCAGTTTATTGCGACAAGATGAGCATTTTCAACTAGTAGCTAACCCCAGTAAAGCTAAAATAAACCTTGGTTGGGAACCCCAAGTCAGCTTTGAGGAGCTTTTAGAAAAAATGGTAAAAACAGATTTAGAGCGGTTACAAAGCGGTGCGATCGCCCCCTTACCGCGAGTGTAAATTACCTAACATGCATATCACAACAGTGACAGAAAATCTCAAGTTAGGTGATAAAGTTAACAAAAAAACTAATCATGTTTTCGTATTTTTAGAAATTTTTGCCCACGAAGGCGGTATCCAATCATATATAAAAGATATTTTTCGCGCCTATCTGGGATTGAGCCAAATCTACAAAGCGGAAGTCTTTTTGCTGCGAGATAGTCCTGATAGCTTAAATCCGTTTAAAGACAAGAACTTAAAATTTCATTACTTTAAAAATCAGTCTCCCGAAATCGGGAGACTACAAATGGCAGCAGCATTACTTAAGTGTCTGTTGCTAAACCGTCCAGAACAAGTTTTCTGCGGTCATATTAACTTAGGAGTATTAGTACAAACTCTTTGTCAGCCTTTGGGGATTCCTTACACAGTGCTAACTTATGGTAAAGAAGTCTGGGAACCGCTCAAAAATCAAGAACGTCGCGCCCTGACATCAGCAGCTGGAATTTGGACAATTAGTCGTTACAGCCGCGATCGCGCTTGTGCTGCTAATAGTTTAAACCCGAAAATAGTACAGATGATGCCTTGTGCAATTGACGGGGAGAAATTTACTCCTGGTTCCAAGCAGCCAGAATTAGGAAATAAGTATGGCTTAACTGGTGCTAAGGTGTTAATGACAGTAGCGCGGTTATGGTCAGGGGATATTTACAAAGGTGTAGATGTAACGATTCGCGCATTACCACAAATCGCTCAAGTTTTCCCAGAAGTAAAATATTTGGTAATAGGTCGTGGTGATGACCAACCGCGATTAGCTAAACTAGCTGCATATTTAGGTGTGAGCGATCGCGTCGTATTTGCTGGTTTTGTTGCTACAGAAGAATTAATTGAACATTACCGCCTTGCTGATGCCTATATTATGCCTTCACAAGAAGGCTTTGGCATAGTTTATCTGGAAGCAATGGCTTGTGGAGTGCCTGTATTATCCGGTGACGACGATGGTTCAGCCGATCCTTTGCAAGATGGTAAACTAGGATGGCGAGTCCCACACCGCAGCCCTGATGCGGTAGCAACGGCTTGTATAGAAATGCTTCAAGGGAATGATCAGCGATGTAATGGAGACTGGCTACGAGAACAAGCGATCGCTCTGTTTGGCATAGATGCCTTTCAACAGCACTTGCAAAAAATTCTTCTATCTTCAGTAATCAAGTCCATTTGAGTCCAAATGACAAATGACAAATGACCAATGACAAATGACCAATGACAAATGACCAATGACCAATGACCAATGACCAATGACTAAAATCGCTATCCTAGAAGGAGAGCAGGACGACATTTAAAAAATGAGCTTTAAGTCATTTCAATTGAATCTTTTAAATCTCCGCCCTTGGCTCACCCTGCTGGCAGTTATTTGGTTGCTGGCATCACTGGGCTTGGGTTGGTTGGTTAATTCGTTGCTAATTATTGTCGGGTTGCTGTTTTTAGCACCCATTGTGGCTTTTTTTGGCTTTCGTTGGTGGCTGCAATGTAACTTGGTTGCTGACCAGTGTCCCGTCTGTAGATATGAATTTACAGGTTTAAATAACAGTCAGTTGCAGTGTCCTAACTGTGGAGAGTCACTTTTAGTACAAAATAGTCATTTTCAGCGCTTCACACCAGAAGGCACAATTGATATCAAAGCTGTGGAAGTCCCAGGCAAATCACTGGAAGATTAGTAAAGGGTCATTGGTCATTGGTCATTAGTCATTAGTAAAGGACAAATGACTAATGACTATTTATTTGCGAGATTGAAAGGGTGTAGCTATACTTTGCTTGGGATACGTCCAGTTCGCCCACATACACTGAGTATGTTCCTGCCTGCCAGTAACCAGAAAGTTCTGGCTTGCCTCCAGAATATTTATCTGCGATTACACAAAAACGCCCCCCAGGTCCGTCGATTAATAGCGTTGGCTTCCCTTGACTTTCTACTGTTAATCGCAAATAAGGTAGTGATTCTGTAACCTGGATAACTTGATTAGGTTCAGTGGTAATATTGCCACAATTACTTTTGACAGTTCCCCCAGACTTTCCCTTCAAAATTAGTGGATCTGCTTGGAGATTGCGATTAATTTGGATTTTTGGTGTCTGTGCCAAATTAGTCTGGGCGAAAACCAAACTCATCGCCAAAGCTGTGGGAAAAATTATAAGTAGCCTAAGCGTTTTCATTTTAATTAATGCTCCAGATTTTTTAAGAGCAATATTGTTATATCGTCTGATTTATATAGACGGCAGCAATCCGTCTTAGTTCCAAAAATTGCCGTATAAAATAATACTATTCATTTCAATATTTTTTGTGAAGATTTGATGGGTGTAAAGACTATTAATCGTGCAAATTATCTATGTGTGGTGGCTCACATCTTGCACCTAGCCCTGGCGATTAGAAATCGCGGCTATACAAACGAAGTCCACCTCCGTGGACAAGCGAGAAAATCAAAGGTTTTTAACCCACCTCCGTGGGTTTAGCCTGTGTAGCCGAGCCAGTGCGTTGGGCGGGCAATGCCCGACTTGAAGCAACTGGCGTGCGACTTCCAGTCGCCTGGTGCAAGATATAAGGTGGGGCTTTTGCGCCAAAATAATCTACCCTACATTTTGTACTTCAATCCGTAACACGCTAAGATTCCAAAAATCATTATAATTTTTACTGCCCAGAAAGGTATTGCATACACAGACATTAGCTAAAATCACTAAGACAACCACCAAAAATATAATTTGGTTGGTCTTTTGTGGAACAAGTAACCTAGCTGAGGTAAAAAAGATTGATGAATCCTCAAAGAGAAGAAGACTTGCAGCGTCGCCTCAATAAGCTAGAGGCAGAGATTAATTCTTCGCCAAAAGTGGTTCCCCAACCACAAGAGCAAAAACAGACTGAGGCATCTGTTTTTGCCAAATTTAACTTGCAACTGGAGCGATTTCAGATTTGGTTCAACAGCTTATCTGGGACAAAAAAGCTGGTAGTTTCGGGTGTAACGGTGCTAGTAGGCTTGGCAATGCTGCAAGCAGTGTTTAAACTGGTTGCATCTGTAATCAGTCTGGCACTTTTGGCACTGTTAGTGTATGTTGGATACAAAATTTTTGTGTCTAGTAGCTTTCAACGTAAGTAATATGATATGCATTCACTTTGCATACCCGTAGTTATGAAAGTCAGGAGCCATGATACTAAAAGGCTCCTGACTTATGACTCCAAAATTCTATTTCAACATGCTTTTCTTTTTGCCGATTAGCTTAGTCTATTTTAATTGTGCCGATCGCGGCGTATAAATAATGTCAATGTCAAAGGAAATTATGCGATGACGACACCAATTGTCAAAAGAAGTAATCAATCTGGTCAGTCAAAACAACCAGAGAGAGCCAATTCGGTGTTGCTAACAAGTAGGCGGTTTGCTGCTTGGGCGGCCGAAATCACACTAGTAGTTAGTAGTGGGTTGATTCCTTTCGGCATTGGTGTCTATGCCAATTCTAGAAGCGATCTTAATCGAGTGCCGCTTAACCCTATGCTGGTAGTCACAGAAAGAGCGATCGCTAGACCCCTAGCTCTACCTGTAAGCTATGGCATCCGTAACGTGGCATGGCCAACTAATATTTTGTGGACAATCGCCCTGTTAGCACCTGTAACTCTCTCATGGTGGGAATTGTATTTACTAGCTAAGACTGGTAGTACAATTCCTAAACGTTGGTTAAAAGTGCGGGTTGTCAACGAGCAAGGAAGACCACCTGGTTTAGGGGCAGTTGTAATTAGAGAAGGAGTTGGGCGTTGGACTGTACCCATTTCTATCGCTTATCTGCTGTGGCGCTACAGCTTTGCTTTTCCTAATTTAGGATTATTCACATTTTTGTCTTTGTTAATGATTGTGGGTGAAGGGATAGGCTTACCGTCGCGCCGGGGTCGTCGCGCATTGCACGATCAACTTGCAGGCACTTATACAATAGATGCGACTCGTCCCTTGCCATCATCACTTTTAGCTAACAATAAACAAGCTCAGTCTATTGATGGTAATGAGCAAGCAGAAGAATTGCCCGAAGAAGAATTAGCAGCAGCCCAAATCAACCACTCGCCTAACCTGTGGCGGCGGATACAGCAAAATCCTAATCTAACTTTGTTTGGCGTAGGGCTTACGAGTATGACTGCTGTATTGGCAACTTTAATCGGGACTCAAGTTTATATCCAAATTCAACAATCCCAGCGAGCAACCGAGAAAATCAACAGCCAACAGTTCCTCGAACTTGTCAAACAATTAGCTCCCAACTCTGGGGCGACTAATGAGCAACGCCAAAGTGCAATTCTGGCTATAGGCGGTCTGAATGACCCAGAGTCGATCAAATTTCTGGCGAATCTCTTGGTTAGCGAAACCAACCCCAGCCTCCAGGATACGATTCAACAAGCTTTGACAACTGTCGGACCCAAAGCCATCCCGGAACTCAAAAATAAGAATCAGTTTTTGGTTAGCGAACTAGAGTCTCTGGGTAGCACTGCAACCCAAGAACGAGAATTACGGCAAGGGCGGTTACAAAGAAACCAACGGACGATCAACAAGATTCTCTCTGTTTATAGCGGTAAAATCGAGGGCGTTGACCTTAGTAGCACCCAATTAGGTCAAAGCGGGACTCCAGGAAATTCCTTCTTTAATTTGGTACTAGACAACCTTGATTTATCAGGAGTTAAGTTTAAATCTGCAAATCTTAACCAAGCCAGCTTTAAGGGTAGCCGCTTTCGGAGCGTGGGTGAAGATGGGCGCTGGGATACCTATGATGATGTGATGGCTGATTTAAGCCAAGCTCAGTTGCAGCAAGCCAACCTTACTGATGCTAATCTCAGTCGCGTCTTAATGAACCGTACCGATTTGAGCCGCGCCACTCTCAACAGAGCCAACTTATCTAACGCACGTCTATATGAGGCTAAACTCAACAGCGCCCAACTAGTAGGAGCCGATCTGCGAAACGCAGTTTTGGAAAAAGCTAGCTTAACTGGAGCAGATTTAGGTGACGCTAAATTGAACGAAGCCAATCTGTACGCAGCCCGTTTAGGTCGCGCCACTGCCATTGGAACACAATTATCCTTTGCCAACCTAACTAACACCGATTGGGAAGGGGCAGATTTATCAGGAGCCTATTTGGATCGTGCTAATCTCAGCAATGCTAACTTGAGCGCTACTCGTCTAGCTGGTGCTGTCTTGCGTTCTGCCCAAATGGAAAATGCTAACTTGCAAAATGCCGACCTGAGTCTTGCAGATTTACGGGGGGCAAATGTCGCCGGAGCAGATTTTAAGGGGGCAATTCTCGCTCCTAGTAAACAAGATCCAGCAGATCAATTTGTCCAAACCCCAGATTTAGGCTCAGTATCTGCCGTAATCCAAGGGGTTGATTTTTCTCAAGCCAAAAATTTAGATGCCAAGCAATTAGCATACATTTGTACTCAAGGAGGTATTCATCCCCGTTGCCCGTAGAATGGAGGGCAGGGGTCAGGGGGCAGGGGGATGAGGGGGATAAGGCGAATAATCAATGACAAATGACAAATGACAAATGACAAATGACAAATTGGTGTGAGGAGTTGGTTATGAAGTATATTCAATGTTTGGTTTCAGTTTTGGGGGCTGGCTTGGTTTTGAGTCTGGCGAGTACTAAACCAGCACAAGCTCAAGTAGCTTATGGCAGTTATATCGGTATAGGCCCTACTGTTGGTTTTACTGATGGTATCCAATTGGGGGGGGTTATAGCTGGTCGCTACAAGCTTTTGGAAGCGCCACTTTCACTCCGCGCTCAAGTGTTAATTGGCAATAATACGGCAGTTGTGCCAACGGTTTCTTACGATTTTCCCCTCAACTGGCAAGCTGATGCTTACTTGGGTGCTGGGTTAGTTTTGGCTGGTGGTGGTGGATCTTCTCCTGTGGGCGACAAAATTAGTTTTGCTTTACAACCGGGCATTGATTATATGATCCCAAATAGCAATACTGTGCTTTTTGGCAACGCGATCATTGCCTTTGATGCCTACCGTGATAGCGGTGGTACAGCTATCTCTGTACAAGGTGGTGTTGGTTTGAGATTTTAAGGGGCATCGGAAAGAGTCACCAAAACAGTGTTGAGCAAAGAGTACCGATTCATGAGTGTAAATTATTACTCATTGTTTTTTCTAGCATTATCAAGGTGTTTGAGATGGTGGCTATAGTGCAAAAAATAACTAATCCCCAGTACCACTACTGGGGGTTTTGTTTTGGGCGATCGCCTGAAAAATTATATTAAAACGCGCAGTTCATTAATAAAATAGCACTGGGCGTTTTCGCGTGTTTTTTAATTTGGGGATTTGTGGAGCAGCTAAACAGCATTGCCTTGGGATTCGTACTCATGCAGCAGATCCTCGAAATATTGTACGTGTCGATCAATTCCACACTCGACGGCTTTGATTACGCTATTGAGTTTGGTTGAATCACCCTTAAAGCGATTCAGCACCGGACGAATAGAATCTTGGAAATGATTTACCTCTAATTCTGCGTGCAAGCTCAACCAAGTCGGGTGCTTTATGTCACGAGCATCAAAGTAAGATTGGAGAATTCTAGCATTTCGGATTGACACACACAGTTCTCGACCACTCAGCGCAGCCAAGGCTTCGTAAAAGTTGTCGGTTCCGTAGCCGAATTCATCGAAAAATGAACGTTCATACGATACAGTCGCGGCACTCCGTTGAGATGCGATAATTTCAGGATCACTCAATCCCAGATCGTGAAGAAATTCTACGTACATCTCACTATGATCGTCTTGCAAGTCGGTGAAGGTGTGATCTGACAACGACATAATCGCAGATTTTTGGTCTGGGTCAGTACAACTGCCAGCTTTGACGATGCATAAACCGAACCACTGATGCAGCCGATCGCGCCAAAAATGGTACTGGAGAAACGTATATTGTATCATTGGTGGAGTAATCGCTCCAGCTTTCAGCAAGCAAAAAAAACGACTCCGATCAAGGACTTCGTGACAATAAGCGATTGTTCTAGAACTGATTTCCGATTCTTGCGCTTTCACCGCAGGCGGTAGTTCGATGTCTCGATTTAAGCGGCTAGATGTCAGAGCGATCGCAGGTTCCACTTTCATAATTAATCTTCTAGTTATGAGTTCATGAAGCAAGCTTAGAAGATGATTATTATGATAGTAACAGGATTTTGATTATCTTAGTATGATATTTTAATTATACTATTTTAGTGAAATGACCCTTCGACCTTGGAATCAGCTTGAAATGCGGCAGCTACACTATTTTATAGAGCTTGTTGCAGAAACGGGCGATAAAAAAAGCTTTAGCAAAGCGGCTGAACGCTTAGATGTGGAACAATCCTACCTCAGCAAAACGATCGCGGCATTGGAAGCGGCGTTGAGCGTCGAACTCTTTGATCGCACTCGTCGCCCTCCGGTGTTGACGGCGGCGGGAAAAGTGTTTCTCACCGAACTTCAGTTTGCCACAACAGCCCTCGAACGGGCGGTGACACGCGCACAAGAAGCGAGTCGTGGCGAAATTGGCAAGCTGGTTGTGGTGGTGAACACTGCGATCGCTAATAGTTTACTTCCAGATATTCTCAAAACCTTTCGCGATCGTTATCCGAAGGTGGAATTAGAACTGCGATCGATGACGATCGAGGAAATGATCCAAGGACTACGGGATAACTCCATTGATGTTGGATTTGAACATCTGCCCAATCCTTATTCAGGTGATTCAACTCTGAATTTTCTCCCGATTGTGCAAGAGTCCTTTGTGGTTGCATTGCCAGAACATCATCCTCTGACGGCGCTCAAGCACATTCCACTTGAAGCACTCAAGGATGAGCAGCTGATTTTACCACCCCTTGATGCGGTGCCTTCTTATCAAGTGGTGTTATCACAATTTGAGCTTCGGGGATTCAAGCCAACATTGCTAGAAACAGTCAAAGCCACTTGGATGGTAATCAACCTCAGTTTAGTGGCAGCAGGCGTAGGTGTCTCGATTCTACCGGACAACGTGCAAACGCTTCAACGTCAAGGAGTGGTCTACCGAGAGGTAAACTAAATGACAAAAAACTTTGCTAAACTTATCTATAATTAGGTATTTTAGACAAGTTTATGTGGAAGGTTGCAGAATTTGGAGGAT
>NZ_JBALFF010000084.1:0-31550 GCF_036916975.1 Nostoc sp.
ATCTAATTTATTACTCGCTGGGTGACTAAGTAGGTAGGCAAGATAAACCCAAACTATGTAACGAAAAGTAAAATCTCTGTATTGGGCTCGTAGTTGCGCTTTAGCGCATCTTTATCCGGATGCGCTAAAGCGCAACTACGAGCGAGTGATGATTATTTGCACCCACTTACTTAGTAACTCAAAAACTATCTTTAATGATGCAAAAATTGGAATTTTGAAAGAGCCGCTTAACTCAAAATCTGCGTCAAATCCAGCACAAATCCAGGCAATACATCTTCTCCTGATAAGCTAGTAGGCGATGTCTCCAAGGGGCTACGCCTACGCAAAACCTCAACTTCCTGTCCTGGGCGGTAAATTTCTACCTGTTGGTTCTGCGGGTCAATCAGCCAACCTAAACGTACACCGTTGTCAATATACTCCTGCATTTTTTGTTGCACAGTCTTTAAGCTGTCTGAAGCAGAGCGTAATTCTACCGCAAAATCTGGAGCGAGTGGTAGGAATCTGTCGGGGTCTGGATTCAAGGCTTCTAATCGCTTACGGCTCACCCAAGACGCATCGGGAGAGCGATTTGCACCATTAGGGAGTTTGAAACCTGTAGAAGAGTCAAAAGCCAGTCCTGTGCCATCAGCGTCAGCCCAATTACCTAAGCGCTGTGTCAATCTACTATTACGATTTCCGCTTTCCCATCCAGTTGGTGGCATGATAATCAATTCTCCCTCTGCGGTGCGCTCAAGTCGCAAATCTCGATTATTTTGACACAGTTGGAAGAACTGCTCATCTGTTAGTTCAATGGTGGGGCTAAGGTTTAGAATCAGGGCAGTCATAGTTGCCTTTCAAACTTGCTAACTGTAGCCTAGCACTAGGTTAACCATCAATTTGCCAAAAGCCTGAAAAGTGGCAGTCTGATTTTCTAAATACTACGACTTTATGCTAAATGCGGAAAATCGATTTGTTTCATCAAAGATTTATGTTTGACTTTTGAAGTGATGCTTTATCAGCAAAGGTTCAATATATGCTTCTAGAGTATCTTTAACTTTAGACGGCTGACAAATTGGAGCGATCGCAGAATAATCTGGTTTTACTGTCCAGTCATAATGGCGAAGCACTGTAGAAAGCACGATTTTCATTTCCATTTGAGCAAATTCCATACCTAAACATCTGTGCGAACCATAACCAAAACCCATTAGTGCTAAAGGATGTTTTTTATCTTCTTCACGAGGTGGTGCAAAGCGATCGGGGTCGAAGCGATCGGGATCGGTATACAGTTCTGGTAGACGGTGAGTCAACATCGGCGAGATAGTCACAAACCAACCGGCTGGGATGCGATAACCTCCATACTCAATATCCTTAAGAAGGCCACGATTATAGGCATACACCGACGGATAAAGCCGTTCTACTTCTTTTAAGACGTTGGTTAAATCTGGAAATTGTTTGAGATGAGACAGATTAAGGGGATTATTTCCCACAACTGCTAATTGTTCTTGGCGCAGTCGTTCTCGCCATTCTGGATGATTACCTAATTCAAATATTACCCAACTGAGCAAGGAGGCTGTTGTCTCGTGTCCAGCAAACAGCAGTAGCAATGCCTCGTTGATTATCTGTGCTTCGCTCAATTTATTGCCGTCTTCATCAACAGCTGCTAGCAGCAATCCCAAAACATCTTTTGATTCTTCTAAGTTACCTTGCTCGATACGTTGGATGATCGCTTGACGCAAGAAAGCCACTAACTTACCCCTAGCATTTTGACCGCGACCATATAAAGTAAAAGGAGCATTCACTTTTAATATCGTCATACTGCCATCTAGCAGTTGTGTAAACCACTTACTAGTTTGCTCAACTTCGCTCTTATTCTGACTTCCCAAAAATAGGCGAGTAGCAACCATCAGGGTAAGCTGGCGGAAACTAAAATTTAAAGGAATCGTTCTCTGTCCCCAATCTTTGAGGAAGTCTTGCACAATATTTTGGATGGTGTCGAAATATGTAGCGATCGCTTTTCCGTGAAATGCTGGATACATTAAGCGACGAGTTAGGCGATGTTCTTCCCCATCTTGTAATAAAATATTGTTGCCAAATGTTGATTCTAAAAAATACCAACCTATCCGCGACGACATGTGTTCCGCTTGTTCCACCAGCACCAGCCGATTAGCATCATGGCCTATTAAATAAGCACGTTTACGTCCCATAACGCTGGTCTTAAAAACTGAACCATACTGCTGGAATCGTCGCCATAAATACAACTCTGAACTCCGAAATATTTCCCAAGTTTCCCCCAAGATGGGTAAGCCATAGCTACCAGGCATTTCTTCGGCGGATTTTAGTTGACGCATATATGAGTACCTCCAGCAGTAATTAGCTACAGTATCTACTTAATTGTAAAAGGTAGTTAGGTTTTGCAAATCCAAATTACCACTCGCGGTAGAGTTTTTCTGCATAGAACATAATCTCTTCATTTGGCAATCTAACTTTTGGTTTTTGCCGAGCATACAAACTTTCAACTGCACCTGTATCCTGTTCAATAACTGTAGCTGCTGCTTGTAAAACTGAGTTTTTAAACAGAAATTTCATCAAAGGATTAACGACTTTAGCATACATCAAAATAAACGTCTTGGTAATTTTATCTGTTTCTGGGTAGAGAATATGAACTTGAGCAATATCACCAATAGGCGTTTTAGCAAAAAAAGCTGTAGTTGAAGGAAAAGCGTATTCGAGTCTATTAGTAAGAGTTTTAGGTAAGATTCCCAAAATAGGATTTTTGAGAATTTCTCCTAGCGTGTTGTTGGCTCTCGTCAGTTCTTGTTTGACTGTAGAATAGTATCCGTTTTCTTCAAAATTACTTACATGACAAGATGTAATTTTAAATAGTTCTTTATGAGTTCCATTTTGGTGGTTATAGTCAAAGCTAGCCAATGCCAGAGCAAAGTCAGATGCGATCGCCACATCTGAACCACGGGCTACTCGTGCTTTTTATGACGCTTATTTAGGAATGATTATAGTTTTCTTGTCCAACAAATGTATGTTTGGGTTCCCTTCAGAGATAGGACAAGGGTTAGCAGGTGCTTCGGTGAAGGACTTAGCAGAAGTGGAGGTAACACCTTCTGGTCAAGGACTACACTGGAAAACTCTAGATGTAGATTTGAGTATTCCTGCTTTGATGAATGGAATATTTGGAACCAAAAAATGGATGGCTGAACTTGCTAGAAAGGGTGGAAATTCTACTTCTACTGCAAAATCTGAGGCATCTTGACTAAATGGTACAAAGGGCGATCGCCCCCGAAATGTACTGCCTATTGATGAAGCTTGACTTACTAAAAGGGCATTGAGTTCAACTAAGTTGCCCACTGACCAGATATTCGGTACGTCTTCTCGTAGTTCACATAGAATTCACGAAAAGTACAGGAAGAATACTGTTGAATATCAAGCTTAGTACTAGATAAGATTAATACGTTAACTTAAGGGTATTAATAATGAGTAACAATAATGACAAGAATCCAGCAGAAGCAGCAGGTTATGCAGCAGCAGGCGCAGCAGCAGGCGCGGGTGTTGCAGCGACAGTAGGGGGCATGGGTTTAGCCGTAGGTGGTACAGCCGTAGCTATTGGTGCTGCTCCTGTTATAGCCGCAGGTGCAGTTGTAGGACTAGCAGCTTATGGGTTGAAAAAAATCTTCGGTTAGTAAATATTCAACACTAGTTAAAAGTAAAACCGCCCTCAGCCTCTGGGCGGTTTTGTTTTTGCTATTATCACGGTTCAAAATTCAGGTGAGCAAGTGGCGTAGTAGTAAGAATTTGAGAGAGATGACACAGTGCTTATCCCAGTTTCTTATTTGTTTGCGACTTACATCCCTGTCCTCTTATGCTGTTGGCTTGAGTAAGTTCTTTTAACTAGTTCCGTGGGTTTAAGTCCCCCGATTCTAAAACCGGTAAGTTTTGTGTTGGGGTTAAATCCCCATTACAAAACAAAATTGACGAATTACGAATTACGAATTACGAATTATTTTAACTTGTTGTGTTTTTTGTCTGGTAAACGACTAGTTAAAATTGCCATTTTTGTTTAATTATTAATAATTTATTTGAGTTTTAATATTGATAAGTTAGAAAATAAAAATTCAGCATTTTAGAAATATTTAATTACGAATTTCGCGCAACATCATTAGCCTTCAACTTCGGATAAGCAATCCGTTTGTGATGAAATTGTTGCCAAACATCTACAAATATCTGGGCAATTTTTGACATTTCTTCTCGTGTTAATCCTGAATCTACGAGTTGATTGTCTTGCCATTTGGTACGCAGAATATTATTTAACATTGTTAAAGCTTGTTCAGTCGAAACATCTTTAAGCGATCGCTTCGCTTCTTTTCCAAAGGTTTAGCCGATGCTTCGAGCGATCGCAGCGCCGCTTCGCAAGAATCTGCTAACATGACAATTCCGGTTTCCCGTGATTGGGCAATCGGCCTACCGTAGCGAAAATCTGCGTCGTCTACTGTAAAAGTGGGATTTTCCTGAGCCATTTGCTGGTGCTGGGCTTGATGATGAAAATAGGCAATTAACATCGTTCCCTGATGCTCTGGAATAAAAGCTTGAATTGCTGTCGGTAAAAGGTATTTACGCGCCATTATCAACCCCTGTTTATTAAATTACACAAAAAATGGTATATATTATCATGTAGACCACTTACTGTCAACAAGAGGCATGGGGGCAGTTCTTGCTCTTAGCAGAGGGGAAACCCCATACTTCAAAGTAGGAGCCTTAGACTGTAGACGCATTATTTTTCGTGCAACGCATCTCGAAATAAATATTTTTCCCTTGAGCATAAATAAATTTAGGGGGTTGAGACCCGAATGGCATCTTGTATTCCAGAATCTTTCTCGGACTGCAAGAACTGCTAAGAGCAAGAACTGCCTATAAAGGTCAACAGTCATTCTGACTTTAAGTTCAATTGTTTAAATTTTTAGTTCTCAAAACAAAAGGACGAACTCATGGTAAATTCAGTTTTCAATTTATCTAACCTCAACGGCACAAATGGCTTTGCCATCAACGGCATCAACCCAGATGACCGTTCAGGTAAGGTTACCAGTGCCGGAGACATCAACGGCGACGGTCTAGACGACCTAATTATCGGGGCAGATGGTGCCGATCCCAACGGCGACTCCTCAGGGCAAACCTACGTGGTGTTTGGCAGCAAGGAGGGTTTTGATGCCCAATTCTACCTCTCCACCCTCAACGGCACGTCGGGCTTTGCCATCAACGGCATCAATGCAGGTGACTTGTCAGGCAATGTTAGCAATGCCGGAGACATCAACGGCGACGGTATAGACGACCTGATTATCGGGGCAGATGGTGCCTCTCCCAACGGCATCACCTCAGGGCAAAGTTACGTGGTATTTGGCAGCAAGAAAAGTTTTGCTCCCCAATTGAACCTCTCCACCCTCAACGGCACGTCGGGTTTCACCATCAACGGCATCAATCCAAATGACTCCTTAGGCAACTCTGTTAGCAGTGCCGGAGACATCAACGGGGACGGCATTGACGACCTGATTATCGGGGCATCCTTTGCCTCCCCCAACGGCAGTTCTTCAGGGCAAAGCTACGTGGTGTTTGGCAGCAAGAAAAGTTTTGCTCCCCAATTGAACCTTTCCACCCTCAACGGCACTAACGGCTTTGCCATCAACGGCATCAATCCAAATGATTCCTTAGGCAACTCTGTTAGTAGTGCGGGAGACATCAACGGCGACGGTATTGACGACCTGATTATCGGGGCACCCTTTGCCTCCGCCAACGACTTTTCAGGGCAAAGCTACGTGGTGTTTGGCAGCAAAACCCCCCTTGCTGCCCAATTGAACGTCTCCACCCTCAACGGCACAAATGGCTTTGCCATCAATGGCATCAATCCAGAAGACCGTTCAGGCTACTCTGTTAGCAGTGCCGGAGACATCAACGGCGATGGTATTGACGACCTGATTATTGGGGCACCCTTTGCCGACCCCAACGGCGACAATTCAGGGCAAACCTACGTGGTGTTTGGTAGCAAGGGAGGTTTTGCTGCCCAATTCAACCTTTCCACCCTCAACGGCACTAACGGCTTCGTCATCAACGGCATTAATAAAGATGACGGCTTGTTGGGCGACTCTGTTAGCAGTGCCGGAGATATCAACGGCGACGGCATTGATGACCTAATTATCGGGACAAATGGTGCCGATCCCAACGGCAGTTCTTCAGGGCAAACTTACGTGGTGTTTGGCAGCAAGGAGGGTTTTAGTGCCAAACTCAACCTCTCGACCCTCAACGGCACAAACGGCTTTGCCATCAACGGCATCAATCCAGATGACCGTTCAGGCTACTCTGTTAGCAGTGCCGGAGATATCAACGGCGACGGTATTGACGACCTGATTATCGGGGCACCCTTTGCCGACCCCAACGACATCACCTCAGGGCAAAGCTACGTGGTGTTTGGCAACCGCGCCCCCGTTCTGGACCTCAACGGCAACTCACAGGGTATTGATTTTAGCACCACCTTTAGCGGCGCTCCCGTCTCCATCATCGATAAAAACTTCACTCTAAGCGATAACAACACTACCCTAGCTGGTGCCACCATCACCATTACCAATCTCTTGAATGGCGCAGGCGAAAGTCTCAATGCCACTGCCATCGGCAACATCACCGCTACCTACAACCCCACCATTGGCGCTCTCACCCTTAGCGGCACGGATACCATTGCTAATTATCGACAAGTCCTCAGCACCGTTACCTACAACAGTACAGCTACCACTGTTAACACCACAATTGAGTTTGTCGTCGATGACGGGCAAAATTTTAGTAACACCAGTGCAGTGGCTACCACAACTTTGGGTTTTGTCCAGAAATTTATCACGGGTACGCCTGATGCAGATATCCTCATCGGCACACCGAACAACAACATCATTGAGGGCAAAGCTGGTAACGACAAGCTCACTGGTGATGGTGGTCGAGACAACTTCATCTTCTCAAAAGGCGATGGCATCGACACCATAACCGACTTTGGCGGCGTAGGTATTGATTCAAATCCATCAGCGGCAGTAATTGCTGAAGTTGATACCTTGGATTTTAGTAGATTAGGATTGACTGCTACAAATCTGCAATTAAATCAAAATGGCAACAATCTAGAAGTCACTTTTGAAAATACAAGCAATACCAAAATCATTCTACAAAACTTTTTGTTAGAAAACTTGAATAATTTACCAGCATCTGATACTAGCCCAGCTATTGGCAATATTCTGTTTGATAGCCAGACGGGCATCGTTGACAGTTTTGATGTTTTCGATGCCAACTCCACTCAAACTAACTTATTTAACCCGAACACCGTTACATTCCTCAATGACCTTAACAATAACATTACGGGTTTTAACAACTCCGGCGATGTGATTAATGGTCAGGGAGGTGATGACATCATTCACGGCAATAGTGGCAATGATTTGCTGCGGGGTGGAACTGGTAATGATACCCTCTTCGGTGATGCTGGCAATGATACCCTCATCGGTGGTGCTGGCAATGACGTACTCACAGGTGGTGAGGGTGTTGACAGATTCATTTACAACACTGGTGTTGCTTTTAATAGCGCTGATGTTGGTCTAGATAGTATTAGTGGTTTCTCCGGTGGATTTTTTGCAGCTACTACACAAAGTGACAAGATTGTACTGGCTAAGGCTACCTTTAATACAATTACTTCTGTTCCGGGAACAGGTTTTAGTAACGAGAGTGATTTTGAAATCACTTCGGGAGCGGCGACTAGCACGGCGAAAATTGTCTACGATCCTGTGAGTGGGCAGTTGTTTTACAACGAAAATGGTAGCACGGCTGGTTTCGGCAGTGGTGGTTTATTTGTGACTCTCACTGGTGCGCCAATTCTCAAGGCATCTGATTTTATTATCCAAGCGTAGTTCTCTTGGAACAGCAAACTTTGAGTTCGGAACATCAAACTTCGAGTTCCAAACAGCAAATTTTGAGTTCCAAGCAGCAAACTTCGAGTTCCTTTTCCCTCACCCCCAGCCCCTCTCCCATATTTGGGAGAGGGGAAAGATAATTCTAGTTCCCCCTCTTCCAAATGATGGGATTTGGGGGTAGGGGATGAGGGCTATCAAGGGAATGGCACCTGACGGGATGCTTCCGTTAAACCTAAGTTTTTTAATTACGAATTCCGCGCAGTGCCATTAGCCTTCAACTTCGGGTAAGCAATCCGTTTATGATGAAATTGTTGCCAAACATCTACAAATATCTGGGCAATTTTTGACATTTCTTCTCGTGTTAATCCTGAATCTACGAGTTGATTGTCTTGCCATTTGGCACGCAGAATATTATTTAACATTGTTAAAGCTTGTTCTGTAGAAACATCTTTGAGCGATCGCTTCTCTCCCACACGCTTACCTGAACTTGATGCTTCAAGCGATCGCAGTGCCGCTTCGCAAGAATCTGCTAACATGACAATTCCGGTTTCCCGTGATTGGGGAATCGGCCCATCGTAGCGAAAATCTGCCTCGTCTACTGTTAAACTTGGATCTGACTGAGCCATTTGCTGGGCTTGATGATGAAAATAGGCAATCAGCATCGTTCCCTGATGCTCTGGAATAAAAGCTTGAATTGCTCTCGGTAAAAGGTGTTTACGCGCCATCACCAACCCTTGAGTTACGTGCTTTTTGATAATTTCTGCACTCTTCCAAGGATCTTTAATCTCTGTATCATGTTTATTCGGCCCCCCCATTTGATTTTCAATAAAGCCAAGGGGGTCATGCATTTTGCCAATATCGTGATATAATGTCCCAGCCCTGACTAGTTCAACATTGCATTTTAGTTGTTTGGCAGCAGCTTCGGCAAGGGTAGCGACAAACAGCGTGTGTTGAAAAGTTCCAGGAGTTTCTGTAGCAAGTCGTTTTAATAAAGGGCGGTTAGGGTTCGCCAACTCCGCTAAACGGATTGGGGTAACTAAATCAAAAACTTTTTCTAGATAAGGACTCAACCCTAAAGCGACAACACTCCAGCCTAAACCGGATAAAGCAAATAATCCGGCTTCTCGGAGGACAATATACCAAGTTGAACCAAATGCTTGACCAATTAAGATTTTAACAACCAGATAAATACTGCCCTGAGTTAAAGCGATCGCAACACCTAATAATGCCAATTCTTCACGCGATCGCAATCGTTGCGCTATGTAACTACCTAATATTCCTCCCCCTGCACCAGCTAAAAGCGCAGCCTTGCTGATATCCAAGCTAATAGCTAATATTGGCAACAGCAGTCCGACAACAGTCAACCCCAAAGTGGGGCCATAGAAGCTTCCCAACAATAAACCAAGGGCGCTCCAGGTAGTATAAGGCAATCCCATCGTTACCAATGCTGGCACACTCAGAGTTAGCAATAACACCAACAAGCGATCGCGTTGTCGCAATTCGTAATCAATATGCCGTTCTACCCAGACAAAAATGCCAATGGCGATCGCAATAACACCTGCTAAGTTCACCAACTCGTGCCATTTTACCTGTCGGTGAACCAAGTGATAATGCTCCAGCACCGTAAAATTCCATGCAGTAATCGGCGCTCCTTTTCTGACAATCACCTCACCATACCCTACCTTCACCATCACGGGTGGCACCCCAGCAGCAGCCTTTTGAGCGTTTTGTTTGGTTTGTTCTTCATCTTTTTGCAGATTCGGCTTGAGTACAGCTAACAATAGGTTCTTTGCCAAAGATTCGGCGGATTCTGGTACAAAGGACTGTAATTGTAAACTCACCGCATCCTGTAAGATATTTTTTGGCAGTCCTTGTGGGATGCCTTGGGTGAGAATCCGCTCTGCACTCTGATGGATTCCCATTTGGGTTATTTCCCACTCTGCATCTGACAAATCCAAAAGTAGGGATTCCTCGTATACTGGTTCTGGGGTAACAGTCTCTAACTGTAAAAGTTTGGCAGTGGCTTGGGTGTATCTTTGGCGTGCTTGGGAAATTTGGGCAATCACTAAAGATAAGTTTTTCTCAGAAGTTGTGACGCGGTAAAATTCTAGTTCTGCTACTGCTTGAGTAAAATCAGTGTTTTGAGAAAAATCAACAGGCTTTGTCTTCTGTGGCGTTGGTGGCTGATTGGGTGCGGATGAGGCGACGGTTCGTCCTGTTGCTTTCTTTTGGTGATTTTTAGTATTTTCTACAGCTACTAGCAGTCCAAGCCATTCCGAATCAGGACAAGAGCGGAGGTAACGCTGGGTAGAGATGGACAAAACTAGAGGATTAAAAAAAGGAATTGCTCCAGCAACGGCGCGAATTTCATTGCCATCATCTAGAAGTTTTTGCAAATTTTCCTTGATTTGTTCGTTCATTCGCGCATCAACCATCAACACTTGTAACGATGTTTGACTAACGGCTTGGCGCTGTGATTCTGTTTTTTTATGATCTTCGATGCTAGCTGTGTAAGGCGCAGTAATTGTTTGGGGCGCGGGATTTCCTACTTGAATTTGAGTCTGGTTGTATAATTTATGTCCCATGATGCCAGTCAGGGACACTAGAGCGATCGCTAAAATTACCAAAGAACGCTGTTCATGTACCCAATCTAAACAGACTCTATAAATAGTACTCTTAGTTTTGACCGATTTTGTTTTTAACTGGAGCGCTCTATCTTGTCTTCGGCGATCGCTTTTATCGTTAGTTTTTGATAAAAATAGAATTACATTCTTAAACACAGTCCTTAAAAGTTCCCTTCTATGGGTTTTGCTTTTGGAACTTCTCATTAACTTTCCCTTACGGCGTAGTCCTTTGTACTGTCGCCGCCAGTTAGTCAATTGCTGGGTTAAGAACTGCAAAAATTGCTTTATTTCCATTATTTCTGCCTGCAATTGCCGACTTTGATCCCTCAAAAAAAGACAATCATCAGGGAAATTTGATTTGCGGCTGCTGCAACTACCGTGGCGGGCGCTAATTACGAATTACGTACAGCCCTTTGGGCATGAAAACCGCGCAGCGTGCCGGAGGCTCTATTACGAATTACGAATTATTGTTAGCGCGACCGAATAACGCGAGGAGCTGCGTAAACTGAAAGTAAAGCTACCTCACATCCCTCTTGTGTTAACTCCGTTGGATTTAAGCCAATATCATACACTCCTGACCACACCGCCACAAATGCATCGATCAATTTTAACATTTGGGAAAAGCTAGTTAATCCCCATGTCGGAGAATTATTCTGTAAGAGCAAGACTTGCCAATTTACAGGAATTCCACCTATACCGTTATATGCTCCTGATAAAGCACCAGTAATTACACCTGTAGCCTGTGAGGTTATAGGTGTAGAATCTTGCATGAAATTGCCATTGTAATTAGCTCGCAAAACTGCCAGCCGAAAGTCTTCCAAGGTACTTAAAAAGCAGTAAAATGCCATAGCAATAGTATTACTGAGTTGTTCTTCCTTAGCAAACTCAGCTTGCGCCCTTGACAATCCCGCCCCTTGCTCTAATAAACTTTGAACTGTTAATAATTTTTTTGGTATTGATGTCGGTGTTTCTTGGAGAAAAAAAATTGTTTGTGGGATGAGGGTTAGGGGGTTGAGTTTTTCAGTTAAAGCAAGAGCGATCGCATATCCTACTGCTAGCGTTCCGTCCCTTATTATTGGGTCATCTTCCCAGATTTTTAGGACATGCAGCAAGTTTTGTCGCAGCTTAATCGAATTTTCGTGAAAAAAAAGTGCTATTGGTAGTGTTGCAAGAATTATTTTGATCGATATGTTATCAACTGCTGCTAAATGAAGAGATTCTTGTTGCTGACGCGCTATCCAATCATCTAAATCTAATCTACCCAACGCAATCAAACTTTCAGTACCCAGAACCGCCATTCTGCCCAAATCCAGGTAACTCTGAGACTGTATATCACCAGTCGCTAAAATTTCCCCCAGGAATGCTCCGAGTAAAGTACCTTTAAACCGACTTATAGGAGAATAACGCATAAACTATCTAGTTAAAAGTGAGGAGTGAGCAGTTAATTCGTAATTCGTAATTCGTAATTCGTAATTCGTAATTCGTAATTCGTAAATTTTGTTTTGTAATGAAGAGTGCTGTTGTGGGGACGGTTTCCGACTCGCATTACAACGTGGGATTTAACCCCAATCGCATTACTTGCTTATTTTTAGAACAAAGGGACTTAAACCCACGGAACTAGTTAAATATTGCTAATTCCTAACTTTACTACCAATTCCTAACTCCTAACTCCTAACTCCTAACTCCTAACTCCTAACTCCTAACTCCTAACTCCCAACTCCCAACTCCCAACTCCTAACTCCCAACTCTCAAATGATTCACCAAAGCTTGTAAGCCCAACAAGTAACTTTGTCCGCCAAAACCGCTTATTTGCCCGATCGCTACTGGGGCGATGTACGAATGATGGCGAAAATCTTCTCGACGGTAAATATTACTCAAATGTACTTCGACTGTGGGCAAGTTAACAGCCGCGAGCGCATCTCGCAATGCCACACTTGTGTGGGTATAGGCCCCTGCATTAATCAAAATCCCGTGATGTTGTCCTAATGCACCGTGAATAGTATCTACTAAAATTCCTTCATGATTTGACTGCATAGAAAAAACTTTCGCCTGTAACTTGAATGCTTCTTCTTCTAACAGGCGGTTAATTTTAGCTAGAGTCAACGCACCATAAATTCCTGGTTCTCGCTGTCCTAGCAAATTTAAGTTTGGCCCATGCAGTGCCAGAATGCTTAAGGGTTGCAACGTCGAGTTTAGCACTTTGAGATTAGTGGCGACGACGCGAGCGATCGTTTACAGGAATCGGAATCAGTTCCGGTTCCGGTTCTGCCTCTGGCCCAAACAGGCTCTCAATTAGCCTCCGTGCTAATTCCTTAACCTTTTCCAGCACCTTTTCTATATAGTCCATGAACTGACGGCTCCTGAGATACTACCTCAATTTTTGATTAACAGGTACGCAGAAATTCGCATATTTTCGCACCTCTGGCTTCCAACCGGGCTGATACACAATCCCGTGTTTGGGACATAAGCCACTTCTAAAATTTGGCGTTGTGTTTTCCCTTACTTTTTAGAGTATCACACTTGCACCTACTGAACTGCATCCTATCAAGGATGGATATCAAGGGTCAAGAGTTAAGGATCGGGCTTTGGACTCTTGACTACGAATTTTAGATTTACGATTTGAGATTTATTTCGCTTACAAGGCGCGGGGGATGAACCCCAAAATTCTTTTAATCCAAAATCCAAAATCCAAAATTATCTGACTTACAATTAGCCTTCTGTACCCTTTTTTTTGGTAGAGGTTGTTGACTTAGCAGTTGACTTAGATTTAGAAGTCGTTGATTTAGTCGTTTTGCGAGTCGATTTCGCTGTTGATGCTTTAGCTGACAACAAGTTCAGCGCCTCAGCCAAGGTGATATTTTCTACCGTTTGACCTTCTGGAATACTCACATTAGTTTTGCCATGCTTGATGTAAGTCCCATAAGGCCCATCGTAGATGTTAATTGTTTCTCCATCATCTGGATGTGTACCCAATTCGCGTAAAGCTGCCTTAGACTTGCTGTTTGTGGAACTGCGTCCTTTTTTTGGCTCAGACAATAATTCCAATGCACGTTCTAAGCTAATTGTCAATACATTATCAGCAGCTTTTAGGGAACGGTAGTCTTTGCCCTCCTTACCCTGATCATGAACCACATAAGGGCCAAAGCGCCCCAAACTTGCTTGGATTTTGCCGCCAGTAACTGGATGAACTCCCAATGTCCGGGGTAGTGCCAACAGACCAACAGCCATTTCCAGGGTAACGGTTTCTGGGGTAACACCTTTGAGTAAGGAAGCCTGTTTCGGTTTGGGGTTTTCGTCGGTTTTGTCACCCAATTGAACATAAGGCCCATAAGTACCAATTTTCACATAAATCGGTTCGCCAGTTTCGGGATGCCGACCTACCTGGTCAGGCCCTGTGATTTTTTGTCGCAGCAATACTTCTACCTGTTTGGGGTCGAGGTCGGCTGGTGTCAAGTCTTTAGGAATTGAAGCGGTGATAACCCCGTCACCATTTTGGACTTCAATGTAGGGGCCATATTTCCCAATGCGGACTTTGGCATCTAGATTTTCTAGTTCTACAGTCCTAGCTTTGGTGGCATCAATTTGACTTTCCCGTTCTTTTACCAGGGTTTCCAGCCCTTTCTCTCCCAGATAGAATTGCTGCAAGTAGGGTAGCCATTTCGCTTCACCTGTGGCAATATCATCCAGGGTTTGCTCCATCTTCGAGGTGAAACTGGGATCAACAACGTCCGGGAAATGTTTTTCCAGTAAGTCGGTGACGGCGAAAGCGGTGAAGGTGGGAATCAGAGCATTACTCACCAAATGGGCATAACCCTTATCGATGATCGTACCAATAATGCTGGCGTAGGTACTGGGACGACCAATACCTTCGCTTTCTAAAGTTTTCACTAAAGTTGCTTCAGTGTATCTAGCTGGCGGTTGGGTTTCGTGTCCAACTGCTTCTAAGTCTGTACAATTGGGATGATCTCCCACTTTTAGATTCGGCAAAATTACTTCCTGGTCTTCCAGTGCTGCTTCTGGGTCGTCTGAACCTTCGACGTAGGCACGTAAGTATCCTGGAAACTCAATCCGTTTGCCAGAAGAACGGAATCCAGCATCCTCGACTTGCAATTGCACGGTAATTTGAGTTTGGCGGGAATCAGCCATTTGACAAGCGACAGTCCGCTTCCAAATCAAATCGTAAAGGGCAAGTTCTCGACCGCCCAAAGCAGTTTCTTGGGGGGTGCGGAAGCTACTACCGGCTGGACGAATGGCTTCGTGCGCCTCTTGTGCGCCTTTAGATTTGGTGGTGTATTGCCGGGGTTGGGGACTAAGGTATTGTTGACCGTAAAGCTTTTCTACACAACTTCGAGCAGCTGCGATCGCTTGATCTGACAAATGCACCGAATCTGTCCGCATATAGGTAATATACCCCTGCTCGTACAAATTCTGGGCAACCCGCATCGTGTCACGGGCTGAGAGGCGCAATTTCCGGTTAGATTCTTGTTGCAACGTCGAGGTGGTAAACGGTGGCGACGGTTTGCGCGTCACTGGGCGTTCTTCCATATCAGTAACACTCCAGGTTTTGCCTGTTAGGCGTTCCTTGAGGGCTACCGCTTGGTCAGCGTTTAGCAACAAGACATTGCGACCGGCGGTAATTTCTCCGGTCGTTGCGTCAAAATCACTGCCGTTAGCTATTTTGGTTCCTGCCAATGTTACCAACTGGGCAGCAAAGGGGGTTTTTTCCTTTGACAAAGTGGCTTTCAAATCCCAGTATGTACCCTCATGGAAAGCGCGGCGTTGGCGTTCCCTAGTGACTAAAAGTCGCACAGCTACAGATTGCACTCGCCCAGCAGATAATCCCCAGGCGATTTTTTTCCATAGCAGCGGAGACAGAGTATAACCCACCAGTCGATCTAAAATCCGCCGCGTTTCTTGGGCGCGAACCAACTGCTCATCAATATTGCGGCAGTTTTTCAGAGCTTTTTTGATCGCCTCTTGGGTTATTTCGTGAAACACCATCCGTTTAGTCGGAACTTTTGGCTTCAGCAATTGGTATAAATGCCAACTAATGCTTTCCCCTTCCCGGTCTTCGTCCGTTGCCAGAATCAGTTCATCTACATCTTTGAGGGCTTCTTTAAGCTGGGTGACAATTTTCTTTTTGTCTTTCGGGACAACATATACCGGTTCAAAGTCGGCGTCCACATTTACCCCTAGCTGCGCCCATGATTCCCCTTTGACGGCAGCGGGAATTTCACTAGCCGACTGAGGTAGGTCACGTACATGACCCATAGACGCCTCCACCCGATAGCCTGCTGGCAGGTAGTTGCGAATGGTACGAGCTTTGGTTGGAGATTCGACGATGACGAGAGTTGACATGGAAATTTTAATAAAAAGAAGAGCTACTAAGCTAAACAGTCAAATTGAGGTAATTTTTGCAAATTGTCAAGGTAAAAGGTCACGCTTAGGGCAGTGATTTAATCCTCACATAAACTGTCTGCTTGGGAGAAAATTGGCTGAACTTATTGCCCAGTCTATCCCAGAGGATAAATGATGGTCCGCTGGGTCTGAATTTCCAGCTATTTCAATCTTTAACTTATCTAACGCATAATTGGCGACTACAGTTTTGAAAATATGTTGGCGATGAGGGAGATGAGGGGGATGAGGGAGATGAGGGAGATGAGGGGGATGAGGGAGATGAGGGAGATGAGGGGGATGAGGGAGAATAACTCCAAACTCCAAACTCCAAACTCCAAACTCCAAACTCCAAACTCCAAACTCCAAACTCCAAACTCCAAACTCCAAACTCCAAACTCCAAACTCCTAACTCCCAACTCCCAACTCCTAACTCCTAACTCCCAACTCCCAACTCCCCAATAATTAAGAGCTTGTGCCAAAATTAAACCAAACTTGAGAGCAAAAGCGAAGTGGGGTTTGACCCATGTTTAGGAAAGCAAAACCATGAAACCGATTCGTCAAGGTGATGTAATCTTACTGCCTGTGCAGGAAATTGAAGGACAAAAAATACCTCACTTAACTTTGGCAGAAGGCGAAGTTACAGGGCATAAGCATCGCATTACTGAGGGTAACGCAGAATTATACGATAAAGATAGCACACTCTATTTACGTGTGTTTTCAGAGTCGGCATTGCTTGCCCATGAGGAGCATAAAGCTATTTCTATTCCCCAAGGTGATTGGATGGTGAAAATTCAACGGGAATACGAGCCTGAAGGTTGGCGTTATGTCGCTGATTGAAAAGTTAACGCCTGAGCAAGAGGCTTTAATTCCAGTTTATCGAGAAAAGTGGCGAGCGATCGCGCTTTCAACTGAGCGTATTGATAAAGAAAAGGCAGAGGAAGTCGTTAAAGCTGTATATACAGCGATCGGTAAACAACAGCCGGAAATTATTTTTTGTGACAGTCCTTATGCAGGTTTGAAAATTATTCTTAAAAAGCGAAATAATAAATTAAATTTAAATAACATAAATTTAAATGACAATTTTATTAACTATATTTCTACAGATTTAGTTAATAAAAGTTCAAAAACATTATATCAACTAGATACGCAGGTTATTAGGCAATTAACTATTTTTAGGCTAGATTTTATTATATCTGAATATGTATTTGAAAAAAAATTAAAATTCAAAATTCAACCTAAAATTAATTTAGATCGTCTTTGGCTGAAATCACAATATTTGGCTAGTCGTTGTTGTTGGTTAGATTTTTATATATCTGTATTAAATTGTTCTCACAACAAAATAAGATGGAAAACCTTACAATCTCTATCAAGGTTTTGTGGTTGGATTTCTCCATTTGAAAACATTTGTATTATTTGCGATCGCCCCCTTCACCTGCGCTTCGACAATCAAAATCGCCTCCACGCTGAAGGCGAACCAGCCATTGAATTTATTGATGGATATAGCTTGTACTCATACCACGGTGTAACATTACCTGAAAAATACGGTAAAATCCACCGGCAGCAATGGCAAGCTACTTGGCTTTTATCAGAAGAAAATGCCGAACTACGGCGAGTACTAATTCAGGGTATCGGTTACGCCAGAATTTACGAAGAACTACAAGCTATTGAATTAGATACTTGGGCTGAATATACGCTATTAAAAATTGATAACAACGTGGATATCGAGCCAATTTATTTATTAAAAATGACTTGCCCTAGCACAAGCTTTATTCATGCCTTGCGAGTTCCGCCGAATATAAACTCAGCGCGTGAAGCAATTCGCTGGGTAAATTGGGGAATAGAACCAGAAGAATTTGCTGTGCAAACATAATTGCTTAAGAGACTTTTCCCATTTAGAACCCAATACAGTTCAGTTAGCATCAAAAACCATAAATTGCGTAGGTTCTCTTAAAGGTTGAATGAACAAGTCTAATTTATTACTCGCCCAGGCGATTAGAAATCGCGGCTACACACACAAAACCCACCTCCGTGGGTTGAAAACTTTGATTTTGTTTTAGTTTGCGGAGGCGGACATAATTTTTGAAATCATACACAAAACAAAAGACGCAAATGATAAATTTGCGTCTTCTTTTAATATTTTAAAATTAAAAAGTGAATGTGGTTCGCACAGTACCAATCACGATATCATCGTTTTGATTGTTATGATCTGGCGCTGTTAGCCAGATAACTCCTGGGGTAATGCTGATATTGTCACTCAGATTATATTGATAGAAACCTTCAATGTGATATGAAGTGTCTGGATCTTTGTTGATACCTGCATTGCTGAGAGAACTGCTGACACTGGTAACTTTCGGTTCCATGCCCACAATGATGCCTGCAATATTACCTTTTTTACCAAGATCGGGGAAAGCCAGTGTGACGGCATAGTTCCAGATGTCAGCATCACCAGGATTAACTGAAAGGATGCGGGCTTTGGTCAAGCCAGCCCAACCGCCAATCACGAATTTTGAGCTTGGTTGGAATGATGCTTCTATACCGTAGGAGTTGCTAGAAGCATTCTGCAATATATCATTAGCGTTATTGCTACCACCACTACCATTGGCAAAAAAAGTATTTTTGTAGGCGTTAATGTAGGTCAAACCAAGGGTAATCTGGTTGCTAGGCTTAACAGTTAACTGCCCCATAGCACCATAAGCACCCTTCAACAGTCCAGAGCCTAGCTGAGGGTTAGCAGAATCATTTGCTAAATACCCGAAGCTTAGTTCGAGGTTATCACTGAACTCGTGTTTTATTCCTATACCAGCACCATTGACTAGATAATAAATTGGGTTGCGAGTCCCAAAATGGGAAAGGGCGCCGCTACCACCATCGCCATCTAGGTATGGGTTGACTGTATTAGTGAAATCATCAATTGCACCTGCATTTGCTTCCAGGGTGACGCCTGTTTTCTTACCAAGAGGAAACTGATACAACAGCGCGTCTATCACAACTCCATTATTGTTGTTACCACCAGCAAATCGGAAGTCACCTTCTGGTGTAAAGGTAGCAGTCTGAGAAAATGGGTCTAGGTTTGTTGCTTGAAGTCGTGTTCTGAGTAAATCTTGACCTGTAAAACTGGTGTCAAGGTTCAGACGCACCCGATCTCCAAGGACAGTATTTTGGTTGACTTTTTGACCATTAACTGTATTTCCACCTATGACACTGGCGATCGCTATTACGACTTCCCCATTCAGCTTGGTTGTGGTTGAAAACTGATTTGCCTCCAATTCAGCAGTTTTAGCTTCTACTGCATCTACACGACCTCGGAGTATGGCCAATTCGGCTGCAAAATCTTCTTGCAACTTTCGTAATGTGGCTAAATCTTGTTTGTTAACTAAATCGCCTGTGGCTGTAGCAATCAGTTCGTTAACGCGATCGAGACAAGCATTCAAACCAGCTGCAAACTCATATCGCGTTAATGCCCGATTACCGCGATAAGTGCTATTTGGGTATCCTGCAATACACCCATAGCGTTCAACCAAAGACTGCAATGCTTGAAATGCCCAGTCGGTGGGTTGTACATCGGAAAATTGAGAGACGGAGGTAACTTGCGCCATTGGCTGATCTGGCGCGATGTTCGTAGCTTCTGCGTCTGGATTAGCTAAAACTTGCGGTTGATTGATTTCAGACTTACCCGATGTTTCACCTGCAAATGTAGCAGGATTAAAAAATAGCATGACACCACAGATTGCTGGACTAACTAGCAGATATTTCCAGAATTTTTGCATTTTTCTCCTCACACTGGTATCCAACTCACACGCGAACCACGTTTTTTAAACGTGTGGCTTATGAGAATATTTCTCAGCAATCTTATCAGAAGTAAGCAACCTTTTTAAGAAAAAAAGTCAAGAAATCCTAATTATTCAACGAAAACTAAATTGCAGACGGCTATACCCTCTAAAAAATTTTGTTGTTATTCATTACACAAAAAACCCAGAATGATATTATGTGCTAAAAATGAGAATGAGAATTATTATAGTGTAAAGTTGTCAATATGAATTTTGACAAAGGCAGACTCAGCAACCGTTTTGGGGAGAAAATACTGTGATTGTGAATTGGAGAGGAATTAGAACAAGCAAGCAAAGAAGCGGCATCTTGCCGATAATTGCTTTGCTGATGTTGTCAATGACTGCTGGCTGTAGTGAATCGAATCAGAATCAGGGAACAACTTCTGAACAGTCGCCGCAAGCACAGGAAGCGGCTTCTACCCCGTCGTTACAATCGGGAAAAACGAAAGTAGTGACAACATTTTTGCCGATATATTTGTTTACTAAGGCAGTAGCGGGAAATGTGGCAGATGTAGAAATACTAGTGCCACCTGGTACGGAGGTGCATGAATACCAAGCGACACCCGAAAATGTCAAGGCGATCGCAACTGCGAATGTGTTAGTAAAAAATGGTTTAGGTTTGGAGGGATTTCTGGACAGTACTGTTAAAAATGCCCAAAATAGCAAATTAGCCGAAATTGATGCAAGTATTGGTATTAAACCCTTAAATGAAATTTCACCTGTTGTGAAAAGCTCCCAAGAAGAAAAAGACGAGGAACATACCCAAGGTAATCCGCACGTTTGGTTAGATCCAGTTTTGGCAAAACAGGAGGTAACTAATATTCGGGATGGATTAGTTGCTGCTGACCCAGCGAACAAAGCAACTTATGAAGCGAATGCTGCGACTTATATTAAACAATTAGAAAGTTTAAATACCGAATTTCAACAGACTTTGCAGAAAACTCCTAGTTGTACCTTTATTACCTTTCATGATGCGTTTCCATATTTAGCTAAACGCTATAACCTCAAGCAAGTTGCTGTGGTACAAATTCCCGAAGATCAACTTTCGCCAACGGATGTGCAAAATGCAGTCAATGCGGTGAAAAAATACAAAGTTAAAGCTTTATTTAGCGAACCAGGAGTAGATAACAAACTTCTATCCAGCCTTTCCAAAGATTTAAAATTAACTTTGCGTCCTCTGGATTCTCTAGAAACTGGCAAAACAGATCCACAGCATTATTTCGAGGCGATGAAAGCTAACTTGCAAATTCTGGAAACTTCATGTAAATAGGTTTGTCATTAGTCAGTTGTCCTTTGTCCTTTGCAATATGACCAATGACCAATGACCAATGACCAATGACCAATGACCAATGACCAATGACCAATGACCAATGACCAATGACCAATGACCAATGACATTGCTATTTTAAAAGTAGAAGAATTAACTGTCTATCAAGGCAGCTATCTAGCTGTTAAAGATGTTTCTTTTGAATTATTGCCAGGAACAGATACGGCTATAGTCGGCCCTAATGGTGCTGGTAAAAGTACTTTGGTAAAAGCGGTTTTAGATTTGATACCTCGCAGTTCTGGGACGATTCAAATATTCGGTCGTCCAATTGCAAGGCTGGGGCGTTTACGTAACTTGTTGGGCTATATGCCGCAAAACTTCATTTTTGACCGCAGCTTTCCCATTTCTGTTAGCGAGTTAGTAGGACTTGGATGGGACAAGGAAGCGAAAAAAGGGGATTTATTTTTTTCTCGGTTGTGGAGAGAAGACCGAGAAAAATCGGCAGCAGTAGGAGAAGCTTTACGGCGAACCGATGCTTATCATTTACAGCATCAAGCTATTGGTACTCTTAGTGGTGGTCAACTCAAGCGGGTTTTATTGGCTTATTGTTTGGTAATGCCTCGCAAACTGTTGGTACTCGATGAAGCTTTTGCTGGTGTTGATGTGCAAGGTTCAGCAGATTTTTACGCTTTGTTAAATGAATTAAAGCGGCAGGAGGGTTGGACGGTATTGCAAGTTTCTCATGATATTGATATGGTAAATCGCCATTGCGATCGCGTGCTTTGCCTGAACCAAAGTATTGTTTGTACTGGTAAGCCAGAAATTGCCCTTTCACCACAAAACCTGTTAGCAACCTACGGCCCAGGTTTTAGCCGTTACCAGCACCAACATTAAAATAATTCGTAATTCGTAATTAAAGAATGAAAGATGCCAGTAGTTATAGATTTCTACAATGATTGTCAGATAGCAAGGCTTGCGATCGCCAGTAGCAATGACTTGGTAAGCTTGTTAACATTCCCTTTTATGCAGCGTGCGATCGTTGGTGCTGTGTTAATGGGAATACTTGGCGGGATGTTGGGTAGTTTTGTTACCTTGCGCCAGTTGTCTTTTTTTAGCCACGCGGTTGGTCATGCAGCATTAGTAGGTGTGGCGTTAGGTGTGCTGCTACAAATAAATCCGACTTGGATGCTTTTACCTTTTACGTTGGTTTTTGGGGTTATTGTTCTCTACTTTATCGATAAAACCGACTTAGGTAGCGATAGCGTTCTTAGCATAGTGCTATCTGGGGCATTAGCGATCGGTGTGATTCTCACTAGCCTAATTAAAGGATATCGTGGCAACTTGATGGCTGTGCTGTTCGGCGATATTCTAGCGATCGATACCACAGATTTGATTTTGACGCTGTTAGTACTTGTGGGAGGTAGCATATTTTTACTATCAACCCTGCGCCAGCAAATTTTATTAACCCTTAACCCCGATGTAGCACAAGTTCAAGGTATTCCCGTCCAGTTGTACCGCTACGTGTTTGTGGTCTTGCTTTCACTCGCCGTTGCTGTAGCGATTAAAGCTGTCGGCGTTTTACTGGTGAACGCCTTTTTGGTGATTCCCGCTTCTACCGCCAAACTGATGAGTCACCACTTTAGCCGCTTTCTAATCATGTCGGTGATAGTTGGTTCCATTAGCAGTATTGCTGGCATCATTGTCTCAGGTATTTTCAACTTTGCTTCTGGCCCAAGTATTGTTCTTGTTCAATTTCTGCTATTTGTAGCCGTTTTCATCTGGTTTAAGTTGAATTTGAAAGCCGCATAAATCTTTTTTATCCAAGGGCTTGCTATTTTCTTTTATCTTTGCTACATTTATTAATCGTGGCTCACAAAAGCCCCAGCCGGGATAGCTCAGTTGGTAGAGCAGAGGACTGAAAATCCTCGTGTCACCGGTTCAAGTCCGGTTCCTGGCATACTCATAAATAGGTAATAAGTCTTGATATATCAAGGATTCAACAAAACCACCCTAGTAACGGTAGAAAAACTAGTGGTGGTTTTTACATTTTGTAACTTGACTTTGACTATGAATTGACTATGATGATAGTAGAGCAGAGGTTTTCATATTCAAGGTAAGAATATGGTAATGAAGGTAGAACATAAAGCATCTAAAGGTTCAGTCGGTGTCGAATCATTTCAAGAAAGACTCAGATTACGTTTACCACGTCACCTTTACAATGGGAAGCAAAAATATCTAACTCTGGGAATGGCAGATAATCCAGAGAATCGTAAGTTAGCAGAAGCTAAGGCAAAGCAAATTGAATCAGATATTGCATTTGAACGCTTTGACCCCACATTAGCTAAATATAAACCCCAAACTCATTTAACTCTGGTTGTACCCATAACAGAAGGTCAGCAACAAACAACATTGATCGAGTTATGGGATAAGTACACAGATTATAAGTCTAAAACTTTGAGTGTAACCACTATTAACAAGGATTATAAAAAAACTAAAAACCACATTGCTAGTTTACCAACACAGAAGCTTTCAGAAGCTGTAATAATCAGAGACTTTTTACTCAAGACATTAACACCTAATGCAACAAAGCGTGTCCTGACTCAATTAAAAGCTTGTTGTGATTGGGCAATAGATTCTGAGTTGATTAGTAGTAACCCTTTTGTGGGGATGTCACAGAAGGTAAAAGTAGCTATAAACGATGAAACTATCAACCTATTTAACAAAAGTGAGCAAAAACAAATTATCACGGCTTTTGAGAGAAATACATACTACAGTCATTACACAAACTACGTTAGATTTTTGTTCATGACAGGTTGTAGAACTTCTGAAGCTATAGGTTTAACTTGGGGTCACATCAATAGTAATCTAACTCTAATTACCTTCTGTGAAGCTGTAGTAGAAGGGAATCGTAAAGATACCAAAACTCATAAAAGTCGCAAATTTCCTATTAATCAATCACTTAAAGAGTTGTTACTTTCCATTAAACCAAGTAATCCTAATGCAGATACACCAGTCTTTAAAGCACCCAAAGGTGGTTTAATTGATGCTCACAATTTCCTTAATCGAGCTTGGAAAACTGTACTATCTGAGTTAAATATTCCTTACCGTCCCCAGTACCATACACGACATACCTTTATCACAAATTGCTTAGAAGCTGGTGTAAGTGTGGTACAAGTTGCTAAATGGGTAGGTAATTCACCAGAGATAATCATGAAACACTATGCAGGGACAATAAGACAAGTACAAGTACCAGAGCTATAACTGTATTCATAATACTCGCACTACCAGCACTCATAATACATACAGTAGCAAGGGATAGTAAACACACAATACTATCCTTTTTTGTTACCTTATGTAATAGCTAATAGTTATTTTATCTAACGGCGCTCTAAACATTAACTAAGTTACTATAAATAACTTACTGACTCTAGAATAACTAAGTTTAATAGATAATTGCAGTTACCTTCTTTGTACTAGTTTAATCAGCTGCAATGGTTTCGGGCATTAGTATAAATTTGCTGAGTTACATCTTAGTTACGTCAGTTAGGGACTTCCAAGAAATAAATTATCCTAATTAACGAACCACAGAGACGCAGAGAAGCCAGTGCGCCCTTGCGGGTTCACCGACTTGTTCGCGCAGCGTCTCCCCTTGAGAGAAGCAACTGGCGCGACGCAGAGAGGAGAAATAGAGAAGATTTTTGCATCAGTTTTGGGATATTTTTTTATTTGGAAGTCCCTTACAAGCACAAAAAAGAAATATGTTGGTACTCCAAGTATAATAAGCAACTTTACTCAGGCATATCCTAAGTATTAACAGTTATTCTCATAATAATGAGAGTATAACTAGGATTAATTGAATATGGATTATGCAATTTCAATATATAAAGGTGGCAAAAGAGTTTATGCAAAGGATTGTGATTTTGTTTCTTACTCAGAACAAGGTTTAATTTGTCCTATTTGTAAACAAGAAGTTTATTTAAGAAAGGGTAATATTAGAGAACCCTATTTTGCTCATTTTCATGCCACTACCTCTAGAGAAGTGGAAGAATGTGAACTGAGAGTATCAGCCGATGGTAATGGTACAGAAACAAGTAGCTTGATTGAAAATAGGGGACAAAGATTAGAGATATTTCAACAGCACTTCATAAGTTTGATTTATTTTGAAAATTCAAAAATTATTGAAGATGTAAAATTTAATAACTGGATTAATTCAAGAAAAGATGAAAGCAATCAAATAATCAATGACATTATTATAAAATGTATTGATTGTTTTCTAGAAAATCGGCAATTAATGGAAGCCAAGTATATTATTCATACAACTAAAATCAAAAATAAACAAATTTTATTGCAACAAAAAATATCTTTAGAAGTAATGAGCTATTTGTGCGATAACGCAAAATTTAATTATAATTTGCGATATCTATTGTTTTACAGTATGTATCAAATTTATCAATATGAAAAACACAAATTAATTCGACAAAATATTAAAACACAAGACATAGAAAAAGTTTGTCAATACACAGTAAGAATTATTATGTGTAATTCTTGGATATTAGCATTTAAAAATACTAAAATTAATGGGGTTAATAACAAAACACAACAGAATATTATCAAAATTAATAAAATGAGTACGGATGTCAAATTAGCATCAAGCGTACAAAAAGGCATCAATACTAACTTAATGTCACCTTTATTTAAACTAGCTGAGTTTAAATATCAAGTACAATTAATAATACTTGATACGGGTGAGGTACAACTTAATCAGTTTTTACCAGATGCTAGTAAGATGATTATTGATATCGGTTTTATAACTGGCATCGATGAACATGGTATTTCTCAAATTAATTACAATCCTAGTTTTAAGCTAGTAGGTAACAAACAAATACATGATCAATTACAACGACTCATCAATAACGCAGTTAAAACAGATGCCACTTTTCTTAAAACACAAAATAGGGAAGTGGATAATCAATTTCAAACAGATAGAAAAGAGAAATTACTAGCAGCAAAACGGGCTAAGTACGATGGTAGACATAGCGCGTATCATGTACGCAAAAAGATGTTTAAAAATTGGTAACTTAACTCAAACCATAAGTTTAGTTACTTATGGTGTTTGTCAATGTTAATTAATTTTTAGAGTTACATTATGTTAGTCACATTAAAATTTATCAATTTACCTGGTCTATATCCTGTTATAGAATCTTCCACAGAGTTTGGGTAAAATTGTGCTTCATAATAGCGGGAAGTGCTGTAATGTAGATTTATAAGTAAGGTATTTTTTCTTACTTATCTGTCCACAGTAATACAAAAGGAAAATTACCATGTTCATCTACTCAACAGATAAATAAAAAACAAGGTGTATATAGCTTAAGGTGGTAAGTTGATTATGATTGTTCTATACTTAACCTGCTAGTTGCTATCATAGTAAACTATGTCAGATAATGTTTGGAAAGAACGGGAAACTACTATAGTTATTGCTAACGATAAAACTGGGGAATGGTTGTTTCTTACGTTTCCATTATGGGAGGAAGCTAGACAAGCCGTTAATGCAGCTAGGAGTGAAGGTAAAGCAGCAGTTTTCTATGACGGTGCTACTTTACCCGAACCTCCAGAATTACCTATGCCTCCAGAACCACCATAATATTGACTATGATTTGACTATGATTTGACTATGAATATGAATGACTATGAATGAATATCCTTAATTATCAAGTATTTCAACACTCAAAACAGAGGGCTGAAAATCCTCATTTCATCGGTTCAAGTCCGGTTCCTGACATATTAAAAAACAAAAAGACCAGCCTCCCACAGCTGGTCTATAAAATTTTTTTTGCGTTGTCTTCTCAAGAGAGTTAAAACCCAATTGCGCGTTCCCAAAATGCAACGGGCAACTTTTCTTAACAATATTGTAACAGTCAACACAGATTTTTCGTGAAATTCATCAAAAAAGGATATGAACAAAGCTTAAAAGCTTCTATCCATGAGGATAATTCAGCAAATCGCAAGGTAGAAAAGGAGGGGAGGAGGGGAGCAGGGGGAGCAGGGGGAGCAGGGGGAGCAGGGGGAGCAGGGGGAGCAGGGGGAGCAGGGGGAGCAGGGGGAGCAGGGGGAGCAGGGGAAGAATTCTTAATTTTTGACAAATGACAAATGACAAATGACTAATGACTAATGACTAATGACCAGTTGTGGTTTTCCCCAGAGGATGCTTTCCTGCTTGTAAATTGCAATTCCTGGTTTTGCTCCTTTGGGTTTGTAGACGTGTTTTAGCTGAGTATAAACTACTGGCACTTGCTCACTCTGACGGGCGCGGCTGTAGTATGCGGTAAGATTAGCTACAAATTGCAAATCAGCTTCTTCTGCAACAGCGCCGGGTTCTAGACGTAGTAGCACATGGCTACCTGGAATTTCTTGAGCGTGGAACCAGATGTCATAATCCCCAGCGACACGAAAGGTCAATTGGTCATTTTGGCGATTGTTGCGACCGATTAATACTTCAAAGCCGTTGGGGGTAAGGTAACGATGAAAGTTGGTGCTGGGGGGTTCATTGGCGCTGCGGCTGCGATATTCTGGATCTTCTAAATACTTTTGTCCAATCAACTCTTCGCGGATTTCTTCTAAAGCTCGCAAATCTTCTGCTGTTTGGTAGGTGTCTATTTGGCTGATGGCAGCTTCTACTTGTTCTAAATACTCAATTTCTGTCTGCACTTCTAATAGTAGCGGTTCGACGGCAGCCCGAGCGCGTTTCAGCTTTTGGTTCTGTTTGTAAAGACTTTGGGCATTTTGGACGGCATTTTTATCTGGTTGGAGAGCGATCGCTACTGGCAAATTTGTATTAAAATCAGCAAGGATAATTTCTTTTATCCCCGGTTCCCAGTTTTGCAGATGAGCCATCAATAAATCAGCTTTTTGCCGATACTCATCGGCTTGATCTGATTGCTGCAAGCGCGTTTTAAAGGTTTGAGCCTTATTCCGTAATTTCGCCAGAATATTATGCAATTTTTGACTCAATTGATGGCGCAATTGAGAAAATAACTGTTGGTCAATTTGGTTACTGTAGTACTGGTAAAGTAACTCCTGGATATCTTTGACCTTTTCAACTGCGCCCCAACCCATTACGGTGTAGCCATCTTTTGTCCAAGCGGGGTGAAATTTACTAGAATCTAAGGCTTGTAGCCATTCTTGCCAACGCTCAAACAGCCGTCGCCAGTCGTTTGGGTTGAGGCTATCGGTGGATGTTTCTGGTGCGATATTTGCTTCTAGCAGCATTAACTCCAGTAGGGCTGCACTTAAGCCACTATAACTTTTGAGCAATTGCCGCTTGATTGCTCCTGGGACTAAACTTACCCGTTCTTGCCAACGTTCTTGAGATTCGCTCAAACTGGGGACTGTTCCAGTCAGTTTTGGCGGTGTTTCATAAGGTTGTCCGGTTTGGATGGGACGGACACTAGATTGTTGCTGACTGACTTGATGAGCAGCGGTGATAATTATATTGTTGGCATCGGTGAGAATGACGTTGCTATACTTGCCCATGATTTCTGCATAGACATGATTAAGGGCGGTTTCTCCGGGACGACGGGCAAATTGCAAATCAATAACACGCTCCCAAGGGGCGATCGCTTCAATAGCTACCAGTGCTAAACCATTCAATTGGTGTATCAGTTGTTGGCTAAAGGTAAAGGTATCTGGCGATCGCGGTGGTGGATCGCCGATACAAATATGTGCAGCTTGGGGATGCCAAGATATTTGTAGCCAATCTCGCTGTTTCAGGGTGCGTAATGCCATAGCAATAGTGTAGCGATCGCGCTGGTAAACCTGTTCTAAGCGCGATGGTAGCCAGTTAGCGCGGATTTCGCTACAAGCAGCTGTGAGAGTGGTAAAGTCAACTGGTTGCAAAGCGATTAGTTGTTAAGATTCAAATGGTAGCGATCGCTATGCTTTTATCTTCGTTTAGTCAAAGCATAGCAGACCTCAACTATCATAGCCGTTACTTGGTTTGGTGATAGCTGCCAATAAAAAAACGCAGAAATCTATCTATTCAGATCCACTCTCAGCACTTAGATGATAGTTTAGCTTTTTATACATTTTTTAGTAGTGTCGAGTTTTGTAAGCTCAAGCTAAATAAATAGGCTAAGTTATATCTTGCACCTGCCGACTTTCCCACCAGAGAATAAATTCTCTGGCTAATAGCGCAAGTCCACTCCAGTGGATTCTAATCCTTAGTGAGTCTTCAATAGATAGACTTTAGCTATAAGAGAGGTGAATTCATTCTGAGGCGGTTGTTGGGACTGGTGCAAGTTATCAGCTAGGTAAATTCCACTAATTAAACTAATAATGGAAATCACTCAGCCTAGAGAAATATTTAGAATATAGCGGTTCCGATTCAGATGGGGTACAACATTACATCCCCCTACGGGTGTACCTCATCCAAACGAGAACCGCTATAAATGATTGAGTAATGGTGAGTGACGACTAGAAAAATAAAATTATTGCTTGCGAGTTAGCCATTCACCATTATTTGTGACGTGAGAGAATTATTTAGCAACCAAAACTGGCTGTTTTGCTGTTGAGGCTACTAATTCAACTGTTGACTCCAGTAGTTCTTTTGCTGTTGAGGCTACTAATTCGGCTGTTGACTCCACTAGTTCTTTTGCTGTTGAGACTACTGTTTGTGGCTCCAACAGTTCGGTGTAAAGTTCACTCAGTTGATGTGCTACGCCATCCCAGCTAAACTTAGTTTCGACGCGCTTTCTACCAGCTTTACCTAATTCATCTCGCCACTCTGAATTTAAAAGAATTTTGTCAATAACAGATGCAAAGGCATGTACATCTTGGGGTGGTGCTAATAAACCGGTTTCTTCATTAACTACAGTAAACTGAAGTCCGCCGACATCACTTGCTACCACTGGGGTACCGCTTGCCATTGCTTCAATAGCTACCAGTCCAAAGGGTTCGTAGTGACTAGGAACAACGCAAACATCGGCGGCTGCGTAATAAGTTGGCAAAATATCTTGACTGAGACGACCAGCAAAAGTGGTAAAGTGGCTGATTCCCAATTCGTTGACGATTTGCTCAATGCGATCGCGCTCAATGCCGTCGCTGTTACCTGGAGTACTACCACCACCTATGATTAGCTGGAGATTCTTAGAGTCACGTAGCGAAGACTCGTTTACTGCCCGCACCAAGGTTTCTATCCCTTTGCGTTGGTCAAAACGTCCTACATATAATACAACTTTAGCTTCTTTGTCAATTCCCAATTCAACTCTAGCTGCTTCTCGTGCAATCGAGCCAAAGCGTTGAATATCTGTACCGCAGGGAATGATGTCGATATTGCCTTTAGTGGAAACTAGCGATCGCATGTGTTGCTGTTCTTGCGGACTTGTCGCTACAATTCGATCTGCTTTTTCCAACACCTCTTTTTCTACTGCTAATCGCACACTAGCAATCAGAGGAATATTATCTATAGTGTTATACTTGACCGCTCCTAATGAGTGGTATGTGTGAACCTGTTTACTCTCTTGGATTTTGTTTAACTGCATCCCCACCCAACTAGAGAGCCAATAGTTAGTGTGAACTAACTGGTATGTAAAGTCATTTTTTAGTTGAAATTTAAGGAAATTATCGATAAATTCTGGCAGAAATTCAAAAATCTCATCTCGCGGCACAAATTCAAGGGGGCCAGCTTTTAAACGAATAGTTCGACAATTGTCGCTGTGTTCAACAATCGAGTCTTGCTCCAGACTCACTTTGCGAGTAAACATATCAACTTGCCATCCCAGCTGCCCTAGTGCTTCACCCACGTTACGCACATAAACATTTTGTCCTCCAGCTTCTTCTTTCCCTATTTCAATCGCCGGATCTCCGTGGACGGAAATCAAGGCGATACGTTTTTCGGTGGTATTCATAGTTTGTGTGTTGCTGATTTTAACAAAGTTTTAAGCTGTTCCAAACTCGTGTATAGCACACTTGCCCGAATTGTTTAGGAACTTTGATTAATATTGATTTTAATTTACTATGTATAATATTTTTTTACATCTTCTGCCAGAAGTATACTATTAGATTAAATATAATAAATATTTAATTTCTTTAGATATAGAAAGTTCATATTTTTAAATTTCATACTTTTGATAGATGACATTTATCTTTGCTTGTGTATAGAGTAAAGGTTATTTTTGAAAAGCAAAATTACTGAAAAGCTTATAAAAACGTACTTTTAGCTTCTATACACTTTATTGTTTCAATTCAGATTGCTATATTAATTCAAAATATCTAATGCTTTTGATAGACAAATATTATAGTTTTCGTCTTGTTTCTTCAGATATAATCCCATAGATATAGCAATCGGATTTGATTCCTGAATTACTCGTAGGGACTCTTTACTGGGAAGAAGGAATAAAGGTGTACTTAGTTTTTTTAAAAAATCAAATATAATACCAATTTAATATGAAGCTGCATATAATATAAAAAATAAACTTGATAAATAAAAATAACCATGAGCCGTCCTTTTAAGATTGAAATAGCAGAG
>NZ_JBALFF010000085.1:0-20759 GCF_036916975.1 Nostoc sp.
ACGAAAAGTAAAATCTCTGTATTTGGCTCGTAGTTGCGCTTTAGCGCTAAAGCGCAACTACGAGCCAATGATGATTATTTGCGCCCACTTACTTAAGTACAAAGCACCAAGCTTTTGGTCTGCCTATGTGTTGATTGGCAATTGCTTGTAATTTGGAGATAAACTAAATGAGCCGTTTTTTTGTCGCCCTTCTACCACCACAAGACATTCAAGACTACGCCAACCAGATTAAGCAGTACTTCGCCGATCGCTATGATAGTAGTGCGGCGCTAAAGTCTCCGCCTCATATTACCTTGCAACCGCCTTTTGAATGGGCAGATGATAACAAGACAGTGCTAGAAGCATCCTTAAAGGAATTTGCTAGTAGACAACAGCCACTAGCAATTACACTTAAAGGGTTTGATGCCTTTGTGCCTCGTGTCATATACATTAATGTAGTCATAAGTCAAGAACTTTTGACTTTGCAAGCTGATTTAATGGCTTATGCAGAAAGCAACTTGGGAATCGTTGACAAGGTTTCTCAAACTCGCCCTTTTGCTCCCCATATAACGGTTGCGTTTCGAGATTTAAAAAAGCAAAACTTTAGAGATGCTTGGCCAGAATTTGAAAAGCGTCAGTTGCATTTTGAGTTTACTGCCGACAAATTAACATTACTGCTTCACGATGGTAATCGGTGGAATATTACATCGGAGTTTGGTTTTTTGCCTACTGATACCATTTCTTTGTGAGGCTGCGCCAAACCCTCTTAACTTCTTCTTTCTTTCTTTCTTTCTTTCTTTCTTTGTGTTCTTTGCGGACTTTGCGGTTCGTTTTTCTTTCTTGTACTTAAATATGGTTTAGCGCATCTTCATACAGAATTGGTATGAGCAATGAGTAACATTTAAAGTGGATGGTTACATGACTTTGACTTTAGCTTTGCCTGCGAGTCATAGCCATCACCGCGTTAACCATAAGCTCTGGCAAATCCCCCAAAGTTGGTAAAATGTCTTCTGCGGAATAAACCAGTGGCAGATCATCTCCAAGCCATACCCAAATCTGTTGGCGAGTTATATCTATTAGCCAAGCTAATTGCGTTCCGTTGCTAAGACAGTGGAGAATTTTGTTTTGCAAGTCTAGGGTGCTTTGGTCAGGAGAGCGAATTTCAATTAACCAGTCAGGCGCTCCCTCTAAAGGGCCATCTTTATCGTCAAGGCGATCGCAAGCCATAACAGAAATATCTGGTACTGGGGAGTAGGGAGGTACAATACAACGTAGTTCTTGCACGGCTTCAAACAGCGAGGTATGACGATTTATGTAATTTACTAAATTGCGTTGTAGCCGCGAGTGAAAAAGGGTTGGCATTGGTTTTTCCAGCGCTTGCCCGTTAATTAACTCCCATGCGGGGGAAGCCTCAATATTGGGTTGAGAGAGAAACTCGGCTAAAGGGGTCTTTGCAACTGACTTCATAATGAGTCTTCCTCAAATTTTACCACTTATGAGCGCATAGATTCTTGCCGCACTTTAATACTCAGCGATATATGCTCCCCCACTAATTCTACAAGTGCGATCGCGCTACTGAAACTACCAAAATGACGATCTTACGGCGTTATTTCTGCCTAATTTTGTTTGCAGCATTGTCGTTATAATGGCATGTAATATATGCGATCGCTATTTAGAACAACCTGAAGCGATCGCCCATCAAAGCTAAACGTCTCAAAGTGTTACACCTTGGGTCACGCATCGCTTAAAGTTTGGAACGCCTTGTAAATAAGACATGTTAGATTTATTTATTTCTACTTACATAATTTTTGTAAGCCAAGATACATTAAAACAATTCGCAATTCGCAATTCGCAATTCGCAATTACATTTTGTGACGGGGATTTAGACCCCGACACAAAACGCACTGCTTGATAGAAGCAGGGGACTTAAACCCCCACCATTTGTTAAATAGTAATTTAGTAGCAAAGGAACCAAAAAGCATGGCTGTTAGTAGCCCTGAAGTTATCCGTCATATATTGATTGGTCTGGGATATTTAGCACCTGAAATAGACTCTAACCCGGATCTGACTAAATTTGCTCCCTGGAAGCGCAATAACAACTCTTTGACAGATGATCCTACTGAAGAAGCGATTAAAAAGGTTCAAAAACAATACCCACAAAAACTTGTGGTTAATGGTAACGCTGATGCCCAAACTCGAAGTGTAATGGAAGATACAGTTATCGGACTTCAGAATAGATTGAAGTTTCACGGTTTTGCAACCAATGCTGAAATTCCAAAAGACAAGCCTTTTTATGGGCCAGCCACTTATACAGCAGTCAAGAAATTTCAGAAATCTCAGGGTTTAACTGAAAATGGCATTGCCACTATTGAACAGCGTCAAATTTTACAGCAACCTACTCTCACAAACAAGCCGCAGTCGCAGCCACAGTCACAGCTCAAGCTGATAGATTTATTGTCTCAATTTCAAAAGAATCCTCAAAATCCTTCTTACATCGCAGCCCTAAATAACTTACAACAAAATCTCCCCAAAGATGTTTTGCACAAAGTTACTAATACATGGAGGGGGACTAACGATCAAAACCCTGAGATTGTCAAGCTGACGAATGTGTTCACTTTTTATGATGACAACAATCAAAACCATCGTGATGCACTAACTCACTTACAAAGTCAGATCACCCCAGCTATCTATAAAGAATTTATTAATCTCTGGAATAAAAAGTAAGCTAAACGTAAAAATCAACCCCTTAGCCAGAAAAAGGCCGCAATGACTTCAAATCCGGGGTGAGTATAGAACAAATTGCAAAGAATACTCACTGTGAAAAGGAAGTGATAGAAGAAGTGATAAGGACAGAATTTAGAGTTAAAAAATAATTTCAGGATTATAGGGGGAGATAGCTAGACTACTCCTTCTTTTTTTTGTCTAGCGCTTCTTGTATAGCATCCCTGCAAAATTGTGGTGGATTGTCTTGTGTTTTGACCTCTTTTTCCATTGACTTGGTAACACGGATAGTAATTTTCCCATCCAAAGGTTCTTCTCTGTCTGATTTAATTGGCTCAAAATTCTGTGGGTTACCTTTTGGGTTAGGCATTTGTTGAGAGATGTAAATAACGCTTGATTCAATGTCTACCAAACAATAGAGTTTTAAATCGGTGGTGTTCTCACCTACAAAATGGTTCACCACCGATACCACTTTCAGAAAATGGGTAACTCTATTTTATGTTCACACGGTCAGAACTTGAAATTAAAACCATTGCCGAGTTGAGAGACTTATGCAGGCGATATGGGTTAAAGCCTACTGGGAATGCAGGTTACAAGACTAGCTGGATTACATCTTTAATGGCATTTTCTGCAATCGCACTTACCCAGATGCAGGAAGGGAGAGGGTTAAAACGATTGTCCTTTGAAGCTTACCAGAATATTGCAGTTGCACTCGATCAGATGAATTCACCCACTGACGAGCAAGCAGCGCTAATCAAGTTAACGATGGAAGGTAAGCGATATCAAGCTCCACAGCGTTGGGAACAGGAAAAACTGCTCAACCTATATAAGGCAAAACTTAAGCTTGAAGAGGTGATAGAACTGCTAGGGGAATAGAGGATAATTTACGACCCTAAGCAATTGGTTTACGGCATCATCGCTGTAAGCCTTTTTTTGTGCTTATAGCGGTTCTCGTTTATGTGAGGTACATCGGGGCTTGTCTAAGACTTGCCCCTACACCTGGCGATATAATGTTGTACCGCATCTGAATGGGAACCGCTATACCTTAGATATAATTCCTAGTTGTTTAATAATTTATTTAATAACTTGCTTAACAACTAGGGATACTAGAATTAGGGTGACAGGGATGGCGAATCTTGAGCATTTATTGAGCATGAACGCTGAGTATAGAATAATGCTCAAATTGGTTGATAACTCACCAAAAGTACCTTGTTTGAGCATCAAGTGAGCATTCTAAACGAGACAAGAGCTACAAACCTTTATTCTTCTACATTATGCGTGTAATTTTGATGACCGGGAAAGGCGGTGTGGGCAAAACTTCCGTTGCTGCTGCAACTGGACTGCGTTGTGCGGAACTAGGCTATCGGACATTGGTTTTAAGTACAGATCCGGCTCATTCCCTCGCAGACAGTTTTGACATCGAACTGGGACATGCACCCCAAACAATTCGCCCAAATCTCTGGGGTGCTGAACTGGATGCGCTGCAAGAACTGGAAGGAAACTGGGGTGCTGTGAAACGTTATATTACCCAAGTTTTACAAGCAAGGGGTTTAGACGGCATACAGGCAGAAGAACTGGCAATTTTACCAGGCATGGATGAGATTTTTGGCTTGGTAAGGATGAAACGCCATTATGATGAAGGTGAGTTTGATGTTTTAATTATCGACTCAGCCCCCACCGGCACTGCACTGCGCTTACTGAGTTTACCTGAAGTCGGTGGCTGGTATATGCGCCGTTTTTACAAACCATTCCAAAACATCTCGGTAGCACTTCGCCCTCTGGTTGAACCTTTTTTTAGACCAATTGCTGGTTTTTCGCTACCAGATAAAGAGGTGATGGATGCACCTTATGAGTTTTATGAACAAATTGAAGCTCTGGAAAAAGTATTAACAGATAATACTCAAACCTCAGTCCGTCTGGTAACAAATCCCGAAAAGATGGTGATTAAAGAGTCTCTGCGGGCCCATGCTTATCTGAGTTTGTATAATGTTGCAACAGATTTAATTGTGGCTAATCGAATTATTCCAAATGAAGTCCAAGACCCCTTTTTCCAACGTTGGAAGGAAAGTCAGGAACAATATCGCCAGGAAATTCATGATAATTTCCACCCTTTACCCGTGAAAGAAGTTCCACTATTTTCTGAGGAAATGTGCGGTTTAGCTGCCTTAGAACGCCTGAAAGAAACTCTTTATAAAGATGAAGATCCGACTCAGGTTTATTACAAAGAAACGACTATGAGAGTCGTACAAGAGCAAAATCAATACAGCTTAGAAATTTATTTACCTGGGATTCCCAAAAACCAAGTTCAACTGAGCAAAAATGGAGACGAATTAAACATTACGATTGGCAACCATCGTCGTAACTTAGTTTTACCACAAGCCTTAGCAGCACTACAACCAGGAGGGGCAAAGATGGAAGATGACTATCTTAAAATTCGCTTTACTGACAATATAAAAGTTTAATGTTGCTACGGTAATGTTCGACAAAAAGTGAAAATTAAAAAGTAAGAAAGTATTCTTGTAGCTAATACAGACGCAATTTTTTAGCGTCTGTTTCTGTGAAACTGGGGTATTTTAGTTTATAATGATTTGCCCGTAGTTTTACGGAAGACAAATTGATTAAATAAATTTCAAAATGACTTTATATTTAATTATGTCACTTTGCAAATTATTAATTGATTTTGCTATAAGCAATGACCTCCAACCCCGAACAAGATTTGCCTTTATGTCGCCATGAAGAAAGTTTACTACGCCGCATTACAAACCGTATCCGGCGAAGCTTAGAGTTTGAAGAAATTATCACAGTGACAACGGCAGAAGTGCGATCGCTCCTAAAAACTGACCGAGTGATGATTTACAAATTTCATGCCGATGGTAGCGGTCAGGTCATCGCTGAGTCAATTTATAACAATCGTTTGCCGTCACTACTGGGGCTGAATTTCCCGTATGAGGATATTCCACTCAGCGCCCGTGAGCTATTTATAAAATCACGGGTGTGTTCTTTTGTCAATGTTGATACTCGACAGATTGGCCAAATTCATCTGCGTGATTTGGATAATGGAGAAACTATTTCAGAGGAAATCCGTTACCGCCCTGTAGACTCCTGCCATATTGAATATTTAACGGCAATGGGGGTAAAGTCCTCTTTAGTAGCGCCTATTCTCTATCAAGATCAACTTTGGGGACTACTGGTGTCTCATAATTCCCAAGGGCAGTTGATTTCAGAATATGACCTAGAAGCAGTACAAATGGTAGTTGAGCAACTGTCAGTAGCGATCGCTCAAAGTACCCTGCTCACTCAAGTCCGCAAAACAGGGGAACGGGAAGCGATCGTCAACCGCATTGCTACCCTACTACATTCATTACCCACCATTGTATTACAACCAGCCCTAGAAGCGGCTGTTGCTGCCTTTAATGGCGTTGGTGGACGGCTTTGTATTAGAAATGCACCTGTTGATTCCCACAATAGCAGGGTGATGAGCTTAACAGAATGCTTGATACCAGGAAATACTTGTATCAAGCTTTATATCTGTGGACAGCAACCTGTAATGCCACAAACTATATATCCACTAATAGAGCAGTACAGTGTCTGGCAAGAACACCACAAGTCTACTAACTACGATGTTTGGGCAATTTTAGATATATATAATACTCCCGGCTTACGAAGTTTGCAACCTACTTTTCAACCAACAAAAATTCGTAGCATGTTAATGATCCCACTTTTGTATCGTCAGCAGTTGCTGGGGTATTTAAGTATTTTCCGCAACGAAGTAGATACAGAAACCCTATGGGCGGGGCAGTATGACAGCGATCAAAGGCAATTGTACCCCAGGCGATCGTTTGAGGCTTGGCGCGAATTTAAAAAAGCACAAGCTCAAAAATGGACGGTTGAAGAGATTGAACTGGCTAGAAACCTGGGTAAACATTTCGCTTCAGCAGTTCAGCAATATGAACTATACCAACAAGTGCAAACCTTCAATGAAAATTTAGAAAAACAAGTTAAAAGACGCACAGTTGAGTTACAACGGACATCTGAACAAGAACAGGCTGTGTTTAAAGTTATTGCCGAGATTCGAGAATCTCTTGACACAGATACCATTTTTCAAACAACTACTAAAGAAGTTTGTCAATTAATCAAAGCCGATCGCGTTTGTGTTTATCGTTTCGATTCTAATTGGGGTGGTGAATTTGTCGGGGATTTTGAGGCTGCTAGTCCCTACTGGTCGAATGAGTCTGAACTAGGTGTTAATACAGTTTGGAATGATACCTACTTACAAGATACAGAGGGAGGACGTTATCGCAACAATGAAACATTTGCAGTCGATGACATCTACAAGATGGGGTTTGCTCAGTGTCATATCGACAATTTAGAACAGTTTCAAATTTACGCTTTTGTGCTTGCTCCGATTTTTGTTGGGCAAAAACTTTGGGGTTTGTTAGCAAGTTATCAACATACTGGGCCTCGGCAATGGAAAGCCTCTGAAGTTAACTTTATCAGTCAAATTGCGGCTCAAATGGGCGTAGCAATCCAGCAAGCTGATTTACTCACTCAGACACGACAACAGACGTTAATTTTGCAACAAGCAGCAGAACAACAACGGGTATTGTTTGAAGTTGTTGCCAAAGTAAGGGAATCTCTCGATCTAGATGCAATTTTTCAGACAACTACCCAAGAAATCTGTAAATCACTACAAGCGGATCGAGTTGCAGTCTTCCGCTTTCAGGCTGATTGGAGTGGTGAATATATCGCCGAGTTTGTGGTTGATGGCTGGGTAAAGTTAGTAAGCCCTGATACTAATACAGTTTGGCAAGATAGCTATTTGCAGGAAACCCAAGGTGGGCGATATCGTCATAATCAAACCTTTGCAGTTGATGACATCTATCAAGCGGGTCACTCTGAGTGCCATATTGCGGTTCTAGAGGAAATTCAGGCGAGGGCTTATGCGATCGCACCCATATTTATCGGGCAACAGCTATGGGGCTTACTAGCAGCTTACCAGAACTCTGCACCGCGCCATTGGGAAGCTTCAGAAATTAAGTTCATCACTCAAATTGCCAATCAGCTTGGGGTTGCACTTCAACAAGCGCAATTGCATAATCAAACCAAAGAGCAGACCCAAAAGTTGACTCAAGCTCTGCATGATTTAAAGCAAACTCAAACCCAACTGATCCAAACTGAAAAAATGTCCTCACTCGGTCAACTAGTAGCTGGTATTGCTCACGAAATTAATAACCCGGTGAACTTCATTTATGGCAACATCAATCATGTCAACGATTACACCGAAGATTTACTCAGTATATTAGACCTCTATTTGCAAAATACTCCTAATACCAGTCCTGAGATACGCGATCGCGCCTTCGAGATAGACTTAGAATTTCTGATCGAAGATTTGCCCAAAACTTTATCTTCGATGAAAATTGGAATCGATCGCATCCGGCAAATTGTCTTGAGTTTACGGAATTTCTCTCGCCTTGACCAGGCAGAAATGAAGCCAGTTAATATTCACGAGGGCATTGATAGCACTTTGCTAATTTTACAGCATCGCTTAAAAGCAAAACCAGAAAGTCCGGCGATTAAATTAGTCAAAGAGTACAGCAACCTTCCCTTAGTAGAGTGCTATGCTGGCCCACTAAATCAGGTATTTATGAATGTTATAAGTAATGCGATTGATGCTTTAGAAGATTACAGGGAATCTCAATCAAAACCTGATACCAGTCAAATTACTATTAGTACTGCTCTTGGAAAGCTGGAAGGCAATATTAAGAGCGTAGTAATTCGCATTCTAGACAATGGACCAGGAATACCCGAAACCCTAAAAGCAAGAATCTGCGATCCATTTTTCACTACTAAGCCAGTGGGGAAAGGCACTGGTTTGGGGTTATCAATAAGTTATCAGATTGTCGTAGATAAACACGGTGGTGTGTTTAAATGTGATTCTGTGCCGGGGTTAGGTACAGAATTTTGGATTGAAATTCCGATTAAACAAATTATAAAATAGTAGGGAGTGGGGAATGGGGTTCTTTTATGATGGGTAATTTGGCGGACATGATATTATCTACTGCGATCGCGTTCTAAGTCATCAATCACTTTTTGCAAATACCAGTCGTTTGACATTCCCGGATGATAATCTTGCTTCTGCTGAATTAATCTTTCGGCAATTTCCCAATATCCGCCAACCATTCGCAAAAGTCGCTGACGTAGTAGGTTATATTTTTGCTTTTTTGACTCTGGAATAAATTGTTGAATTTTTTCTAAACTACTTAAGACTTGTTGATAATTTCCCCAGTCTTCTTGTTCGCAAAAAATACTCGCCGCCCGTTGATAATCTTCCAGGGAATTTTGCATTTCTTCTATGCAAGTATAGGCAATGCCGCGATTGTAGTAAGCTTGAGCATCATTCTTGTTTATTTGCAGCGCTTGGGTGTAGTCTTGAATTGCACCGAGATAATTACCCATTGTCCGATAGGCATTACCTCTGGCAATATATACTAAGGGATCTTTAGGTTGCATCTGGAGCGCTTGGTTGAGGTCTGCGATCGCACCTTGATGATCGCCCAATATAGAACGCGCTTTACCTCGGTTGCGATAGACAATCGCATCTTGAAAATTTAATCGCAATGCTTGATTAAAATCTGCGATCGCTTCTCGATAATTCCCCATTTTGCAACGCACAACCCCACGACAGCAGTAAGCTTGGGCATCTTGTGGATCGGCTTTTAATACCCAGTTTAAATCGGCGAGTGCCTCTTGCGTATTTCCCTTTTCAGCCTTTTCTAATAATTGCGTAAAATATTCGTTTGTGGATATAGGCGCATTTGGAGAACGTGATTGCTCTACAACAGGTAATTCTTGGGGTTGTAGCTGTTTAATTTGTTCCAGACACAGACGACAATTGTCTTTATCCTGTTGTTCTAGATATAACCCAGCAGCTTTTTTAAAGCTAGCGATCGCATCTTGAATATAACCCTGTTTGCGCCGCACTATCCCCCGCAGATTATAAGCAGGAGCATAATTGAGATTCAAACGTATAGCGCGGTCAACATCATCTAGCGCCCCTGGTAAATTTTTCAGTGCCACCCTAGCCAATCCACGACAATAATATGCCTCTACACTCTCAGGATTCAGCTTCAGGGCTTCGGTATAATCTGAAACAGCCTTAAGGATTGCTCCTGAATCATAATATGCCAAACCCCGTTGCAAGTAAGCTTCGGTAAAGTAAGGTGTCAGTTGTAAAGCATGGTTAAATTCTTCAATTGCTCCAGCGTAGTCTTTTCGCCTAGCCTTTTCCAATCCTTTATTGTACAATTCGTCATTCATGGCGTTTGTTTGGTTGATTCAGTTAATTGAATTCCAGCACCCTTGTTTCGTAGTCTCACCTATACACTACCTTTAATATTTTAAGTATTAAGTGTGCCTTTGCTTCTCCTGTATTGAAAAATGTATCAATAATAATCTGTGGTTACTCTGGATTTATACTTCCGGTTTGTGAAGATGTCGCATTAGCTAACACGACTAATACCATTTCTTTGTGAGGCTGCGCCAAACCCTTTGAACTTCTTCTTTCTTTGTGTTCTTTGCGGACTTTGCGGTTCGTTTTTCTTTCTTGTACTAAAAAATGGTTTAGCGCATCTTCATACAGAATTGCTATAAGTCCTAATTCTATTTAAGAGTTTGTGGCTGTGGACTGGATACAGTTCCGATACCAGCTGATATATAGAAAAAATTGCAGCTTTATTAATTGATATGGCAATTTGAGCCATCACATTAGATAAACCACTATCAGCACGATTATTTCCAATTCCAAATAAAAAAGCTGGGGAAATGACTACATTCAATTCCCCATATCTCGTAAATTGTAAAATATTTACAGTTAACTAGAATTATCCTGAAAGTAAACTAGGAGAAGTCAGTACAAAAACATCCCTACTTCCTTGAGCGTCAGTCTGTGGTTTGATAGGAGTGGTAAAGTGGAAAAAATCATGATCGTTTACCAATAAAAGTTCTCCGGGATTTAGAACTTTGCTAAACACAGGTTTTTCTCTTTTGGCAGTATATAAATGTGTTTCTCCACCTTGAATGTTCTCCCTATCTACTGAGAATATCCCAATAAAATCAGTACCATCTCGATGGATGCCTTCAGGCGCTGGATTACCCAAATTATCTGGAGAGCAAATAGTTCTAATTTGATGAACTCCAATTTCAGCTTCAGGATGAAGTTTACAAGAATCACTAAATGCCAAGACAAGATTTCTAAAACTATCAAGTTTTATCAGCGCATCATCTAATTCTGCAAACTCTCTTTTTATGTCGCCCGCTAATGGATTATACTCTTTACTTTGAAAGAAGTAGCCATGAGGCAATTTAATTAACTCATTTCCAGAGACTGTGAACCGAGATAATCTTCTCTGACGATAGTTGCCTTTGATATAAGGGTCAATCGGCATATTACTAAAAAATGGCTTGAAACCTTCTAGGTTTATCGAATTTACCTTTCTTAAAGTAAATAGAAAAGCATATTCTAATTCCGTTGCTGTATCCACTTTTTGCATAGGATTTACCTCCTTGCATCTTAAAATTCTCCCGATTTTTCTTTATGGGAGGCTTATAACAACTAGTATATGCTACTTTTTATTAACATGTTGTAAAGATAACTACAAAAACTGACATTCTGTGATATAGAAAATTACCTGAAATCTTGCACCAGTCTCAACAACCGCCTCAGAATGAATTCACCTCTCTTATAGCTAAAGTCTATCTATTGAAGACTGAACAAGGGTTTTAGTCTACTAAGCGTGGACTTTAGCTATCAGCCGATAAATTTATTTGTCGGCGGGCGATGGTGGTAATCGATAATGCTGCAAGATATCAGTTACTCAGTTTCTGTTATGGGGCGGAGTATTTGCTGAAAAGATTTGCTCTTAAGAGGTAGGTGGGTAAGGAATCGAGGTATATTTACTACCAGCAATAAGGTTTCATGGGACTTCCAAGAAATAAATTATTCAAATAAACGAACCACTCCAGACACAGAGAAGCCAGCGCGTTGCGGGGGTTCCCCCCGTTGTAGCGACTGGCGCAACACAGAGAGAGGAGAAATAGAGAACACAGAGAGAGGAGAAATAGAGAGAGTTTTTACGTCAGTTTTGGAACATTTTTTTATTTGGAAGTCCCCATAATGATAGATTGGCTTTACCGTTACCCACCTTTATATTCAGGTATTCTGCTAAAACGCTACAAGCGGTTTTTTGCTGACGTTCAACTTACTTCTGGCGAAATAGTCACAGCACACTGTCCAAATACAGGGCCAATGACTGGAGTATCAACTCCTCAAAGTGCTGTACAGCTTTCCAAAAGTGATAATCTTAACCGCAAATTGGCTTACACTTTAGAACTAATTCAGGTATATGACAACGAGCCGACTTGGGTAGGCATAAATACTTTTTTGCCCAATCGGGTGGTAAAGCTAGCTTTGGCGAAACATCTTTTTCTAGAATTGGGGGGCTATAGCCAAATTAAGGGCGAGGTGGTTTATGGGTTAGATAAAAAAAGTCGAGTGGATTTTTTCTTGACGGGGAGTGATGAGGAACGCCCGATTTATTTAGAAGTGAAAAATACAACTTTGTCTGATGGGAGACTAGCCCTATTTCCTGACACGGAGACTACAAGAGGACAAAAGCATTTGCGAGAACTAATGGCATTGCTACCTCTAACTCGTGCGGTGATGCTTTACTTTATCAATCGCGGTGATTGTACAGAGTTCTCCCCTGGCGATCGCACAGATCCTGTATATGGTAAATTATTGCGAGATGCGATCGCTCTTGGTTTAGAAGTCTTACCTTGCCGTTTTGATATTTCCCCCGAAGGTATCCGTTATTTAGGTTTGGCGAAACTAAAAATTTGATTACACCTAATTAAATCTAAACACATAAAACAATAAATCCATCTAGACAGTATCTAGATGGATTTATTGGTAGTTGATGTTTGCTAAAAAACATTCAACCAGACTGTAATTGAGAAACGACTACAGATAGTCGCCGCCCCAGAAATAGCATTAGCTATTCTGAGGTTTGCTTATGCAGGAATCAAAACTGTGTCAATTACGTGGATGACACCGTTATCAGCAGCAACATCTGCTGTTGCAACAGTTGCATCATTGATTTTAACGCCATTAGAAGCGTCAATTTTTACATCTGAACCTTCAACTGTTTTAGCTGTCTTCAGCTTAACTACATCAGCAGCTAGTACTTTTCCTGAGACTACATGATAGGTCAAGATTTTCTTGAGCTTAGGAATATCTTTGAGTAATGCGTCTACTGTACCTGCTGGAAGCTTCTTAAATGCTTCATCAGTAGGTGCGAAGACGGTAAATGGCCCTGGGCCTTTCAGTGTATCTACTAGACCAGCTGCTTGGATTGCTGCAACTAATGTTGTGAAAGAGCCATTATTAGTGGCGGTGTCAACTATATTGGCCATGTGCTTTACCTAGTTCTGTGTAACTTGTTACAAATCTAAACTATTTATTTCATAAAATCTATCTATCGTTAGACGTATGTAAAATAAAATTATTTATTGATACCATAATAAATTCTCTATATTTTTATACAAGTAGAGAATCATATATACATTGTCTGGGCGGATGAGTTATGGGCGCTCCTGGATGCATCGCCTCTTTTTCTATACAACGGTAGCAGCGATCGCTGTTCACTAGTATCAACATTGCATTCACTTTACCAAAAAAGTCAGTTAAATTGATAGATAAAAGTATTTAGTTGGTATAAATAGGGTTTTAGCTATTTTAGGAACTAATGGTGATTTTATAGTAAAACCTTTGCCATACAAAGAGCCTGGAGCTTTTAAAGAATTTAGATGCGCTTGGTATAGCTCATTGTCAGGATTTGATAACCAAAAATGTTGGTATTATGCAGATTTAACTGATATTATTTCATCACTAAATACATTTCACTTGCTGTTTGTGTAATTCTACTTGGAAAGAATAAACGGACTATCTACGCTAATGCTTGCATTAATTGTGATTGGCTGTTTATTTGCAAAATTTTAGGACTTACGCATTAGGTACTACATGTAGGGGCAATTCATGAATTGCCCCTACGGGAAATCAGGGTTTTCACTGCCTTGAAAGCGTAAGCCCTGAATTTATTATGCGTAGGACTTACGCAAAAACCCTCTCTAACTCCCAATTTATCCATACATATCCTCTGCCATCTGTGTAGTTGATTTTTCGGTTGCCTGTGCGTAAGTCAGGTATGTCAACAACGAGACTTTCAGGTAATAATTTCTCCAAACTATGACTTTTATGAACAGAAGAAGACTTATTGGTTGGATTGCTACGGCAGTTACCAGCATGATGCTAGTAATAGGTTGGCAGTTTGTCAATTTATCACCAGCCCAATCTGTAACCACACTTAACGTATATGCGGCTGTCAGCTTAACAAACGCGCTGAATGCTATCAAGACTCAGTACCAAAATGCTAACCCAAGCGTCAATGTTATTTATACATTTGGTGCTTCTGGTACCTTGTTAAGCCAAATACAAGCAGGAGCACCAGCAGATATTTTCATTTCTGCTGCCAACGACCAAATAAATGTCTTACAGAATTCAAGCCCAAGTAAATTGGTAGCAGGTAGCCGTAAAAATGTTGTTAAAAACAGTCTAGTTTTGATTAAACCTACGACACCTCCTGTTAGTGCTGGTAGTGCTGATCTCACTAGTATCAATGGTTTGACCAACGCCAACATTACTGGCATTGCTATAGGTGACTACACAGGTACTCCTCCAGTTGTGCCAGCAGGAAATTATGCCAAACAAGTTCTCACTACGCGAGGTCTTTTTACTACCACAAGTTTTAAATTATACCGTGCTAGTAATGTGCGTACCGTGTTAACTGCTGTTGAGAATAAAACTCTTCAAGTTAACGGTGTAAATAAAACTATTGATGCAGGTTTTGTTTATAAAACTGATGCTCTCATTTCTAACAAGGTAAAAGTCGTAGAAACCGCCTTACCATCAGAGAGCAATCCGATTGTCTACCCGCTAAGTATCCTCACCAGAACTACAGTTCTCTCGGCGGCACAGAGTTTTTCTAGCTACTTAAGTGGTACTACAGCCCAGGCTATCTTCAAAAATAATTATGGCTTTGCCCTGCCTTAATCACCACAAAATAAATCAATTAAGTACTCGTTGTCGTGAATTTTGAACTATTTGGAGTAATGTTTCGTGAAGTTCACTAAAAAACTCTCAATTATTGTTTGTAGTTTGACCACCGCCTTGCTTCATACTGCTGTGATTACCAATACTTATAAATCGCTAGCACAAGCGCAAGGACAAGAGCTAATTATCAACGGGGGATTTGAAAACGATTCTCTTGTAGATCCTAATAATCCCAAGACTCCAAATCCTAATATTATCGGATGGACTAAATCTGGCGATCCGATAGATACATCAGGTATTAGAATTAGTAACTTTCCTAATACTGGTAATCAAGGTTTATCACTTGGTGGATTTTCAGGGATTAGCTACATATCACAAACCATCCCTACAGTTCCTGGTAAACACTACCAACTTACTTACTATTTAGCATCAACAGAGGAAGCACCTGACCTGAATAATAAATTTAAGGTTTTTATCAGCGGAAAGAAGGTTGATGTTAAAAATAATATTTCTTTTCAAGCTTACACACAATACACGTTACCTTTTATAGCAAAAGGAAGATCCACACAGATAAAGTTTGGTTCCAAAGCTAAGTATGCGTTTTTATATTTGGATGATGTGAGTGTGAAAGCTACACCTGAACATTAAGGAGAAAATTATGGAGATTCAGAAGTAGGAGATTTCCAAGAAATAAATTATCCATCTTGTGGGGTGGGCATCTCGGTTGCCCTAAATCTGGGACAGGTGGGGATACTCATCCCGCAAGAAAATCTGGGATGTTTCTTTATTCAGAAGTCCCTAGATGACGGTGATGAATAAACCATCGGTAGAAGTCTCTCAAGTTTAAATTGATAGTTAAGCAATTTCGTAGTGAGTTAGCGCGGTCTTGGGGGTTTCCCCCATGAGCGACTAACGAACCCGTTGGGTAAAGACTAAAACCCTTGTTTGATAAGCACTTTAGTGCTTACTACAAACTTTTAAAACTAGCTTGACAAAGTAGTAAAAAACCAAACAATGTCTGTCTCAATAAGTTTTAGTGACAAGTATTTAGAGCCAGCATAAATGTAACTATCAACTTGTTTTAATTGTCGGAATTTTTAATTATTTGGAGTCAAGTTTCATGAAGTTAACTAAAAAACTCTCAATTATTGTTTTTAGTGTTATTACTACCTTAATTAGCACTACTGTGATTACCAATACTTATAATACAGCAGCACAAGCGGCAGAACTTGTTAAAAACGGAAGCTTTGAACTCGACCCTCTCGTAGATCCTAACAATCCCAACCTTACAAATGCTAATGTTACAGACTGGATTAAATCTGGCGATTCGATGGATGCATCAGGGATTAGAATTAACAATTTTCCTCAGCATGATAATGGTAATCAAGGTTTATCGATTGGTTCATTTTTAAATCCTGCTTACATATCCCAGAATTTGGCTACAACTATCGGTAATAACTATAATCTCAGTTTCTTTTTAGGAACAGACGAAGATAGCAGTCAAGTTAATAACATATTTCAGGCATTTGTCGATGGAAATAAAGTTTTTGATAAAATAAATACTATAAATATTGCTGGAGTTCCCTTCACACAATATGACTTGAATTTTTTGGCGACAAAATCTTCTACAGAATTAAAGTTGGGTGGTAGAGCTAGCTATGGTTTTTTATACTTGGATGATGTGAGTGTAAAATCTGTGCCTGAGCCATCGACTATTGGAGGGGTAGTAGTTGCTGTGTCTATAGGAATTTGGCTGAAGAAAAAGAAGGCAATTAGCTAGAAAGAGATGGACTAGGATTCAACTTTTACATAATGTTTGGCTTAATACCGTAATAGCGATCGCTGTTACGGTATCTTCATAAAAGCGATATAGAGGTATTGACAAATACAGTAGCTATAAATTGATTGTGAGAAAATAATCAGGGTGTAGATTTAACTAAGTATGGGTGCAAAATGTAGAGGTTTTCGCTAACTGAATTGAACGAAACCTATCGAAAACCTTGTGAAATCAAAGGCGCATTTACACACAAACTTATAAGGTAATTAAAATGACTTACGATTCCGAAGATGTACAAAAAATCCTTCAAATAGCACTTGCTCGTAAACAGGAAGGTGGATTTTCACGAGAACAGCTTATAGAAATGGCATCTGAGTTAGGCATCTCTTCTGATATTTTGGAAAAAACTGAAAAAAAGTGGTTAGCTCAAGAAGAAGAGGAACGTTTGCGACGCACATTTAATACTTTCCGACGCAGAAGCTTTAGAGCACACTTGGTTAGCTTCATAGCAGTGAATTTATTTCTGATTATTTTGAATTTAATAACTAGTCCTAGTTATTTTTGGGCTATCTTTCCCCTATTAGGATGGGGGTTAGGACTATTTTTTCATTGGTGGAGTGTTTATCAGAGTAAATCAGAGGATTACGAGATAGCCTTTCAGAATTGGCGTGCAAAAATTTAACTCCTCCCTACTTTGAAGAATGGAGATGCCAAGAAGATGCTTTAAGTTTTAAAAGCAATGGATTTATCTAACCTCTAACTCATTTTATAATCTGAATCCGATTTGATTTTTGAAAAGCCAAGCTGACTGAAAGCTTGCCAAATCAAGTTTTGGTTCTCAGTATACTTCGCAAAGCTCAAATAGAATCGGCGGGATTTCCGCCGATTTAGTCATTGGTATTAATGACTAATGACCAATGACTTGAATTGCCGTGAAATAATTAAGTTAGATTCTAATACTTACGCATTTAGTACGAAATGTAGGGCAATTCATGAATTGCCCCTACGGAAAATTAAGGCTTTCACTGCCTTGAAAGCGTAAGCCCTAAGATTCCGATAATTTTTTGGGGCGATCGCTTCACTAATCATGGTGGCAGAAGTTTGTCTATTGTTAAGCCCCTTTTTTACGAGTTGAGAGTAATTTTTCACCTATAAATGGGGAAATTTCCGTACTTGATAGTTTGCTGACTCCACTATTGGATAAGATTCTCTCAGTGCTTGGATGAATTTATCTTCACTATTGGGCAAATCTCCTTGGGCTAAGGCTTTCCACTGCTCCAGTGTTGCCCAACAAATGATGAGGATAAGTTCTGTGTGGTCATTGAGGCTGATTTAAACCTCTTTAGCGAGAAATTTAGGATATTCAGCCAGGGCTATTATCCAAATTTGTGCGTCCTTCTGGATAAAATTTTCGCTTAAATGCAGGGCAACTTTAAACTTGAGTTGTTCTATAAGCACACCCTGCGATCTCTGTGTTTGCTAATTTGCCAAAATAGAGATGTAGGCTAGAATAACCACGCTTTTAGCATAGCTTGATTGCTTATACTCAGGAGCAAGGATCGGCTGGTTTGAAATAAGTTAAGAGGAAGGGAGTATGGACAGCAACAACTGGTTGCAACAGCTTATGATGGTGGGTCTTGGCACAACGTCTTTAGTAGCAGAAAAACTGCGCCAAGTCAGCGATGATTTAGTTAAAGACGGTAAGCTCAATCCTGAGCAAGCCAAGGCAGTTATAGATGATATTGCCCAGCAGTTAAAGGCGGAGCAGGGAAACCTGGATGTCCAAATGCAACGGCAAATGCGAAATATGATGCAAGATTTGGGGGTAGCTCGCCAGTCGGAAGTGGACGAACTGCGCGGTAGAATTGACCGTTTAGAGCGTCAATTGCGGGATTTAGAAAATAAGCTTTGGCGTTAAGATGTCTTTTCTGATTTAAACTAATTGTGTCCTGTTGGTAATGTTTTTGCCAGGATACCTAAGTAAGGAGAACTGATTTTGAAACCAATTTTCCTCAGCGTGGCGTTCATGCTGATGTGTGTTGTACTTTTGGCTGTAGGGCAAGTAGGCAGTAAACAGAAGACTGCCATTGCTGCCGAGTTAACTCAAACGCCGCCAGCGCCCACAACTGTAACTGAAAATAATCCTCTAATTGCGAACAATCCTATGCCTGATGCTAATGCCGTAACTACCCCCTCTGGATTAAAGTATGTCGAGTTAAAAGAGGGGACTGGGGCGACTCCTCAATCTGGACAAACGGTTGAAGTTCATTATGTCGGTACTTTAGAAGATGGTACTAAGTTTGATAGTTCACGCGATCGCGGCCAACCCTTCAGCTTTAAAATTGGCGTTGGACAGGTAATCAAAGGTTGGGACGAAGGACTTAGCACCATGAAAGTAGGCGGTCGTCGTCAGTTAATCATCCCCCCAGAGTTAGGTTATGGCGCTCGTGGTGCTGGTGGTGTCATTCCGCCTAACGCCACTCTGCTATTTGATGTGGAATTGCTCGGAGTTAAGTAGAAACTAAGGCATTGGGGTGCTGAGTTAGGAGTTAAAAGTTAGGAGTTAGGAATTCTCTCCTCTGCTCTCCTTTCCCTAGTCCCCAGTCCCTAATTCAATAATTATTATCTAGCTAAATTTTTAAGGTTTGTAATTTTGAAACTTTGTAAACTGTGGATTAAATAAAAGTTTCGCAGTACCTGTTGGCCCGTTGCGATGTTTAGCTATAATTACTTCTGCAATGCCGCGATCGGGAGTATCAGGAGAGTAGTACTCGTCGCGGTATAACATTATTACTAAATCCGCGTCCTGTTCGATCGAACCGGATTCTCTCAAATCAGATAACATTGGGCGTTTGTTAGTGCGTGCTTCCACCCCTCGACTCAACTGAGATAGAGCAATAACTGGTACAGATAATTCCCGCGCTAAACCTTTGAGTTGACGTGTAATTTTTGACAATTCTTGTACGCGATTATCACCGGCTCCTTCCATCAATTGCAAGTAATCTATTACAATTAATCCTAATTCAGTTCCCGAATCCGCTTGCAGTCTTCTTGCCTGACTACGCATTTGTGTAACTGTAATATTCGGCGTGTCGTCAATATAAATTGGCATCTCCGAGAGGATACCAATAGCACGACTTAAAGGTTCCCATTGTGTTTGGCTGAGGCGGCCAGTTCGCAGATAAGTACTTTCAATTTGCGCCTCTTGTGCTAATAAACGTTGCGTCAATTGTTCTTTGGACATTTCCAAGCTGAAGACAGCAACTGGTAATTTATAAGAAGCGGCGATATTATGAGCAAGGTTTAAGCAAAATGCTGTTTTTCCCATTGATGGGCGGCCCGCGACAATAATCAAATCAGAACGCTGAAAGCCGCTAGTCATGGCATCTAAATCGTAAAATCCGCAGGGAATACCAGGTAAGGCGATGCCTTGATTTCGATCCTCAATATCCTGGAAATTATTAATTAGAGTATCAGAAATGTGAACTAAACCCGATTGGGGACGCTCTTGAGTAACGCCAAAAACTTTCTGTTCTGCCTGATCTAAAACAATAGGTAATTCGGTTTCTGTTTCGTAACCAAGATGTACAATTTCATTACCAGCTTTAATTAAGCGCCGCCGCAGGTATTTGTCCATCACCAAAGAGGCTAAACCGTCGATGTTGACGGCTGACACTGTGCGGTCTACCAGAGTTGCTAATTTATTTCTACCACCAATCCGGGCAAGAAGATCATGGTCAGTCAGCCAACTTGTGACTGAGAGCAAATCTGTGGGTTTACCTGATTGCTGGAGCCTCACAGCTGCTTGATAAATATCTTTGTGAGCGCTAATGTAAAAAGCTTCTGGAAGGAGGCGATCGCTAACTCGACTAATCGCTTCTGGATCTAGTAAAATACCCCCCAAAATCGCTTCTTCGGCCTCAATATTTTGTGGTGGGAGGCGATCGCTACCATCGCCTTGAAAACTCAGTGCTTCAGCCATAAACGATTTTAGTTTTGAAATGAAAGCTAGTCGGGAGTATGGGAGTTAGGAGTTAGGAGTTAGGAGTTAGGAGTTAGGAGTTAGGAGTTAGGAGTTAGGAGTTAGGAGTTAGGAGTTAGGAGTTAGGAGTTAGG
>NZ_JBALFF010000086.1:0-39645 GCF_036916975.1 Nostoc sp.
ATGGGCTGTGTGTGGATTTCGAGTTGTTGTTTTAGAAGACTATAACTCTACTACATCAGCCCTCTTTTTATACTCTTTTTTTGGCTACAGTATTGCTTCTGCTCGGTCTTTGACTTTCTGTGTTACATCCGCAGTTCTAAGATTTAACAAAGCTCGGTCTTGCTCATTAGACAGAAATACCCTCAAACGAGCGCCCATATTTCAGTTACCTCGGTATGTGCATTCTCCGTATTTACTTATCTTTACATAGTTTGGTTTTTTCATGCCTACCTACTTAATTCTCAACCTCCACTACCACAACATCAACCTCAACTAGAGTTCACGCAGCACGATTTTGACATCCTCAGTATTAAACTTATAAAGTTTCATAGGGAAGGTTGAGAGGTTGAGAATTAGTTGTGCTTTTCTCATCTTCCGTCGAGAGATGCTTGTTTTTACACAGGTATCACTCTATTTTTTTGTGCGCGGTCGCAGTGTTGCGGAGACTGATTTAGTCTAAACTCCAGTTGGTAAATTCACCACTAAAATGTTTCGATTTCGGTCTCCAATACGTTCATAGAAGAATTTATCAACGCCATGAATTGCCAGATACAATCCCAGTCCGCCAATAGGTCGCTGTTCTATTGGCAAGTTTATCTGTTCTTCCTCCACATTCAATTTCTGGAACGGGTTGAAGGGTTCACTGGTATCCTCAATAAATAGGGACAGGGCTTGCTCGTCGATACTCACGCGCAAGTCTAGTACCCCTTCACGACCCGTTTCCTGATAGCCGTAAACAATGATATTAGTGGCGATTTCTTCCACTGCCAAGCGAAGGTTATAGGAGGCTTTTTTATCTAGTCCAGCAACTGCGGCTGCTTCCTTCGCATATTTGGCGATCATTCCCAAAGAGCTTAGTGTTCCAAATACCGTTAAAGATTCCATAAGCAATGGCTTCATTGCTAAACAATAATTGTTAGCTTACAATTGTCGGTAAAAGATTAAAAGCATAGTGCGTTCTATTGCTGCCACAAATTATCCAGATTTGGCATTAGCTCTTGAAATAGCTTTTAATAAAGTCTCTTTAAATGACATTTATAATTGGTTTACCGAAAAGGGGAAAAGGGGTCTTGGGTTTGGGGGAAAGGAAAAGGAAAAGGAGGTTCTAAGCTTTTGCCAAGATTATCCAAGCTTCCTGCTTCTAACCCTAAAAATTCTTCAATAATTGAGCCAGAAAATGTTTTATTACCAGTTGAGAGGAAAGCTTGATAATTTCCTTCAGTTGGATTACTGCCAAAAGTTTTTGTCTCAATACTAGTTTCACCTAGTGTTGTCCAACCACTAAAATTACCAGTTTCAAAACCACCGTTTAGAATTGTTGGGTTAGTCGAGGGTTTAGGCAGATTAAATGTATTTAATGACAGTCTATAAGAACCAGATTCTAAATGATCTCCTATTAGGTTAATATCCCTTAAGCCAGATACGGCAAAATTCAAACTACCACTTGCTGGTACTTTCCCAGTTAATAGAGAGAGAACACTATTGTCGGATTTGTTATCGTTTATCGCCTGGATATTACCAGAATCATCAAGTAATCGGTGCAGCACTAGCAAATGAAATTGGCAGAGGTTCGGTAAATTTTGATATTTCCGGTAAAACGGCATAGCTTTTCTTCGCCTTAAATATGTCAGAAATGAGAAATCCTGCTCCAATTCCTGTACTTGCTAGTATTAATTGCCTTCTAGTTAACATTATTTCTTAATCTCCATTGATGATTAAATATAGTCAGTAAAAAAGTTAAGAGGTAAGAAGTTAAAACCAGCGAAAACTGGTTTATATTCAGCAGAATATGCTTCTTAGGTTATGCTCATCCGCCGCACAGCCAACATGGTAATGTCATCAAATTGTTGGGCGTTGTCAATGTGAGTAAACAAATTAGTTTTGATGTCTTCTAGTAAGCCACTGGCTGAAAAGGCTTTCTGGTTAAGCAGTGATAGCAGTCGCTTGTTAGAAAAGAATTCACGGCTAGGGGCGCGAGCTTCTGTTACACCGTCGGTATAGCCAATTAAGATATCTCCCGGTTCCAGATGAACCTGCTGAATTTTAAATTTGATGTTGGGCATTATTCCCACCACTAGTCCGGTGGATTTGAGACTTTTCTTTACCCCAGAATCACCGATGATAAGAAGAGGTTCATGTCCAGCATTGATGTAAGTTAGACAACCGTTTGCAGGATTTAGTACTCCAAAAAAGAGTGTAGCAAACATATTCATCTCACTGTGTTCTTGGGCGATGTAGTTATTCGTGAGTGCGACAGCCTTCAAGGCATTGATTTGGTTAAAGTCAGTTACCACTAAAGGGTCTATCAAACCGTCCAACCCCTCGTCTCTGCCAATTATCGACAAGCCGTCCAATTTGGTTTGTCCAGAAAAGACTCGGATTAAGCTGCGGAATAAAGCCATAAATAGTGCCGCACCTACACCTTTATCGCAGACATCAGCAATCACTATACCTAAGTAGTCACCGGGGAGCATAAAAGCGTCATAGAAGTCGCCAGCTACCTGACGAGCAGGATAGAAACAAGCTGCAATCTCCCAATTTGGTAGCTGTGGGATTTCTCTAGGTAGAAAATCTCGCTGAATCTGCCTACCCTTTTCTAGTTCAGAGTCGAGCGCTTCTGAATAGGCTTCGATCGCTTGTTTAGCGTTGTTTAATGATTGGTAAGATTCTTCTAGTTTCCGATAAAGTCGGGCATTTTCTAGGACTAGGGCTATTTGCTGGGCAGTCACCTCCATCAAATAGGCGGTTTCAGGGCTAAATTGTCCAGGCTCTTGGTGCAACAGGGTGATAATGCCTAGTAACTCATCATCCCTGAGAATGGGAACAGCCAAGGCTGAACGAACACTGTAAGGCTGATTGGGTTGTATCAGCCAGCGATCGTCAGTTTCGGTGTCGGTAATTAATCCCACTTTACGGTGGTGGAACACCCAGCCAGCCAGCCACCCAGGGAGTCCCTTGTCCAAAATACTGCCGATCTGGCAAGCATCCTCCTCTTGCGTCAGGATGCTGTCAGTGACAACACCGTTGCTATTGAATAAAAACAGACTACCTTTCTCGGCGCCGCTTAACTTGCTGGAGACATGTACAGTTTCTTGTAAGGTGGCTTTCAGCATTTCTTCACAAAATGAACAGCGTGCCATCGCCACCAAATGCTCAAGTAGTTCTGTTTGAGTCTCAAAAGCAGCTTTTTCTGTTTTGAGTCCAGCTACCTCTCGGCGCACCACTTCCAATTCTGCGATTAATTGTTCTTCTTTAGATTGATGATTGTTTTCAATCATGCTCTTAATCCTGAGTAATGAAACTACTAGCAACTTAGTTGTTAGTCCCGGATTTTTCACAACCAAAAACTAACAACTGACCTTAGACTTTTGCTATCTTGTCTTGGTCATATTCATCCACCAAAATCACACTTTGGTCAAATCCAGTTTTCTCAAGGGTGTCTAATACCATCTCCTGAATGCCAACAACATAGATGTCAGTATCAACACCCATCTTTTGCTTAATGAATATGAGTACCCGCAGACCTGCACTGGATATATATTCTAGGTCTTGCATCATTAGAACGAGATGTCTTGGATGTTCCGTAGCTGCATTTTCTACCTCTTTTTGGAAAATTGGTGCAGAAATTGAATCCAATTCTCCAGCTAAAGTAATTTTAGCGATACCCTTGCTTGTTTCTAGTGTTGCGTTGAAAGCCATAATCTTGTCCTTTATCATTTACTTTTAACTGATGACCAATCTCATTTACCAACCAGAATGACTACAGAGCGATCGCCTATGAGTAATCCGTACTGATTCTCCAGCACAGGTTCCGTGCCAGGTTTCCAACAATCCAATGGTGGAGTGACACCAGTGTTGGCAAACACATGCCACTTCATTGAATTTGGCAATCCTGGAATTTCAAACCAGTTAGCTTGATGATGCATATTCATCGCTACGTAAATGTAGTTGTCGTAAACATTACCCTCCTTTGCGTGCTTTCCACAAAGCATAAAAGCGAGAGTGCGACTGGAGTCAGACCAGTCAGCATTCCATGCTTGGGTGCCATGCCAGCTGATATCAGCATAATCACTACCTACATAGTCTTGATTACGGAAGTGCCACGGATTTCTCAGTACTGGGTGAGCGTTGCGGAAGGCGATGCAGTGTTTGAAAAACTGAAATAAGTCTTTATTGGACTCCAACAGTGTCCAGTCCATCCAGTTAAGTTGATTGTCGTGGCAATAGGTATTGTTGTTGCCTTTTTGACTTCGGCCTACCTCATCCCCCATGAGGATCATCGGCACTCCCTGGCTGACCATTAACATAGCTACGGCATTTTTGATCTGTCGCTGCCGCAGATCATTGATACTCGGATCGTCCGTCCATCCTTCTGTCCCACAGTTCCAGCTGTCGTTATCATTGCCACCGTCGTTGTTGTTTTCCCCGTTAGCCTCGTTGTGCTTGTCGTTAAAAGAAACTAGGTCGGCGAGGGTAAAACCGTCGTGACAGGTGATGAAATTAATTGATGTGGCTGGCGCACGACCCGCCCAAGCATACAAGTCTGGTGAACCTTGTAGTCGCTGTGCCATATCTCCTACCCGACCTGGCTCTCCTTTGAGGAATTTGCGAATGCCGTCGCGGTACTTGCCGTTCCACTCAGCCCAGCGACCAAAAGCCGGGAAGGAACCAACTTGGTAGAGACCCCCTGCATCCCAAGCCTCAGCAATGAGTTTGCATTTTGCCAGAATTGGGTCAAATGCCAAAGCTTCTAGCAAAGGCGGGTTAGCCATTGGCGCACCGCTTGGGTCACGACCGAGAATCGAAGCAAGGTCAAATCGGAAACCGTCGATGTGATACTCAGCGGCCCAGTAGCGCAGACAATCAAGCACCATATAGCGAACAACTGGGTTGTTGCAGTTGAGCGTGTTACCAGTGCCACTGAAGTTAAAGTAGTACCCATCCGGCGTTAGCATGTAGTAGGTTTGGTTGTCGATCCCCCGGAACGAAATTGTCGGGCCATGCTCGTTTCCTTCCGCCGTATGGTTGAAGACAACATCCAGAATTACCTCAATGCCATTTTTATGTAATTCTTTAACTAGGGTTTTGAGTTCATCAACTTGCATCCCGAATTTGCCTGTAGCCGCATAGCCAGCCTTGGGAGCAAAGAAGCCGACGGTACTGTAACCCCAATAATTCATTAACAGTTCCCCAGTTTGCGGGTTAGGGCGACTGTTTTCAAATTCATCGAATTCATAGATAGGCATCAGTTCAACACTGTTGATGCCTAGCTCTTTGAGGTAGGAAATTTTTTCGCGGATAGCAGCAAATGTTCCCGGATGCTTGACTCCAGACGAAGGATGACGGGTAAAGCTGCGGACATGCATCTCATAAATAATCTGATCCTCCGGTGGGATTTCCAGAGGACAGTCATTTTCCCAGTCAAAATCGTCAAAGGCAAGACGCCCTCGATGTTGGTAGATGTTATTCCAGTCAGGCGTTTCTCCCCAAATATCCCTACCACTGATGACTTTAGCGTAGGGGTCTAGAAGAATTTTACCAGAATCAAACCAGTGACCTTCACTAGGGTTGAAAGGCCCGTCCATGCGGTAGCCGTATTCAATATTTTCGTAATCCAAGTCAAATACGATCATGCTATAGACATTTCCAATCCGAAACTCTTTCGGAAAGAGAATTTCCGCCATCGGTTCCGGGGCATTCTTTTTGAATAGCACTAAGGTACAGGATTTGGCATACCGTGAATATATCGAGAAATTAACTCCTCCCGGCACTAAAGTAGCTCCAGGGGACAATGGACGACCGACACGCAGCTTGAAGTTGCCGTAGGTGTGGGTTGGATGAATGTCTATTCTTTCTAGCTCCATTTCTGCTTTCTCCTAACTAAAATTTACCGACAAATATTTAGGTAATAATTATTTGAGGCTAAGTGGGGAAAACCTGAAGCTTGAAATTGAGAGCTTTTAATCCGGAATCAAGGGTGTCACTGATCTGAAAAAAGTCGAGAAAGCCAGTAATAGACATGGTGTCCTTAATTTCTTCGGCAACCCCCACCAGCAACAGCTGTCCCTTTTGACTTAAGACCAGTCGGTACAGCGACAGTAACAACCGCAAACCGGCACTAGACATATAAGGAACTTTAGTCATATCTAGAAGAATCTGGCTCCCTGGTTGGACTAGTGGCAAAACTTGCTTTTGAACTAAAGGTGCAGTACTACTATCTACATCACCGGTCATTTCGATTACGGTTACTGGTTGAATTTGTAGGGCGCTGATTTCTTCTTGGATTGGAGGTGTAGTATTGACATCTACCTTAACAGCCGCTTCCATTCCTGTTACTTGGAGTGTCTTGATATTAATATCCATGATCATGCTTCTTGAGTACTAAGCTCACTGATTAGGGACGATTTGAACTTTGACTTTCACTTGTTCTTTCGTATCCGGCAATTTAACCGTTAGGGCATCAGCGTCAAAATTGTTATATGGTTCTTCGTTAAGCCAACAAGCACCAATCTTTACGCTACCGGGCGGGAGAATATCTGGTGAAACCCGTAGAATATTATCCTTAAAGGCTCCAGGTAGAGGTTTGAAGTAAAAGTCCATTGGCTGTTTAGTGAACAGCAGGTTGGTATAAACTGAAGCCAGATAACACAGTTCAGTTGAATGATAACCGCTCATTGAGTGACTACCTTTAAACCGCTCATTACCCATCAAGAAGGGTAGCCCGTTTGCCAAGACGTTGAAGTAAATGCCGCCGTCTTCATGGTCAAGGAAGTGGGCATTATAGAAGGCTGCGGCTTCACGAGCATGACGCAAATATTCTGGATTCTCAGTGATGCCATTTAGGATCAGGTAAGCTAAGATAGCTTGTTCCTGCTGCCACCAAGCTTTGCGATCGTGCCAAACGAGGCGGTGTTGTTCTTCCCCTTCGTCTAGTACGCGCTCCATAACGTCGTACCAGCCACCACGCTGCTGATCACTACCTATTTTGGGCATGAGAGAGGCAATTTTTTCCGCCAAAGCCACATACTGATCTTTGGGTTTGAGACTTTGCATCCGCATGAGATTCCAGGCAATTTTCAGGTTATGCCCGATGACAGCGCGGTTTTGCTGCCAGCCCCAAGTTGTGTCCTGGCTCCAATCTTCATGGAACTTTTCTTGGACAAAGGGGCTGTTGTCGTAGTCTGGGAAATATTTAGCGATCGCATCAAAGGTATACTCCAGCATTTTGGCATATTTCTGTTCCCCGGTTGCCAGCCACAGGTTGATCAGATAAGCTGGAGCGTGATCTCCAACAGAGTTCCAGTTCTTGCGAGCGCGGTTGCGTCCTAGTGACTCAGCACGTGGATCGAGAGTGATGGGGTCAATGTGGGAGAAATAGCCAGTGCCTTCTTTATCCAAGAAGAATTTGTCAAATAAATCTACGGTCATCTCGGCATCTTTGAGAATGCGCTGATCCCCAGTAATCCGGTAAGTTTGAATCGGGCCTGCCAAAGCATAAATTTGCTCATATGCTGGGATAGCGTCGTAGTCATCGCTAAACTCAGAGGTTAAGAGTTTTTGCTCACGATTGCCTGTTACCTTAATGCCGTGATACCAGTAAATCAGGTTTTCATCAGGGTCATAAAACCGCATGTGCTGACGCAGATATTCAGTGCCTTTTTCAGCAGCTTCTAGAAAGCGGTCTTCGCCCGTCATCAAGTAGGCTGAGGCAAAACCATAAACTAAGCGGGAAACAGTGTCGGTTTCTTGGAGATAATCATCTTCGCGCTTTTTGACACCAGTTACTCTTAGAAAAGTCCGGTATTGCCGATAATCTATTTCGTTTTCGGGATAGTTGAACTGCCAATAGAGGTAACTATCAGCAATTGAACGCACTTGCTTGACCCACCAATCCGGCTCTTCATGCCGATATACGCTGGGAGCATCTCCAGGAAAGACAAACGACTTAACTTCAAATTTGTACCCTTCCACCTGTGGGTAGAAAATACCGTAGGCAAACACAGGCTGACCAGGCGTTAGCATCTCTGCAAGGCGTTGCGTACAGTCGTTGTAAGGTTCCTGCAAGTTTTGGGTAATCCGGCCATAGGTGGTTGGAGTCAGGTAAGCCTGAAATTTCCGTCCATCTGATGTCTTGATTCCAAAGCTTTTTTCACTGCGGTTAAAGTCAGTCACGTATCCAGCAATGGTGTCAGAAAATGAAAAGCTCATGTGATCCATGAGGTTAACTCCAGGATTGTTAAAGTAATTCGTAATTCTTAATTCGTAATACCTCGACTTCTCTACGAGACGCTACGCGAACGCTCGGCACAAGTTCGTAATTAAGTTTTGTATTGGGATTTTAATCCCAATACAAAATTTATCGATTAGAGAACCGGGGCAATACAGTTCAGTTAAGCATTTCTTTCTTCTCTCTTCTCTTCCTTTGCGTCCTTTGCGTCCTTCTCCCAGGGGGAGACGCTGCGCGAATGCGGTTCGTTAAAAAAATTGACTTTGAAAAAGAGTTTTAGCCTTAACTGAACTGTATTGAGAGCCGGGGGACTTAAACCCGCGGACAGTAGTTAAAGTAAAGTGGCTGTATGTGATCAAATTTCATCTACTAGCAAGACATTACCAAGGAGCAGAGATAATTTTTCAGTTATCCTCTCAGGCATCACACAAATGATGATTTACCCACTGGAACTTTCTGCATTTTTTCCTGCTTTTGAATCTCTGCTACAAAAACTTCCATAAATTCATCGACAACTCCAGGATGTTTTGCTGAAATTAGGTTGCCATCTATGACCAAATCAGCAGTTGCATCCCCGTCATAGATAACTTCACCACCAGCATTTTCAACATCACAGATGATGTTGTGGGCACAAGTAACTTTGCGACCTTTGATTAAATCTGAATCAGCGCAGAATAGCCACAAGCTATGACAGATTGTTCCTATTTTCAAACCATCTATCTGTAGAGCCTTTCTCAGAAATACAACTGCCGGAGCTTGATTTTTCTGACCTTTATTAACAGAAACCTGATATCTCAGACGATCCGTAGCATAGGCACCAATACAAATTATTCCCTTGTAATCTGCCGGAGCAACATCATTGATTTCTGTTGTAACTGTAACATGATCCTCGACTACACCAGTATCAGGGTTTGCCCCAAAGGTTAACTCTGGATTATTCCAAAGATGAGAAATATACTCGACTTGATAGCCTTGAACGGGAAAATATTCGTTGAATCTGCGAAATTCAGTTTGATCGAAATGTTCCTCAATGAGTACACCAATTTTTCCCTTTGTCTCAGTTGCCATAAGTCCTCCATTTTTTATCAGTAAATCTTAATTTTGTTTAAATTTACCATTTACTTGGGTTTAGATTAAGCAAGGTGAAAACGACTCAGCACTGCTAATAGTATGAAACAAAAGCTTAAAAGATGAAAAAAAGTAGAAGATTAAGCTAATTTTGACGATCCCTGAGATTTTCTGTTTGGCTATTGATTTGTGCCAAAGCAAATTCTACCTAAGTAGATATTTAGGAACGAATTTATCTCGTTTCCAGTAAAGGAGAAAATCTTCTACCTCATCAGGAGAAACAATCACACCTTTGTCATAAGTTTCTTCGACAAAGTGAACTATAGATGAAACAAGGTTCCAAGTCATAAATTGAGTGCAATTGCTACGAATAGCTGAACCATTATCCAAATCAATAGCTAACTCTTCTAATCCAGAATAAAGTTTTTGATTTTATTGCCACCAAGCTGATAAACAATAGACATCTCAAATCCCAAAACTGTTATTTTATTTATCTGCTACTCCCTAATTACTGTTTTTTCATTTGGCGCTTTCGTACTAAACCTACACTGAAAGCACCAAACGCGAATATACCTAACCCAGAAAATGGCTCGGGGACGAGTTTGGGGGAGAAGGTCAATGATTCAGGGCTGCTCAACCCACCGCTACCAGAGGGAACAAAGGCGTTAATGAAAGCACCAGTTTGACCGTTGTAACGCAGGACACTGCTGTTGCCGTAGCTGCTGACGTAAAAATTTTTGTCCGGTCCGAAAGTCAAGCCTAGCGAGGGCGAGCTGATACTACCGCTACCTACAGGCACAAAGGTGTCAATCAATGCACCGCTCTGTCCGTTATAGCGAGCAACACCACCATTCGGAGAGAAATCGCCTACGTAGAGGTTTCCGTCTGGGCCGAAGGTTAAACCTCCTGGAATGTTGGGTGCAATATCAGCCGGAACGAAGGTTTTAATGGCACTTGTCTTAATATTGTAACGCAGGATTCCATTGTTGGGAAAATCGGTGCTGAAGTAGAGGTTGTTGTCTGAGCCGAAGGTCAAACCGGAAACATTTAGATTTTGCCCGCCAGAGGGAACTGTGTCATCGACGACATCAATGAAAGCACCAGTCTTCCCATCGTAGCGTCGGATACCCTTACCAGCTAAACTGCTGACGTAGAGGTTTCCGTCTGGTCCGAAAGTCAAGCTGGCAGGGTGTTCCAGCCCACCTCTACCTGAGGGAATGAATGCATCAATGAAGTCACCTGTCTGACCGTTGTACCGTAGGACACTGTCGTTAACAGGATTGTTGACATCGTTATTGCTAACATAAAGGTTGTTGTCTAGTCCAAAGGTTAAGCCCACAGGTCGTTTTAGCCCACCTCTGCCAAGCGGAACAAAAGTATCAATGAAGTTACCTGTTTGATCGTCGTAGCGTAGGATGCTTCCAGTGTCACCGCTGCTTACAAGCAGAGCTGCTTGGGCTTTCAGGGTAGTCAGGCTCAGGACGACAACGATTGTCAGCGACAAGTTGATTTTGGATAGATTATGCATTACTAAAAAACTTTAGGCTAGGTTTTTTATTGGTAGGGCTTACGCACTGTACAAAATGATTATCATGTGTATAAACGAAAATCCCTTGTTTCAGGCTATTGGATACTAACTGATAATCACTAGCGATCGCTAGCTAATGGTGAAAAAATAAAACTTGAATACCTGAAGAGCCATACACATATTTAATTGCTTCTGTCAATGCGTAAGTCCTATAATCCTTGCTAAACAGCACTTTCAGCCAAAACAGATGATTCTAGCTATAATGTTAGAAAATAAAGCTTGAAACCCAGTTTCTGTCTCTGGTTTAAAAGTTGGCTGATATTTTTATTTGACCAGAGTGATAGAACAGCACTAAGGCGGAAATCTTATGCCAATCCACCCCCAACGTCGATCTTTTGCCCAGTGATGCAGGGTGCTTAGTCGCTGACCAGAAAGGCAACCATATCCAGAGATGTCATAGTCTAAAAATCTCCTTGGCTAATGAATTGTTTGATACTGGTGGGTTTGATGTGGTGGTAACGAGAATTGTCGAGTTTGTCAAGTTTGGCTTTGCCTGATACTATCGCCCAGTGGTACTGCTCAGGAAGGTAATTAAAAGGGGAAGAGGCTATCTGTTTTGTCTTGGCAATCCAGGCTTCCAAATCCTCAACAGTACCTAAGCACTTCTCAACAAGTTTTTTCCCCGTTACTTCCTCATAGGTCGCAAGTAGTTGTTTCATAGTGAGGACATCGCCAGCCACCTTCAGTGCTGAGTTAAGCATTTGCGGGTCAGCGATCGCCTCAGCAGTATACTTAGCCGTATCGTCATAGGTGGTGAAATCGCATGGTTGCTCACCATCACCCCAGTAGCTGAACGTTCCCGCCTTAAAATCAAATAGCTTTCCAAACATCGAGAATTGTACTTCTGTGAAAGCACCATTGAGAATGAACGTATGTCCAAGTCCACTTTGCTTTAAAGCTTCAGCAAACAGGATGCGGAAGTTAAGATTGTGGTTGTTGCCCAAATCGATTTTGAAGTAATCCACAGAGTAGTCAGAAGGGACGAACCGTTTCACCCCTTTGGTGATGGCAGCTTCTAACAGGTTTAATTGACCCGAAAGCACTATGTCTTCGCGGTACAAACCAGTTTTTTTGCTTTGGCTGCCCTTAACTGCCGAGACAATCACTTCGATTCCTTCGCAGGCGTTGTTCAGACTAGACTGGTCAGACAGGTCTCCTTCAACAAAAACAACTCCTTTTGCTTTTAAGTCATCTAGTTGTTGCTGCTTGTTGTTGTGACTGGTACTACTCGACCGAACCAGCCCTTTGACGTTCATTTCACCTTTATCAAGTATCGCTGTCGCAATTTTGCTGCCCAGCGTACCAGTGATACCAGTGATCAGTACAGTAGGTTTTGAGTTCATAAGGATTTCCTTTTTGTAAGTAATTAAATTTAGTTTGGAGATTGCGCGATCACCGTCTACTAGGCTATCAGTACTAAACACGGCTTGGAGCTTTAGTTTTTAAAAGGAAGCCTAAAGCTTAACGAAACAAGGTTTATAGCTACTTTAGGAAAAGTCCCGTTCTGAGTCGTTCGCAGTATATCTGTCCTACACCGACTAGTAACGTATGGCCAGTCATACCCTTTCTGCCAGTCTTCATCCGAGGATTCCAGTACTGGTTTGACCGGATAAATGAATGCTCTTGTAGTTGTGTTCTAGGGCAGGACACTATTTGCACTATTTATTCCCTTTGTCTACACACTTCCCTTCGAGTCACTGATATGTTTTTGAACCATGCTTTTTCACTTTTTCAGTCAACCAAAGCTCTGAATGGTCTGGGTAGATCCGCCATTCACGAATCATGTTGTCCTCAAATTGTAAGATGTCGGTAGTGGGAAAGCTGATGGGCTTCCCATCCTTGTGGCGAATTAATTTGGCATCCATTTCTCTAATCACTACGCCTTCTAGCTCCCAAGTCCCTCGGAATTCAAACGGCAGTTGGGGGTAAGCTAGAGAATAAAGCCAACTCAGATAATCTGCGATCCCCTGATATCCTCTGATGTCTTGAGAAGCACCGACTTTGAACAAGACATCGTTAGTAAAGAACGTCTTAAAATATTCCCAATCTTTGTTAACTGCCGCCTTTTCCATCTCCATTACTAGCTCTAATTGAGAAACGGATGCCGCTGACTGAAATTTCAAAAAACTATTGCTATATGTCGCCCATTTGGGAGCTAATCCCATTACCAACCTCTTTTTGCTCTCAGGGTGTTCGCTGAAGAACTGCTTCATGATGTTAGAAGGCGTCAACCGCTCTCCTCCACTGACCGTCAGCACAGAAGCGGTGTCGGGAACAGAGATGTTTGAGTCAAAGACAGGATTCACATCCATAAAAATCCGTAGCTCAGAGAACTTATCCCCCTCAAGGCGGAAGATGTCACAGCAAGGTAGTGAAATGACTGAGCCATCCTTACGCCAGTAGGTGACATCCATTTCAACAAACACAGTGTTGCCTATTTCCCACATCTTCTTGATCTCATGGTACACCGCTGAGATTTTGCTGAAGAGGTTCTCTAGAGATTTCTGAATAGCAGCTTTATCGAAACACACCTCGAAGTTGCCGAACTGATAGAATGGCGTGTCGGTAAAGAAGTTAGTAAATCCTTGGCTGTCAAAGGATTCGCCCCTTGAGAATAGCTGCTTGACCAAATCAATTGCCATTCCTGGCATACGTTCTGACTTTGAAGGTAGCCACTTTGTAGTTGAATTTAAAACTTTTGCAAGTAATACCTTTTGTGAATCTTGCTGTATCTTGTCAGTCAACCAAAGCTCTGTCTGGTCTGGGTAGACCCGCCATTCCCGAATCTTGTTGCCCTCAAATCGCAAGATATCAACGCACGGAAAGCTAATAGGTTTCCCATCACTGCTACGAGTAAACGTGGCATCCATCTCTATGATCACAGTGTCTTCCATCTCCCAAACACCTCGAAAGTAAAAGGGTATTCTGGGTATGGCGTTGGAAAAAAGCCAACTCACATAATCTATGAGATCCTGAATTCCTCTCATCTCTTTGGATGCACCGACCTTGTACAAGATGCCGTCAGTAAAGAACGTCTTAAGATATTCCCAATCGCCTTTACCTGCGGCTGTTTCCATCTCGATCACGATGTCTGTCTTGGAAACGGATTTCGTTAATAGAGAGTTTGAAGACATCAACTTTTTCTCCTGATAGTCGTGGTTTTGACTTTGATATCTAAAGCAGCGAATGCCATTTCGAGTTCACTGACATATATGACCATATCGCTTTCACTTTGCAGCTTTGCAGCCGTGGACATTAAGTCAACAAAATTGCTCAAAGCTCGATTCGTTCAATCATCTAAAACGCAATTACTTGACCCATGCTCTAGAAGGTTCCTTCGAGCAGTTCCAACACAGTCCCGTCTGGGTCAATTAAGCAGACAATAGAGACCTTTGTTCCTGGTAGTGTTTGAGGCTTAGAGAGGAATTTTACACCCTTTGCCTGCAAGTTCTCGTATACCTGATTGATGTTGTTAGTGCGAAGGCATATGCGAGCTATTCCGGTATGGTTAAGATGAGGATAGGGTTGCCCTTGTGTTTTAGGGTTCTGGAACTCCACAAGGTCAATTCGAGTTGCCGTTGGGTTATCTCCTAAGACTAAGTGAACTCCTCTAAGCTGTGCTTGTGACATTCCGAAAGCCTCCGCCATAGCTTGACTGCTCATCCCTTCTGTAAAATCAAGTATGACCTTAAAGCCGAGCATTTCGTAGAACGCCAACGAGCGGTCAAGGTCGGTGCAATTCACGTTGCAATGGAAGATTCCCTTGATCGCGGTTATATTGTTGTGTAAGATTCCTTCACTAATGGTAAACGCTTGAGACCCTGCTTCCGCCACTGCATGGTCTTGCTCACCTGAACCGCCACTAACGCCAATAGCGCCAACTAATATCCCGCTTTGCTTGAGGGGAATACCACCAGCAAAGATCATGATCCTGCCATTGTTCGATGCATGGATTCCGAAAAATTGACCTCCTGGTTGAGAATGTACTGCTAGCTCCTTAGTGGCGATATCAAAGGCACAGGCGGTGTAAGCCTTCTTAATGGAAATGTCAATACTCCCAATCCAGGCTCTGTCCATACGTACGTGAGCGACCAAGTTGGCTCCAGCGTCTGCTACCGCTATGTTCATCGGTTGACCAATTTCCACTGCCTTTTTTTCCGCAGCCGCAATTACCCTTTGTGCATCTTTAAGTGCAAGCATATTAAATCCAAAATTGTAAATAAACTTGACCTTGTTCTCGATATCTCCTGGGAGCAATGCGATTTTGTTAGATCGGACTTTAATTCTCAGTTATAGAGCTAGATTCTCAATAAAAACACTTATTTGACTGCGATCGCAGCCCTAAATACGTGATTTAGCACCTGAATTTTAAGTACCTCACAAAATCGCATTGCTCCCATATCTCCTTTACCCAACCCTACCAAGATTCTTCAAGCTGGGCCGTCATACCGCCATCTACAAAAAGCTCTGTGCCAGTGATGAAAGAAGCTTCGTCACTGACTAGGAAAGCGGCTGTATAGCCAATATCCTCAGGGGTACCGATGCGCTTCATTACTTGCCGTTGCTCAACTTTACGCAGCTGTTTAGCCGGGTCATCATAGCTATCAAAAATGCTCTCAATCAGAGGTGTCAGCACCCAGCCTGGGGAGATGGTATTGACTCGAATGGTTGGACCATAGTCAAGAGCCATGTTGCGGGTTAAAGCAGTAATACCACCCTTGGAGGCTGCGTACGGTGCAACTGACTTGACCGTAGAACGCGAGTGTACCGACGACATATTGATAATTGCACCTTTGCCTAATGTCTGCATATGAGGGATGACATACTTGGAGCAGAGAAATACGCTCTTGAGGTCGATCGCTAAACAACGATCCCATTCCTCGCTGGTTGTCTCCAGCACCGATTTGTAAGTACCAACACCAGCGTTATTCACCAAAATATCTATCTGACCAAAAGTATCGAGGGTTTTTTGCACCATTGCTTTGACTTGCTCTTCGCTCGATACGTCACAGGAGATGAAAATGGCTTCACCGCCTTTGTGGCGAATCTTATCAGCAGACTGCTCACCTGATTTAGCATCCCGAGCAATGATGGCAACTTTAGCTCCTTCTTGGGCGAATACAGTAGCAATTCCCCAGCCAATACCCTTAGATCCACCGGTGACAATGGCAACTTTATCTTTGAGTCTCATGATTTATACCCCTTAAATTAACAAAATTGCTCACAACCAGATTTGTTCAAATTCAACTGACAATTTAGTTTGCTATTGTTCTACAACGCCATTGAGCGTAATGCGATTTATACCTTCTCCCTGGTAAGCGACGGCAACCAGCTCTGTTTCAATGACTTCTCCTGGCTTCATTATTAGTGCTGTGCCGTTGTCAACAGCATTCTTTACTCCAGTAGGTGGGTAACTAGTGAATGGTTCAAGTCCACAATTGTATGTTCGCCCATACCAGGGATAATCAGTGTGACCGCCGTAAACTTGCCACATCCAGAGATACTTAAACAGCTCTTTGTCCCAAGCCATACCGAAGCCTACACCTAGCCTCTGATTAGTCAGGCCATACCAACCTTCGGTCAATTCTTTGAAAAAGGCTATATCCACCGACCGAGTATCCTTGGAGAGGACACGAGTGATATCTTGCATTTCGGCGGTATGCCGATTCTTTACCTTTGGGAACTCATAATCCCCCCCAGGTTCCCATAAACCATTTTGGTGGTAAGCCATAATTTCGACTTTGGTAGCTGGCGTCTGAACCACACAACTGTCATCTAGGAATGGCTCTCCAATAACAGGGTGATGACCCCACATAACCGCGAATTCACCCGTTGACTCGTTGAGAAGGCGTTCGTGGATGAACAAGGCAGCGATACCGCGCTTCAGTGACATTGTGCGTTCGAGCATTAATGGTGAGCGGTAAAGACGTGCATGCGTGTGTAAAGCGACTCGCTCCTGGGTGTCTTCAGCGATCACCGCCTCGAAAGGCAGTTGCGGGACTTCGCCATGCAAGCCTTGATAGGTTCCCATGTAAGGTTCATTAGCCCACCCTGCTGATGGTAGTATCTCCTGCCAACCACCATAGTAGTAATCGTGAAAGGTTCCTTCAGGCAGACTACTAGTGACGATGAAGGGGCGTCGCATGGGAATGGGCGATTGCCACATAAAGTCGAGATCGCAGGGCTTGTATGTAAATTCAAAAATGGACGCGCCTTTTTCTAGTAACAAACCCACTCTAAGTAGATCGTTTTCAAGGTATGCGATCTGCATTCCCTTATAGGTATAGTCCAGACTAATGCGGCAACCCTCTTTTCTTCCGTAGGTATACATGAGTTATGAACTTTATCCTTTGCTGTTGGTAACTATGGCGCTCTTGGGTTCTATCGACCATTTAGGACCAGCGATCGACCATTTAGGGGCAAATCCACTTTCCACCCGTTTTTTCCCTTCAGTATGTTCAGCAAAGAACTTCTTCATGACGTTGTGCGTGATAATTCTCTTTTCTTGGCTTACCGTTAGCACAGAAGATGTGGCGGGGACAGGGATAGTTGGGTCACCGACAGGATTTGCATCCATAAAAATCCGCAGTTCCGAGAATTTGTCGCCCTCCACGCGGAAGATATCGCAGCAAGGAAGTGTAACTACCGAACCATCCTGACGCCAGTAGATGACATCCATTTCCACGAACACTACGTCTCCTACTTCCCACATCATCTTAATTTCGTGGTAGAGTGCCGAGACTTGACTGAAGAAGGAGTCTACAGATTTCTTAATGGCAGCTTTATTCAAACATGGCTCCAAGTTGCCGAACTGATAGACTGGTGTGTCGATAAAGAAGCTAATGAATCCTTCCGAATCAAACGCCTCACCTCTTGCAAACAACTGCTTGACCATGTCTGATGTTGTTCCTGGAAGCGTTTCTAACATAGGTTTGCCCCCATTTACTTTGCTATCTGAAACAGCATGTGGTGATTTTTTTTGTACCTCTTGCTGTTCAGCAACGGTTACTCCCTTTAGAACTGCCTGCTCAACCGCTTGGGCAATCTTTTCTTGAATTTCTTGAGCAACCTTTCGACCCTCAAGATTGTAAGGCTCCCAGTCTAAGGTATAGGTAAGTATCAAGGAGTCATTAGAATTGTTGCTTTGAGGTTGGACAACTGCGTTAACTGCTTCACCAATGAAAAAAGGATTATCCACCAACTTATGTCGGATTTCTCCCGTTTTTTCGTCCCAGGTTATTATCTCCTTGACTATCATGTTTGCAGCTTTCATCTGGCGCAGCACCCCATTGGTGTATCTCTCCAGAATCTTATAATCGCTAGCCACTGGATTGTAGCGTCCTGGGTTTTCAACTTTGTCTAGCATCATATTCCAAACAGTTGACCAAGAAGCATTTACAGGAATGCTAGATATGGCGTGAATTCTTTGTGACGTAGCTCCTTCCTGCTTGGGAATTAGATTTGGAAGATTATCATCTGAAACAGCTAAGAATCTTCCATTTATCATGTTTTGGTTTTTCATTTTATCTTCCTCCTGTACTTTGGTAAAAAGAGAAACTATGTCCGACTTTAATTGATTGGTTGCTCCTACTTTCTCGATCAGATTTGCAACTTTAGAACTCCGCTGACCTGCTAGAGTCATCTTGCCGTTGTAAACAAAGGTGTAAGCAGTTCGTTCTGCAAATGGTAAAAGCTGCTTCACATAATTTGCTTGATCTTTTACAGCTTTTGCATATTCTTTTGAGGCAAAGAATGTTTCCATTTGTAGAGGATTGGAAAATGCAATTTCAAAAGCTGCCTGATACTGCTTCTGTGGGGGTTCATAATGAGATACTCCAGCAGCATCGGGACGGGAATTATCTACTTCTTCAAACAGATGCAGTCGGAACTTGAGAACCGAGTCACTCTGGATAACAGCAGCAGCAAAGCTGTCTGTCATATATTTATGAAACTCGTCCAGACTGATGGCATCTGCTTTTTGGAGCATAACATGGAACTTAAGAATACCCTGTTTTCCGTTTGGATCTCCCGTGGGAATGCCATCAAGATAAGTTTTGGAATTACCAGCGATCGCACTATATCCAATCGCCTTACTGAATATATTGCGCTCATCATCCATGAGAATGGCCGCAGATTTAAACCATGTTTGACGGTCAACTTCTGACTCAAAGGTTAATTGAGCAATCCCATTAAACTGATCTTCTGGTGCTAAATCGTACTCAATCCCCTCAATAGTTGGCCACAAGTCCCCCTGATTATCAGCCAAATGGAACTGCCAGTATTGATGCTGGCCTGGTAGTCGGGCACAAACAGGGCCATGCACATTTCTCCAGTAGTCATCGAATAAATCTAACGTTATTGACTTTCGTTTCCATAAAAGAACGTAGAAAACTGCTGTGCCATTTTGATCACGTATGGCATAATCGGCTTTTTTAATTGCTGATATCATTGCTGCATTCCTTAGTTCAACACTACTTTGCTTAAAAATCTCGTTTAGTGTACTGAAGCAGCCCGCGACTTTATTAAATCCTGCATAAACACACATGAACAAAAGAAGTTCCTCAATTTCTTGATGAGTAGCTCCCTGTTTGAGAGCCATATCCAGATGTGCTGCAAAAGGATTACCGGGGCCTTTGTGATTTTGATTGACAACATCAACTGCGATCGCCATCAACGCTTTGGTTTTTTGGTCAATTAATGGCAGATCCCATGCTTCACCAGCTACACGAATCACAAAGTCACCAAACTTCGGGTTAATACTTTTTAAACCTGCTTGTAGTTCTAAATCATCTAAAACCGCATTTTTGTACACCCGATTATCTGTCATCTTAGGCTGTGGTGATCAATTTCAGTAGTCCACTGGGGGCAAAAACATCTCGATAGAAAGTCAATTGCTCAGTTTTGAGATAACATCCGCCTCTGTGTCCGCGTCGCATCCAATTGACATTTCCTTTAGCAAGTGTTTCGTTAGTTTCATCATCTACACACTTCCATTCAAAGAAAGTCATTTCCTCATGAAACATGACGATTGGCCAACACATAGTTACACCTGGTTGGGCAATTAATGCCCACCAATGTTGCTCACGCTCTTTTTGTTGTTCCAAGCCGTAATACGGACCATCCTGGCACAAATAAATGAGATCATCACGATATTCGTCAGTTAAAATATCACCTCTTCCTTGCCTTAATGCTTCGCAATGAGTAGGCCACCATTCTTTATTCTCTTGTTCAATTTGTTTGAGAGTATAATAAGAATCTATTTGTGGCTGGGTCTTTTCTTTCATCGCCACATACTTCTCGGCATCTTCTATGAGTTTTTTGGCGACATAGGCAGTCACGAGTCCTGGTCTAGAATAATCTGCTGCTAAATCTTTGTAATAATTATTCCGGGTCTTAATTAGACTATTTGCACCATTTTGTGAATGATTAAGAGAACCATTCAAAGAGCTATTTGAGTCGGAAATGAGCAGTTTTTTATCTAGCATGAGAGAAGTTATATCCTCCTTTAATTGGTTAGTTGCACCAAGGTTCACGATTAAATCTGCCACACTAGAACTCCGCTGACCCGCTAATGTTATTTGACCGTTGTAGACAAAAGTATAAGCAGATCGCTCTGGAAATGGGTTGATTTGTTTGATATATTTTGCTTGGTCTTTTACAGCTTTTGCATATTCTTTTGAAGCAAAGAAGTTTTTCATTTCTAGAGGATTGGAAAATGCAATTTCAAAAGCTGCCTGATACTGCTTATGTGGAGGTTCATAATGAGATACTCCAGCAGCATCGGGACGGGAATTATCTACTTCTTCAAAGAGATGCAGTCGGAATTTGAGAACCGAGTCACTCTGGACAACAGCAGCAGCAAAGCTGTCTGTCATATATTTATGAAACTCGTGCAGACTGACGGCATCTGCTTTTTTGACCATGACGTGAAACTTCAGGATACCCAGTTCTCCGTTTGGATCTCCCGTGGGGATGCAATCAAGATAAGTTTTGGAATTACCAGGGATGGTATTATATCCAATCGCCTTACTGAACAAATTGTGTTCATCATCCATGAGGATGGCAGCAGCTTTGAACCATGTTTGACGGTTAGCTTCTGTCTCAAAGGTTAATTCTGCAATGCCATCGAATTGGTCTTCTAACCCAGTGGTGTATTCGATGTCGTCAATAGCTGGCCACAAATCACCCTGATTATGAGCCAAATGGAACTGCCAGTATTGATGCTGGCCTGGTAGTCGAGCGCAAACTGGGCCGTGAACGTCTCTCCAGTAGTCATCGAATAGATCTAATGTTATTGACTTTCGTTTCCATAAAAGAACGTAGAAGACTGCTACACCATTTTGATCGCGTAAGGCATAATCAGCCTTTCTGATTGCTGAGATCATTGCTGCTATCCTTGTAGAGGTTATTATATTCAGATTTCCACTGCACAGGAGTTGGTTGCTGATGGAGTTCTACTAGCTTTGATATTGAAGAAAGCGAGAAGTAGATGGGTGAAATAGTCTGGAGGCTGATCAGGAATTCAATGCCCGTAGCGCTCGACTGCGCCACCGCACACATCCTTGGCGACCAACTCAGTAAAGCATTTCATAAAATCGTCACGAATTAAACTGCCTCATAATAAGGCTTTGGGAGATTTAATAACGCTACGAACTTGTGAAATCCTGTACTTAATAGAAGTTATGGTAAATACTGAACTTCTATCAGAAATAGCAGGGCTATTTCTGATTTTGAATATTATAGAGAACTCCAAATCTCATTCAGTGTGCCGAAGCAACCGGCGACCTTATTGAATCCCGCATAAGCACACATGAATAAAAGAACTTCCTCGATTTCTTGCCGAGTGGCTCCCTGTTTAAGAGCCATACTCACGTGCGCTCCAAAAGGATTGCCTGGACCTGTATGATCTTGATTGGCAATATCAACTGCGATCGTGATTAAAGCCTTAGTTTTTTGATCAATTAATGGCAGACCCCATGCTTCACCTGCTACACGAGTCACAAAGTCACCAAATTTGGGATTAATAGACTTTAAACTTGCTTGAAGTTCTTTGTCGTCCAAAACTGCATTTTCGTATGCCATTTTTTTTCTCCATATAGGGTACAAAATCCGCTTTTGAAATTCCAGTAATTCTCTCTAAATACTAATTACTAATGCTCAATTAAATATCGAGAACAAATCTATTTATTTAACTAAAAAATGGGCGTTAGTTTCAGAGTCTTACTGACTATTATCACATTATTTTTGATTGAAGATGGTTGAAAAAGTCATCTAAAACCTCATATTAAAACTCATGAGTTGAGCAAATAGATTTGGAATTCTGTATTTTGCATTCTTATTTTTTCAAATGACTCATTGATTTGACAAGGGCAAGCAAATAGTGAAACAAGTTCTACCTGGCTGGGACTCAAAAGAGAGCGTACCGTGGTGGCGATTCTCTACAATCCGGCGAACGGTGTCCAAACCGAGTCCTGAACCATGCCCCACTAATTTGGTCGTGAAGAATTGTTCAAAAATCCGCGTTTGAATTTCAGGTGGAATTCCACTGCCAGAGTCAATAATGTCAATCTGAGCAAAGCAATTGTCTTCTCTTCGAGAAGGTTCCCCAAGGGCACTGTCCCTTGGCCAATCCCTTTGCTGAGTTGTAATTTCTAGCAGTCCCTTACCATCCATTGCATCAATAGCGTTGTCAATTAAGTTCGTCCACACTTGATTGAGTTCACTACCATAGGCAAAAATTTTAGGAAGATGTTGATCATAATTGCGTTGCACTTGGATGCCGGACTTGAGTTTATGAGCAAACAATCGTAGGGTATCTTCTAAGCCTTGATGTATGTTTACTTCTTGCTGAATGCCTTGATCGAGATAACTGTAGGACTTCATCGCTTGCACAAGTTCGGAAACCCTCTGGGCTGATCGCAAACCATGTTTAATCATCGACATGACTTCAAATGAGAGCGATAGCCACTGCAATCCCATTTCTCGCAATTCAGTGTTGTCATTGCGCCAACGTTCCATGAGCTTTTCTAGGGTTTCAGTGTCAATGCCGCCTTCTGCTAAAGGTTCCGCTAATTTCCATGCCTGGTTCACACCGTAATCTTCTAACCATTCCAGTAATATGGTTTCGCGATCGCTTAGTGTTACCGGATCTAAACGATTATTCAGAATCACATCATAGCCTTGATCACGCACTTTTAACCATTGTTGAGTATGCGCTTCTTCAACATTGCGTTGTCCATAAACTAAGTTCATTCGTTGTAACTCCAGCAAAGCGCTTGGCATTTCCCCTAAACTACGAACAAGTGCTGCGGCTGGGTTGTTGAGTTCATGAGCTAGACCGGCAGCAAGTGTCCCCAAAGCTGCCATCTTTTCACGTCCCCGAATAAAGGACTCTATTCCTCGGATCCGACGCTCCACAATGCGGAAGACCATCCGCTCAAAATTGCGACACTCATGCAGTAGTTTACGGAAGTCCTCTCCCTTAACTTGATAAAAGTTACAATCTGTAAATGCCCGCACTGTCACATGTACAGGATCATCTGTAAGGATGAAAATTTCACCAAAAAAGGATGGAGCTTGGTGTTGTCCGATGGGAATTTCAATTCCTTCACTGCGACGGGTAAGGTTGATTTTACCTTTGACTAGGATAAATAAGCTATCTACAAGGTCTCCCTCATGCACTAACACTTCTCCAGCAAGGAGTTCAAATATTTGAGCGCGATCGCATATCCACTCCAATCGCTCTTTGGAAAGCTGTTGAAACGGGTCTAAGTTAACCAAATCTTCAAGACACAACATCAAGCAACCTCCTTAATTTTTGCCGCTGCAACTAAACATTACTCAGATAGCGGTGAACGAATTGAATAGCGATCGCACCTTCACCCACACCGGATGCCACCCGCTTAGTTGATCCGTGTCGCACATCTCCCGCTGCAAAGATGCCAGGAACACTTGCTTCTAGTAAGAAAGGAGAGCGTTCCAAATGCCAACCTTGAGGAGGTTTGCTATTATGCATTAAATCGGGACCTGTGATGATAAACCCCTGAACATCGCGTTGAATAACGCCATCCAGCCAATCAGTTTTGGGAATAGCACCGATGAAGATAAAAAGCGATCGGGCTGGGACGGTTTCAGTTTGTCCCGTCTGGGTATGGGCAATGACAATTTCTTCTAAATGTTCATCTCCCTTGACTTCAACAACGCTGCAACCTGTGCAGACTTTGATATTTTCAGTAGCCGCAATCTGGTCAATCAAGTATTGCGACATACTGGATGATAGCGACTCACCCCGCACCAGCATGATCACTTTGTTGGCATACTTAGAAAAATACATGGCTGCCTGTCCAGCAGAATTTGCCCCGCCTACCAAGTAAATCTCCTCATTCCTACAGGTGATTGCTTCAGTCATGGCAGCACCGTAATAAATTCCTGCCCCTGTCAGCTTCTCGGCTCCTGGGATATTTAGCCAACGGTAGGAAACGCCGGTTGCAATTAAAAGTGCATGACAACTAATCTCGCTGCCATCCACCAATTCCAGAACCCGATAAGGATCTTGCAACCTAACCCCAGTTACCGCTTGAGGAGTGAGAATCTCCACCCCAAATCGCCGCGCCTGAGTCACCGCCCGCCTTGCCAAATCGCTGCCGCTCAAACCAACCGGAAACCCGAGATAGTTCTCAATTCGTGAACTCGTGCCGGCTTGTCCACCTGGTGCCTCACGCTCAATTAAGACAGTATTCAATCCCTCAGAAGCGCCATAGACGGCAGCAGCCAGTCCGGCAGGGCCAGCACCAACGATCGCCAAGTCATAGAATGGACGCTCCGCCTGGGTTTGCAGTCCAATTTTAGTGGCAATCTGTAAATTAGATGGTTGGATTAATTGGGAACCATCGGGAAACAGCACTAAGGGCAATTGCTCTCTGCCATCGCCTTCGGCGTATTTCACCAGTTTTGCGGCATCCTCCTCCAGTTCAATATCTAACCACTTGTAGGGAATCTGGTTACGCGCCAGGAAGTCTTTTACCTGATGGGAAAAAGGCGACCAGCGATTACCAATGACTCGAATTCCTTCAAAGGGCGGGCGGAATGCCAATAGCCAATCATCTAGCAAATCATCCAAAACAGGATATAGTCTCTCTTCTGGTGGATTCCAAGGCTTGAGTAAATAATAATCAAGTTTGGCACTATTAATTGACTTAATCGCGGCATCTGTATCTGCATAGGCCGTCAGCAAAGCGCGCTTGGCATCGGGAAAGATGTCTTTTGCCTGTTCGAGAAACTCCACACCACCCATTTGGGGCATTCTTTGATCCACCAAAAATAGGGCAATTGGTTCATTACGCAATTTGAGTTGCTGCACCACATTCAGAGCAGCAATACCGGAATCTGCCCGGACAATGCGGAAGCGATCGCCATACTGATAGCGTAAATCTCGTGACACTGCTTGCAGCACCTCTGGATCATCATCGACGGTTAAAATTACTGGTTTTACCATAAACACTACTACTACTACTCAACGATAGCTTTTGCGGATTGTGTAGCATAACAAATCGTGTTGACGCTCAAAATTGGAAAATCCTATTTTTTGTCTCTAAACTATCATCAACTATCTCAAACCCTTATTGTTACGTTGGGCGAAGACATATAAGCACCCTTTAAAACCCTTGTACAGACTGGATTATAAATTTACGGACAAGTCTATTTACCAGAGGCGTGGCTAGGGTCAATCATAATCGGTAAGTGAGTTAGCGATCGCAATACTGGGATTGCAGATATATCCAGGGTATTCCGTGTAATTCCGTGTATGGCGGTCAAAAGTCCGAATTCCCCGCTCACACAAAATCACATTGGGATTATCAGTAAACCAAAATGTATTCCGCTGACATCAACCAATCTTCAATTGTGGCTGCAAGTCCGCGCTTTAACAGTACTGGCTTACCTGTCGCTCCTACTTTCTTGAGCAAGGAAAAATTCTGCATATTACGAGCGCCAATTTGGATTATATCTGCCACTTTAGCTACCTTGTCTAAGTCTGCTGTATCCATGACTTCTGTAATAATCCCTAAGCCTGTAGCTTCTCGAGCTAAAGCTAATAACTCTAAAGCACTTTCACCATGACCTTGAAAAGCATAGGGTGACGTGCGGGGTTTGTATCCTCCTCCTCGTAAAAACTGCGCTCCTGCTGCTTTAACTCGCCGTGCTGTAACCAAAATCTTTGTCATTGTTTTTCCTGATATTTAATTCCTGTTGTTTTCATACCTGGAGAATGCAGAAAACTGCATAATTTTCTATTCTTTTGTAATATAAACTGCATTACCTTGCAGCGAATTACTTTTAATATTAGTTGTCTCATCGGCTCTGAAACTCATAAAACTCATTCCATAACTCATAGGAAAACTCATGAAAAATAACATTCCTAAATAGGAATGGTACTTCCATAGCAATCGCACTAGTTCATATTTTTATTCTTCAACGCCAAATGCTGCTCTTTTTTCGTAAAAAATCGCCGATACAATTCACAACTTGCGATCGCTTCAGATCCAGAAAGTTTAATCAACCCCATACTGCTTAACTTGTGAGTAAGGATGGGATCTAAGAGAATAGCTTCATTGGCATTCAGAACGTTATCAAAAGCTTGTGCTAACTCAGGCTGTTTTTGCAAGGTTGCCCAGTGACGCTGCAAGTGATAAGAATAAATTTTGGTAGCAGTGGGAGCAGTTTCTAGTAGTTGCGACAGAGTTACCTCCTTTCGACTCAGATGATAGAGAGCTAAATGTACTAGTGCCGGATGTCCCCCGACCATTGCCATTAATTGTCTAGCTCCTTCTCCATCTGTCCAATTGAGTCCATAGCGTTGGGCTAACTGCTGTACCTCTTCTTGACTAAAGTTGTCTAACTGAATCGGTAACCCTACATTGAAAGGAGACTGATTAAGTTCAAGAGGAACATAAATCTCTGTTGAGTGAACCACGAGTAGACGAAGCTTTTGCCAAATGGGCAGTCTTTTCGCTTCTTCGTACCAAGAACGCAACAGAGGTAGAAAATCCTTCGCTACTTGGGGATGCTCGAAAATATGGTTCACTTCATCCAACGCCAAGATCAAGGGAGTATTAATTGACTCTAGTAGATATTCTTGAAAGTAGACGGTGCAGCTAACTTTACTTCCCAAATCTTCATCCCAATACTCGTCTAACATTGGTTGAAGCTGAAGCTGGCGGGTGATATTGACACACAACCAGCGCAAAAGTTGATTCAAGTCGCTCAGAATTGTCTGCTCGACTTGTTCTAGATTCAAGCTGATAGTGCAGTAACCCTGGCACTTCGCATAGTCAAGAATCCTCAGCAGCAGTGAAGTTTTGCCCATTTCTCTGGGAGCTTTGATCCTGATTAACGCTCCTGGTTTCTTAATTTCTTGATAGATTTGCTCCTCAAGGTAAGAACGTTTGAGGTAAAAGGGAGAGGCGAGAGGAACTGAGCCGCTGGGGTAGCAAGGTGACGTATCTTGATTAACTGTGGGGGGAAATTGCGTCAGGTCTTGTTTCAAAAGTTTTGTATTTGGAGCTGCTTCAATGATGGCATAGGATTCCAGCAGCACCTGACAGTTTTTCTTGGTGACGCGCTGGCCAATGACCTCAGAGAGTCGCCCAAACAATTCTGGGGCAACAACATTGGTAAAGTAGCCAGGACTATAACCTGCGTCTATAGCTATTTGGTTATAAGTTTTGTACTGCCAAATCCCACGCAAAACCAGATTTTCTGTGGAATTAAGGGGGCGATTGTGGCTCTCAATTAGCAGGCGGTCAACAATCTCAAACAGACTATCAAGGTTCATAGAGATTACAGACAAATACTACTAATAAAGATAACATGAGTTATGCAAGTAACACAATATCTGCCATTTATTAGTACAACATTATTGCTTAGACAAATTAAATTATCCAGAAGGATAGACCTCTTCTTTCGCTTTCCAGATTAAACAAAAGTTTTCGTAAATCAAACAAAAATAGATTCATAAATACGGTTTTGAACTCTCAAATTTCCCTGTTGCTTGACTACTAGCCCTGACAAAAGCAATTCCCTTTCCTCTGAACTATCAACTGCAATAATCTCTCCTTGATGCAAGATTTGGCGTTTTGAGTAACTCGTTTTCAAACAGCAGTTCGGCTTGGGTGGCTTTGAGAATTTCTAGGGTTTGTGAGAGTTCTTGAGTGCGCTCTTCTACTCTCATCTCTAGATTTCGGTTGTAATCTTCTAACTGTCCGTAAAGACGGGCATTTTCAATGGAGATAGCAGCTTGAGCCGAAAGAATTCTTAAAAACTCAATGCGATCACTGGTAAATGCATCTGTGGTTAAATTGTTTTCTAGATATAAAATACCGCTTAGTTTGCCTTGATTTAACAAAGGAGTACAGAGAATCGATTTTGGTTGAGTGGCGACAATGTAGGGATCGCGAATAAACTGTTCTTCTTCGGTAGCGTTATTAATAACTACATTTTCTTGAGTACGGGCAACATAGTTAACGATCGCAACTGGTAGGATAGGTGTCTGGCGATCTGCTGAAAGCAGCAGCGCTTCGCTATCGCCATCTACAGAGTCAATGGGAAGCGATCGCAGTAAAGTAACGTCATCAGAATCTACTGTGCTTTCAGCTTCAACCACCCATTTACGATCTTTTTCTAACATCAGAAAGCCTTTTTGGGCACCTCCATTTTCAATTACAGTTTTCATTAACTTAGTCAGGAGTTGGTCTAGTTTAATTTCGCTAGCCAATACTTGAGAGGCTTGTGATTTATGAAACTTCAAATAATTTCAGTAGCTGAATACTGGTAGCAAGTTAAATGCACGGTGCCGCTATACGCCACTGCTGCTTTGTTGTAGCTTTGTTGAGGCGATGGTAGCGATCGCATGAATTGAATCAGCATTTGTGGAAAGTAATTCACGCGATGCCTGCGGCGGGCGTAGCCATCGCGCTGGGTCGAGTTGTCCGCGAAACAGCAATTTAATTTCAGCAGGTTTAGCATTAAACTGTTCTGCCAAGCTCCTCACGTCATAACCATGCCGGGTTAAGGAGCGGTGTAAGGGGATGGGCCCATCAACTGGGTAAAATGGCCTGTAGCGGCGATCGCTAAACTCAACGTATAGCTCGTTGAATCAAAACTGACACGAATGGTAAACAAAGTCACAAAAATATTTGGCATCTGACTGAAAAAGGTAAGCTGTGGGGAACGGTGACACGGGACAAAGCTCGGACTCACGACAAGATTGTGGAACACGTTCGGTGGTTGCCAGATGTTTTAGAGGTCATTGATTTGAGTGTGGAGAAATCTGGGTAATGCAACAATGGAAATGGAGAATAATCTGTGAGCAATAGCACTTTTTCGATTCCACAAGTTAGTCCATCACTTAAAACAGTTATCAGTTAAAACCCAAAGACTTTACGACTTTACTGATAACTGTTTACTGTTAAAAGCCATCGCCCATCCAAAACGAATCTCTCAATAGAAACCACCTTATACTATTATTTCTTACCTGCTTGCACACGCCCTTTCGTACCTTGTGTCCCCTTCGCTTCTGACTCTTCCTTACTAGAATTAACCATTTGCATCAAGTGCTGGTTTAGATAACTTTGCGCCGAGATATACAAACTTTCCCAAATCTCTTGATTGCGACTGATTTTTGTACCGACTGTATTCCCTGCTGTTTTCTCCGATACTAGATATTTGCGGAAGTAGTTCGTCCATAAGTGTAAGAGAAAATCTTCAGCGAATTCGTCAAAAGGAATAATCCACTTATAGTCTTCGTTTAGAAATACCCGATATGATGCAATTATCGGTAGAGCCAGGTCAGTTGGCGCACCAAATCCGAAGGAGTACTTGCTGTCCGGCAACAACGTAGTTTTACGTATATCAATTGATGCTAGGTCGTTAACACCCTTTCTTCTGGGGTTGCTGATATGTTCTTGGATTATTTCGTAGAGTCTTTGCTCTATCCACAAAGCATGAGTTACCAGAGGCAAAAGTGCAGTTAATCTTTCCCTTTCTGTGTCTGTGATGTTAGAGGGAATACTCATACCTGCTGGGTGCTTGGCTCGTTTATTCCCGTCGGGATTGTATTTATTTCTGTCGAGGCAGTAAAGCAGCTTCAGCAAATGGGTAACATTGCACTGGGCGTTTCTGGGAGCGCCGCTTTGATTCTGGTAATAGGCGATGCGGAATTTTCTATCTTTTTTCTGTTCTAAGTCAGCTAAATACTGCTTGATGAATTTGTAATCACCTCTGGCGTTGACTTTGGAGCGAGAATCTACTGGGGTTGTGGTATTTGAAGCTAAGGCTATGTCCTTGGCTGATTCTTCAGTCAGTCCGATGTGAATCGTAACTTTTACCTTCGCTTGGGTTAGGTCATATTTATAGTTTTTAGCTTGCTCGAAGGCTAAAACTGTATGCCCGCCGTTGATAATGCCATCGCTACCCCCCTCTGAGGCTTCTAAAATTTCCAGTTCGAGTGAGGTTTTACTGGGCTTGACAATATTAGCTGACAGAACGATTCCACTGTGACGGGAGAAGAATTTTTCCGGTTGCGTCGTTACTGAGTCGAAGATTTGTCTGTAGGCGGCGCTTTTACGGTTTGGTTCCCTGATGTTGGGTTCTAGGGGGAGGTCTGTCGGGAAGCTGTCTACATGGGCGGTGGCGATGATGCAGTTGGGGTTGAGTTGAAAATAGTTATCTATCTTTATGTTCCAAGTCTTGGGCATAGTTATTTAGGAGCCGAGGTGAAATTTCATGTTAACCCTACTGTTGGGCTACAGATACCAAATTTCTCTGGAGAGACGAATAAAATATATTGAGATTGCCCAACAGGAGTACATCAAATATACACGCAACCCAGTATAAGCGATAACATTATATGGAAATTGAACACTCTTTTTAAATACATTACATGAAATGCCAATTCTTACTAAACGCCTTGTTCGCACACATGAAAGTAGGTCATTGGTGGATAAGTGCCTTATTGTGGATGAGTTTGGCTACCCTAAGTCGAGCATCTGTAATCCTACGTAGCAATCGAGCTAAGCGCAATGATGGACAGAAGCGGGAGCAACGCGATTTTCTGAAGTTGGATAAAAAAACGAGCGATCGCTAAAATATACTCTTCAGTAAATAGTTCAAATATATACATTCAATGTAGAGATAATACTTAAAATAAGCTTCAGTAGTCTATTTTGAGAGATGTTGAAATCAAAAAATTAGAAAATATGGTAATTAATTTTATACTTATCAGATTCTGGGATGTCCCCAAAAATGAAATGATGGAAGTAGTATTTGCGCCTGCTTTGGCTAAAAAAAATGACTATTTCATCAGAACAATTGGTTCTAACAGACTCGGAAACTTTGGATGAAGTTCTTAAATGAAAAGCCAGAAAATTTCTCCATTAAAACTCAAGGTGCTTATGACCAACAGAGTTTGTTTGAAATTTTAGTCAAAGCTGCAAGTAGTGGAGATAGTATTGAAAACACAGCAAAAATATTAAAGAATATTCCAACCGCGAATGATATTAGATATCATCTTGATAAAATAAATAATTTTGAGCTATTAGAATCACAGATTAATCAGGCTTTGAAAAGTAGAATGACTGCGAGAATTCAAAAAGGCTTGACCGCCACTTCTGCGATCGCTACGTTAAAGGTACTGAACGCCACGATACTTTTGAAGAAATTAGCTACCAGCAAGTACAACGTTTAATTCAACGTGAAATTAAACAACCTCAACAGCAAGATTTATTAACAGTAAACCAAAAAGTTTTTCCAAAAGGGCGAACGCTAAAATACTGATAGCTTATAATACTAGTAAACACAGAATCCTCTAACCAGCAGACATAGTATAGATTATGATTACTTATGATTAGTTGGTCGATAAATTTTCAGTGCTAGCCTGTTGGAATATAAATGCTTTCAACTACTTGATATTTGCGCTGTAAGGCTTGAGATAAAAAGGCTAACATCTATTTAAGTGTAAAAAGTGTACGATAAATTAATCGGCTACCTTTCCTTTTACGACTTATTCTAAGCCAGAGGAGGTTAACCCAAAGGAATTCGACTTTTCAGTGATTGATTGATTTGCGCCTCTAGCTCTTCAAAATTATTGATTTTTTTGAGATGATATCTAATATCGTTAGCTGTAGGAACATTCTTTAATAGTTTAGCTGTGTTCTCAATACTATCTCCACTACTGGCTGCAATTATTACGAATCTCGAATAAAGTTTGCTGGTCACATACTCCTTGAGTTTCAATCGAAAAATTTTCTACTAAACACTCAATAACTTCATCTAGGGTTTCTAAGTCTGTCAAAATTGGTTCTTCTGTAGACTCACTCCTCTTAGCAATTCGATGAGATAAAACAGTCAAATTTTTCAGCCAATATACGACACACTCCTTTGATCATTTCATATTTTGAAGTGTTATAAAATCTGATAACTATTTTTTATGTAATGAGTATTACATGATACTTGCTTGTCTGTACTCATTTCTTGGTGATATCTCCTGTATCACTAGTGGTTCGACCTTTTAGGAAAACTTTTTGGTTTACTGATTTAGCAAATATCCGAGCAGTTGAGGTTTTACCTGTGCCTCTAGAACCTGTGAATAAATAAGCTGGTGCAATTTGCAGGTATTTGACAGCATTAGTCAGAGTAGTTTTGATGTAGGGCTGTCCAACTAATTCGGCTATTGTCTGGGGTCGATATTTTTGATGTAGGGCGACTGTAGACATAGGATTCATTAACCTTAATTTGTCGCCCTTACCCCTGTTAAGGGGGTGTAATTTTGAATCCAAAGTAGGCTGATTTGCTCAACCGTTACCAGCAGTATTTACCTATACCATAAATTGAGTATGCCTAATTATTTAAACGTTGAAACAGGTGTATAAGTTTATGGAATTTACAACCGAGCTATAGCCATTTTAGAATTCATATCCTTGGCTCATAAAACGCTAAATTTCTATTTTTTACCTGCTTCCTTAAGCAGTAGCGAATTCTGTTAAACCTCGTTTACTGGGATGATGGAAACCCAAAACAATATCGGCTTGGGGTATTCCGGCTGATAGCAAATCATCAACAACGCATAAATTAGTTGCATCTTCTTCCACCCAAACTTTGCCGTTTTTAATGCAGAGATAGATGATAATATATTGTATCTGCTTTTTGTCATCCCAACCAAATCGAAACCAAAGATATTGATCTCTTGTTTCATCAAAAGCCAAGCGTTAGCGTAGCTTACCGCAGGTATCGCTTACTTCAACTCCCGGATCTTTTACAACTTGAGTATTAGTAGTTTCGTAATACTCAGTTAATATCTTCTTAATACCATTGCGGTATTGTATTGCTCTAGCTTATCCATTGCCAAATTTCCTCCTTTAACCAATCGCGCAACAGGTCTAATCCACCAAACGGTATGGTCGCCGGTTTACCCAATTCAATATCCATCTGAGACAGTAGGCGGGTTTTGTATTCGACAACCAAAGGGATGACCGTAGTATCAATTACTATACCTTTAGAAGTTAATCGCTCCTTGACAGTCAGCCGGAGAAAGTCGCTAATTTCCTCCAAGGTTAGCCCTAATGCTGCTCTTGTCAAGGTTTCTTTATCTTCAGTAGTGAGAGATACGGTAAAAGTTACCTCTTGCTCACTGGCAGATTCTTGCAAATACAACAAATATGATTCTAAGTGGTCTTGAATTTGCTCAATGCTGGGCAAAGGAACTTCACAGCAAGGAATTAGCCTCGGCAGGGATTCGTGCAGTTGAATGTTTTGACCTAAAAACACAATTCGCTTTTCAGTCGGTTTGAGGCGATGGTACAAGTTTTTTACTCTGGTGAGAACTTCCCAACTCAATTGCAGGGAGTTTTTACCGACAAAAGGGTGAACATCTCCCAGGATGAAAACCCCATTACCGCCGAAATTGTTGATGTACTCGAACACATAGATTAAAGGGTCTATGTTATGAGGCTTTTTATACGTCTCGACTGATTTGAACACCAGTCCACCGTCGTCAGCAATCAGACATTGCTCCAAGCCGGAAACTCCCAAATTCCAGAAGTACACAGGACTGTTAAGTTTGCCCTTTTCAGTCCAGGTGAATGTCGGTTCATCGTTGCTGTTAAAATGGTTAGGTAGTTGGTATTTGGGGTCTAGTTTGTCACCAAGATTATCTACTTTAGAGCCGATTTTGGTAGCAGCTACAGCCAGTGGATTATCTGTGACTGATTCTTCAGATACAGTTTGAAAATTTTGAGACTTTTGAGACTTTTGAGACTCCGGTGAGTCCGGCTTTGCTTCTTGCAAGCGACTGGCTATGTTATCTACGCGGTCATTCTGCTGTTGCAGTTCTTTGAGAATTCGTTCAAGCCGCTTTTCGTCAGCCTCGGCTGCTAGCTGTTCCAAAACACCTTGTCCTACCGCAATTCCCAGAGATGCCAGTTGTCCTGTTAAGCCTGCCAAATTCACCCCATTCACTTCTCGTCCATTGGTGGCAGCTGTGGCACTTAAACGCGAAGCTTCGTCTAAAGGCTCTCTGGATTTGGAGTTTTTGGCAGCAGTTTTACTTTTTATACTCTTTTTTTGGCTACAGTATTGCCACTGTTAGCAGCTAATTGGGGTGTACTACTGGGTGATCCTCACCCCGACAGAGCATTAAAGGAGTTTATTGCTTTGGTGACTTCCCTTTCTCCCTGTGTACTTTATTGGGATGACTTTGATAAAGGCTTTGCTGGCTGGGACTCCAATGCAGATGGAGGTGTGGCACGGCGGCTATCTGCTGCTTTGTTGACTTGGATGCAAGAGCATCAAGAGCCAGTTTATACCATTGCTACTGTCAATCGCTTGTCAATGCTACCTGCGGAGTTAGTTCGCCGTTTTGATGATATCTTTTTTGTGGATTTACCCCATGAAGGGGCAAGATATGAAGTTTTCAATCTACATCTAGCTAAGTATTTTCCAGCTTTTCGAGACAATAACTCACCTTGGAGCGATGACCAATGGCGTAGACTGTTGGCTGAATATCGCATTTGCAGTCCAGCAGAAATTGGTAATGCAGTCCGTCGTTGTGCAGAGTCGGCTTTTTATCAAGGTAGACCAGGGGAAATTGAGTTTGAGGATTTGCTGAAACAGCGACAAGAATTTACACCAGCTATGGAGCGAGAGTCAGAACAGATACAAGCAATTCGCAATCAGGCTATTTATGCTAAACCTGTGGCTAGTCTGGATGTTTCTCGATTTGCTTATCAGCATCGGGAGTTATTTGGGTGATATGAGTGAAATTTTTGAAATTCAGGTTGTGTCGGATTTTAAAATCCGACATTTATTAAAATTTTAAAACTTATGTCTGTCGGATTTTAAAATCCGACAAACAATTGATATACTGCGACTAAGCTTGAGTAATTTTTATGAAACAGATAGTTCTCGCACTCCTGGCTAATGCTGGTGGAGTAGGTAAGTCTACCATTAGCACACATATTGCCTATGAAGTAAGCAAGCGGGGTTATACAGTAGCTATGTTAGATTTAGACCCCCAACGTTCATTGGATGTGTTTTGTGGTTTGTCGCCAGCCGAAGCAAATTTAACTACAGTAGAGTTACTTTCTAAGGATTTTAAAGGTGATTGGTCATTAGTACCAGTTTGGGATTCCAAGGTTCAGGTGTGTCAAGGACATCCCTTGTTAGCTGAAATAGCTAATGAATTGGTGATCAGAAAAAGTGGAGAATATAGTCTAGCTGACAAACTAAATAAATATTCATTACCTCATAACTTAATTATTTTGGACTGTCCTGCAACTTTGGGTATGCTAAATGTCAATGCTTTAGCTGCTGCTACTCATGTTTTAGTTCCAGTACAGTTAGAGATGAAAGCTATTTCTGGTTCGGCAGAGTTAGTTGAATGGTGTATATCCACAAGTGACGAGTTACAACTTGAACCACGTCCACCAATTTTAGGGTTTGTTCCCAGTATGTATAACACAGTTGTAGCTATGCACAGGCAATACCTGGCACAGTTACCTGCAATTGCTGAGAGATTAGGGATAAAGTTATATCCCAAAATTCGGAGTTATAACGAGTTTAAAAATGCTAGTGCCTATGGATTACCATTGCACAAGTATCGTCCCAAGCATCCTGCTTGCAAAGATTTCAAATTAATTGTTGATGATGTCATTGCATTAATTAAGGAAAAATAATGGCAAAAGCATTACCGCAAATAGGCGATAAATTTAAAGGGGCAGTACAGAAAACCGATCAAGAACAAAAAATTACGGATTTACAAGCTGAAGTAGAAAGGTTACGTGCATCGCAATCACCAGAATTAGAGACAGAAATCGCCAAACTGCGCGAACAATTGCAAACGCAAACAGGTGAGATTGCCATTGATACAGGTTTAATTGACCCTAACCCTAATCAGCCAAGACAAACAATTACACAAGAGTCTATTCAGGCAAAAGCGAGATTACTAAAAAAACATGGGCAGATTACACCAGTAATTTTAGTTCCTCAAGATAACGGCCGTTATATGCTCTTGGATGGACAGTTACGTTGGTCAGGAGCGAAGCTATTAGGATGGGAGACTATTCGGGCATTAATCGTACCTCAGCCACAGGATTTAGACCAATCTTCGTTATTGACTTTTTTAGGTTTTGAAGATTTAAATCCACTGGATAAGGCAGAAGCAATATTTAAAGAGATCACCAAATCAACTGGTTTAGAAATTGATGAGGTTGCTACAACTCTTGGTGCTGTACTTAAGCGGCTTGAACGTAATAATCAAGTCAAGGAACTAACAAAATTATTAATTGCTAGTAGTGAGGAGCAACAACAAGGTTTAGAAATACTGGATATTAATAACGAGGAGCAAGCTTTATTTTTAGTGTTCTTAGAATTTGGGTTGAATCCTGCTTCTGTTAAGTCCAATCTTTTACCAATGTTATCTTTGCCAGAAGATTTAAAAAAAGCAATTCGTTATCAAGAACTCAAAGGCGCTCACGCATTGGCATTAGCAACATTGTCATCAAAAATATTGAAAATTTCCGAGCAAGAAGCAGCTATAGAACGAATAAAAGCAACAGATCTGGTATTAAAAGAAAGTTTAACTGTACCTGAGACACGCGATTTAATTAAGGGTATTAAAGCTAAGTATTTAACATCAGAACAATCTGAATCGAAAGAAGTAAAAGTAATTATTCAAAAAATCAGTAGTGGATTATCTGAGATGACTTTAGCTAATGCTAGTCGTGAACAACTTCAATCTTTACAAGAAATCTTGGAGCAGAAATTAAACGAAATTGGTAAGTTAATCGAATAAGTTTTTGGGGCAAAAAGAGCGATCGCTTAGGCCACAGTTTACTTATCCCCAAGCAACTACGGGTGAGTATTTTTACAAACAAAAAGGCGTTGGCGTTCATGTAGCGTACCCGTAGATACCCAGAGGACGGCTTACCAGAAGGTAAAGTAGATTAGGTTATACGAGGTTTGCCAAACCCCATATCTTCTCAAAATCGCACTTTAAATTGGGTGTCTCTAAAATTCTTACAAGGTTATTATGGATACACTAATTACTCAACTAAATAAAGTTAATAGTGTTGATTGGTTAATCATGAGTTTATAGCTCAAAGCACTTGACTATCTCCACACAAAACCCTTACGACGCAAGTATTTTGGACTGACCAACATGGAGATTATCCAATTACATCGCTTTAAAATTGGATATGGGCAAGCAACAAGTCCACATAATACCCTTATGTTCATTAATATCATGGGATTACTATGGATCATACTGCTGATGATATCAATTCACTGTCTTTCATTGGAAGTTTTCTGGCTCTCCAAATGATACTACTCCACAATCTACCTGTGGTCATCTTCTCCTTGGAGATGACAAAGAAACAATTGGAGTACAGGCTGTGGAGTTTAATTAGTATTACCAACGCCTATAAGCATTTAGAGTTAACGCCATTAAAAAGCGATCGCATCGCCCGCGAAGTTTAAAGTCTGGCATCCGCTATGATCAACCCAAGAGGATGTGCAATAAGTTGTAATTGCTGTACATCGCGCTCAGTAAAATTGTGAGATTTAAAGTTACCAACGTGCAGAACCCCAATCACTCCTTCCTCAACAGGTAATGAGACGCCAACGAGCGATTGCAATCCCTTCTGGTGCAGAATTGGACTCACGACCTCTACTGCTGACACATTATTAACCATCATCGGCTCCACACTGGCGGCAATATGACCAGCAATGCCCCGCCCGATAGGGATACGGATTTGTTATGTAATTTCTTCCTCTAGTCCAATGGTTGTTTGTACAGCTAAACTCTGTAGGTCTGCAACTGGAAGTAGGAGTGTAACAGTATCTACGGATATATAATCTCGCAACCACTCAAGCAGCCTATTAAATGTTGCATTCATATAGATTTGAGTAGTGCGACAGCAAAAATAAAATCAGAAGAGCCGCTAACAAATACCCACTTTCAAGCAGTACAAGATGTTACAAGTTTTGTACTGCTATTGCACATATCTATCTTTAGGCATAGAAAAATTTCATTGTGATTTCATTTTTTTATGAAACCCTATGAATAGGGTGAACGGTAAGACATTTCAGACATTTATATACCTTCATTGATGACAAGTGATTGCTAAAAATATGTTAGCCAGGGGTAAAATTCTCTGGTTGAGGCTTTCCCGTCAACTGCTTCAACCGAGGCGCTTGGCTTTCGTGGAAGCTTGCCTGATTGGTCTAGTTTCTGGGTTAGCGGCAGTTCTGTTAGGACAGGCAGTGGATTGGGCAGGCGCATTGCGAGTGCGTATTTCTTACCATTGGCCTGCCTACTTAGTATTACCAGCTATTGGACTAGTAGGGGGACTTTTAGCTGGTTGGCTAGTAGAGCGCTTCGCACCGGAAGCATCAGGTAGTGGGATGTCTGAAGTCAAAGCCGTATTGGCTCGCGTACCAATGCCGTTAAATCTGCGAATTGCTTTGGTCAAGTTGATCAGCGCGACATTAGTGTTGGGTTCGGGAATGCCTTTGGGACGGGAAGGGCCAACTGTCCCCTTGTTACCTGCTGCCTTTCGGGATCATGCTGGGCTGAGAGAAATTTTGCTTGCGGGTAATACTAACTGGTCATTTGCAGCGATCGCTCTTTTAGTTCAGTTCACCCTAATTATTTTTCTATTTAAATTCAAGCTCCTTTGCACTAAAATATCTCCAAACAAACAAATAAATTTAATTGTTTGTTTGGAGAATTTTAGTTTTATATATCAGGACTCATATTTGATTTTTGAAAAACTCATTGCCACTCAAAAAGCTTTCTTTTGTATTGGCTATGTAGATACCCACTAAACCCAATAAATTCTCTAAATCAAAAGATATTCCTATATTGTCATTAAATAAACTGTGATTGCTCTATTAAGCTAAAGCATATCTAATTTGCATATTAAACTTTTCTGAATATCTTGTGGGGTGGGCATCTTGCCCGCCCTGATTATGCAACTTTAATGCCGATTAGGGTATAGTAGATTATTCTTCCCATGAACCCGTTTAAAATCCTGAATAAGTTCTTTATCTACACGTTTTTCTGCATTGGCACTTATGCGAGGGAGCAATGCGATTTTGTGAGGTTTGGAAAAAAAGGTGCGATCGCTAAATCCTTTTCTCAGTAGCTAAAATATATTTATACTAAATAAGCAGT
>NZ_JBALFF010000087.1:0-3102 GCF_036916975.1 Nostoc sp.
TGTTGGAGTAGTTGAGGTTACGGATGTTGGAGTAGTTGAGGTTACGGATGTTGGAGTAGTTGAGGTTACGGATGTTGGAGTAGTTGAGGTTACGGATGTTGGAGTAGTTGAGGTTACGGCTGTTGGAGTAGTTGAGGTGTTAGGTGATTTCTCAGTTGAGGTTACGGGTGTTGGAGCAGTTGGGCTATTAGGACGAGTTAGCCGCATTTCAATTACTCCCTCGCCTCTGACCGATGGCTGTGCTTTCAAAGCCGCAGTAGTTTCGGCTTGAACACTGGTGATTGCTGGATCGTGATGTGTAGGCACAGAATTTTGCCTATTCAAATCAAGTTCCCGAACCAGTTGGCTCGTTTCATAAAAATTTCTCAGATCAAAATCATATAAGTTCTGAAATTCCCCTTTAACTAGAACTATCATCTGCCCTGCTTCCAGCACCTTAGTTTCAGAAGCTTCCTTGTTAGAAACTTCAATGCCGCTATTTGTCAGCGCACCCACAATTGTGGTGTCTGTTTGTTGGTCGTAGCGTACAAATAATGCTGAACCACGAATTGCTGCTGCTGCACTTGGCGTTTGTATACGTGTTTGCCCCCTTCCTGGTGGGATGAGCAGCAACACAGTCCCATTTGAGAGTTTAAAGTCACGAGTCTTCGGCAAAAATTGAAATAACGCCTCTTCTCCAACTCGTGCCAAAGAGCCATCATTGAAACGCAAATCTGCTAGAGATGCTCGACCAGTTGACAGCCCGTCCCCAGGAGTCATTGCATCTAACTTGCGTGCAGGACGTTTCTTCAGTTTATCTTTGGGTATCAGTTGTACCATATTGCGGAGGTCTTGAATCTCTGCTCGCGTCAAAGGGGTTATGGCACTTACCTTATTTGGCAAAGGCAGTACTATGACTCCCGATAAACCAATCACTAACAATAGATACGATTTATAAAACATAGTTTGATAACTTGTGATTTTAAAGTAATACCAAAAAATTTAAAGTTTAAGCTATTGATAATTCTTATAGCAATTTTATTTAGTAAATTTATCTGTACTTTAGCCTAGATTGAATGGATACAAATAGACAACAAATAAATTATGTGTTTAGCTGATTTAAGTTTTTTTATAAAACTAGCATTAGATACAAGAAAGCCTGCGGCAATTTCAAGGTTAGTACTTGCTTGATATTAACAATTAAATCAGGAGTATTTTACAGATAATCCATTTTAATCAGGTCAACTACAGTGACAAAAAGTTGTTATGGATCTGTTGTAAAATGAGTTACTGCCTTTATTTCACTAGATTTGAGCATAAACTGTAACTGTATCCGATCATCTCAGTTTTACAAAATAATTTGGGGAAAAATCCGAAAAGGAGCAATTTCAGTTTGTAGTTTCAGTATATGGCTACAAAGCTAAGATAGATGAACTCAATTGTATATTCTGAGTCGGAACCTCCGATACAGCTTGTGGGTATACATTTGCCAAAGGCGATCAACGCAATCTAACAGATGCAACTCAAAAACTGGAAGAATTTGTTTTTTTGTATTTTGTTAGTTTCCAGTGGTGGAAGCTGGTGTTGGATTAAAGCAGATGCGGCAGAATCTGCAAATACAGATATTTTGCATTCTAAAAATTTAGCAAGCACACAGGTAAATTATCAGCTATGTCAGAATTTGGAGCAAGAGCTAATTAACTCTTTGTGCAAGCAGTCCAGTGAGTCGCATCTTTCAAAATCGCAGATGCCGTTGAAAAAGAGGCAAGGGAGCAGGGAGCTATTAGCTGGGGAGATAGTAAATATGGGAATTCGACCCCACCTGTTGCGCCAGCTTACCGTAGGGTACGATAACCAGTTAATAGAAGTGGGGGGTTCAGACTCATGTTCCCCCCTTCATTTCCACGACAGGAAGAAGGGGGCATTTCCCCAAACTTTTAGCCCCCAACCAAGAACCTCTTCGTTAAAGCTGGCGCAGCAAACACGCGAAACTACTCAAGCCCCAAACACAACCAAAGAATCTGGGGATACTCAAAACCAAAATGACCCGCCACAGCTAGAATCGCAGCCAAGTAATTTGCCTACATCTCCTCCAGACTCAAAAGAGGAACTGTTGAATGCATCTGAGATAAATCAGTCCCAAAGGCTAGAGAGGCTAATAGAGCTACTACGATCGCCAAAACAGCCACCTGAATCTGATAGCGATAGCGAATTGGGATTACGGGTGCGGTTACGACCCCTAGAACAGCCTACTTTTCCACTAATAGAACAACCCGTAGTTAAATTTAAACCTATAGGCTATCTACAAGGACATGTAGCCTACTTCCAAACCAGTAATATTTTTTCCTCAAAGGATATTCCTATAGAAGATGGTTTAATTTTTTCTGGACTGACGTTAGCCTCTGCATATTTCCCTTTGGGAGCTAAGACTTTTTTAAACGGTTCAATTGATGGGAATTTGATTCGTTATATTAATCAGTCGCAATACGATTACAACCAGGTAAGATTTAATCTCGGTATTTACCAGCAGCTATCGCAGCGAATGTTTGGAGAAGTTAGTTGGAGCAATCAACAGTTATTTTATGCCAACAACAGCGATCGCCTGGATAGCTTCAAAGCAGGCGATCGCTTTTTAAATGAGAATTCTTTGCAAGTGTCTTTAGGGCGGCGAGATCCCCTAACTTCAAAATTAATACTAAATAGCTTTTACGAATTGAGTGTAAATTTCGCTGATCCCCAAAGTCGCGATCGGATCATCAATTCCTTTTGGGTGTCTCTAAACTACTACTTGCAAAAGCCTCTCCAGGTTGGTATTGACTACCAGGTGAACTTTTCGGACTTTACACAGCGCGATCGAGAAGACCAATTTCATCGACTATTCGGACACTTAAATTACCAAATATCTGATACCAACAATATAAATGTGCAGGCTGGAGTGAGTTTAGGTAGTTCAACAGGCGAAAACATTGATTTTGATGGCTGGTTCTTCAGTATTAATTACAGTTTGCAATTAGGTCAGTTTTGATAAGAGTTAGGAGTTTGGAGTTAGGAGTTTGGAGTTAGGAGTTTGGAGTTAGGAGTTTGGAGTTAGGAGTTTGGAGTTAGGAGTTTGGAGTTAGGAGT
>NZ_JBALFF010000088.1:0-4636 GCF_036916975.1 Nostoc sp.
GTTTGGAGTTTGGAGTTTGGAGTTTGGAGTTTGGAGTTTGGAGTTTGGAGTTTGGAGTTTGGAGTTTGGAGTTTGGAGTTTGGAGTTTGGAGTTAATATTCGTAACTACTTGCTTTTAAGTTACTACTTAGTCCTAACTTTTTACCATGACTAATCCAAAATTGAAGAGGGTTCTAATTGCTGTAGGTGGCGGTATCGCCGCCTACAAAATTTGTGAATTGGTTTCGAGGCTGTTTAAGACTGGGGTGGAAGTCAGAGTTATCCTCACCCGTTCGGCGCAAGAATTTATCACTCCTCTAACAATAGCTACCCTATCTCGTCATCGCGCCTACACAGATGATGATTTTTGGCAAGCTACTCACTCTCGTCCGTTACACATTGATTTGGGTGAATGGGCAGATGTGATGGTAATTGCCCCCTTGACAGCGAATACATTAGCCAAGTTAGCCTACGGGATGGCGGATAATTTACTCACAAATACCGTGCTGGCTTCTACTTGTCCGGTGCTGTTAGCACCCGCGATGAATACGGATATGTGGGAACAGCTATCAGTGCAGCGAAATTGGCAACAGCTATTGATCGATAGCCGATATCATGGAATGAATACAGCATCAGGATTATTAGCGTGCGATCGCATCGGTGCTGGTAGATTAGCAGAACCTCCAGAAATTTTGGCTCACATCCAATCGTTGTTACACACTCAAGGTAAACGAGATTTAGCTGGTAAACGCGTGTTAATCAGTGCTGGGGGAACGCGAGAGTATCTTGACCCAGTTAGATTTATTGGTAATCCTTCTACAGGTAAAATGGGATTAGCGCTATCGCAAGCCGCACTTCACCGAGGTGCAAGTGTCATTTTAGTACATGGCCCTGCTAATTGGGATGTACCATTAGGAGTACAAGCGATTCCCGTCATTAGTGCCGAGCAAATGCAGCACGCCATGCTGGAATGTTTACCCAACGCTGATCTAATTGTGATGTCAGCAGCCGTTGCAGATGTGAAGCCACGAGATTATAGTACAGAAAAATTACCCAAGCGATCACTCCCCCAATCTTTACCTCTGGAACCAGTACCCGATATAGTCGCTCAATTAGCAAAACTCAAACAGCCGCATCAGATATTAATTGGCTTTGCCGCACAAAGTGGTGATATTGTCAAGCCTGCATTAGAAAAGTTACAGAATAAAAAATTAGATGTGATTGTTGCCAATCCCATCGATCAGCCTGATAGCGGTTTTGGGAGTGATAATAATCAAGCGATATTTTTAGATATACAAGGACGGCAGATAGCGATCGCACCTTGTTCTAAATTAGAAATGGCGCATCAATTATTTGATTTTCTTAGCAGCGAATTTTAGATTTTATGGCAGGACTTACGCACAGATAACGGAAAATCGAACCACAGAGGACGCATCCACGGAGGAATAAGAGTTTGAGAGGTTTTTTGCGTAAGTCCTATATCGAACAGAATAAAGGCGTTAGTGGTCAGAATTCAGTTGGGTATTCTGTACTTTAGTCTACTTCAGTAGACTTGAGCTATGAGCCATGAACTTCAGTTCAGGGCGGGTGAGAAAGCCAACAGATAAGCCATTTCTAGACTTTTGTTGACACCAATGGTACTCGCATCTGGACAGAATAGGTTGATCGCAAATAAAGCCATAGCCAGTAGCAGAGCGATCGCAGAACTTTTCGGTCAACTGAGATTCATAAACACATTTTTCCTGATAATCTGAAACAAAAGCATTATTAAATCCTGATATTAGGATGTCAATATCTTTCCAAAGTCCGAAATCTATGAGACAACTAGCAACCGAATCACCATCAACCTGGCGTTTTATCCCAATGCTTAAGACCTCAGGAGCAGTACAAATGGCGATCGATGCTTGGTTGTTCAACCAATGTGACAAGGGATATCACCCATCTACCCTGCGTTTTTATACCTGGCGTCCTTATGCTCTATCTTTGGGGCATCTGCAAAAACGATGGCCAGCCGAGTGGCATAATCTGAGTTACCAGGGACAGAAACTCGATCTAGTTCGTCGGCCAACGGGAGGTAGAGCAGTTATCCACCAAGGAAACTTAACCTACGCTCTGATTACCTCAGCTAGTAATAGAAAAAGCTGGGGTACTTATGAAAAAATCTGTAACTTTTTAATTCAAGGCTGGCAAACCTTGGGTATTGAGTTAAATTATGGTTCTGCTGGACGGGGTTACATTCACAATCCCAGTTGCTTCAACACAGCAACAGCAGCTGACTTAGTTACTGCTGATGGAAGTAAATTTATTGGTAGCGCCCAACGCAAAGGAAGAAATACCATTCTTCAACACGGCTCAATGATTTTGTCTACAGACAAAGGTTTATTTGAGGAAATCTTTGAACAACCGGCTCCGTGGAATACCTCACTTTGTAACGCACAGGAACAGGATGACTGGATTGTAAAGATTGTGGAGACATTGACAGAGACGGCAAAACAGTACTTTGGCATAGAACTAGTTACCCAACCATTTAGCGATCTCGAATGGAAAGATATCGTCAAATTGCGATCGCTTTATGAAGTGCGTTAGCGTAGCTCACCGTAGGTATCGCTTATTGCAAAACTTGAGGTGATGTAGAAAGTAGGAATAGGTGACTGAAATAGAGCAATTGGGAAAGGAAAGTACTACTTTAAATTGGGTAGAACCCGTATAGTCTATGGGTTTCAGTCACTTTTCTAGATTTTACAATATAAGTAAGACTTAAAAATAACGCTTCAATTATATGAAAATACTCTCATCTGAACTAGTACATTTGGGATTTGGCAAATATGTGCGTTCTGACCAAGTGACAGCAGTTATACCAATAGAAGAGGAGCGAGGGCCAGGGCGACGAACCTTTGTTCACATTCAAGGGCAAAGCGATCCAATTATCGCCTCTCGCGCTGAAGATACCATCGTGCGTGATTTGGTACAAGAACCACGCGAAGTTACCCAAGCCCGTCAGCAGCAGGAAATTCTTCAAGATTTATTGGTTAATTTAGGTAATGTTAATTCGACTGTGCGCCGAATTAATCGTGATGAAGGCAGTTTGGATCTTGATTTGTTAGAGCGACGAATTAAGCAAGTCCTGGAAAATTAATTGCAGAAATCAGCAAACTAAATAACGGAGAAAGATATTGCTGAATACCATTACAGACCAAGTTTCAGTATCAGATACACAAACAAGATCGCCAAGGTTGTGGATACCTGAACGGGTACTGTTTACACCTGCTGCCCTAGATGAGGATTGGGGGCAGCAGATTCTTGAACGTGTGCAGTCACTCAACTTATCAATAGAAGAACTATCACAGAACCGCCTGAAGGGTCTGCGCGGTGAGTCTGAGCGGGATACTTACAACATCGCCAAGCGTACCTTAGCTGTAGTTACTGCACCACCCAGTTCTTTTAAACTGAGTCCCATTCCACCTTCTGCGGATTGGCAGTTTCACATTGCCGAAGGTTGTCCGGCTCATTGTCAATACTGCTACCTAGCTGGGAGCTTGTCGGGGCCACCTGTGATTCGCGTTTTTGCTAACTTACCGCAGATATTAGAAAACTTAGCTAACTACGAGCAACAAGGAAAAACCACAAGTTTTGAAGTTAGCTGTTACACTGACCCATTGGGTATTGAGCATTTAACTGGAAGTCTTGCTGAATGTATCCGTTACTTTGGCACTCGTACCAATGCACATCTACGTTGGGTATCGAAGTTTGATGCTGTAGATGGATTACTCGACTTACCACACAATGGACATACTCGCTGTCGGATCAGCGTTAATGCAGCACCGATTTCTGGTAAGTTTGAAGGTGGCACAGCATCGGTAACATCTAGACTTAATGCATTGCGACAGTTGGCGCTACCACAAAAGCGTGGCGGTGGCGGTTATCCAGTAGGCTTGGTAATCGCGCCAATTATGCCGATAGACGATTGGCAAATGCACTATAGTGGTTTGTTTGATCGGATAAACGAGGCACTGGATTTTGACTGTGACCTGACCTTTGAGTTAATCTCCCATCGGTTCACACCTGGGTCAAAAGAAGTTTTACAAACTTGGTATCCGCAATCAAAATTAGAGATGGATGAGGAAAAACGCAGTGTTAAGCGTAATAAGTTTGGTGGCACGAAGTACGTTTATGATAAGGACACAATGAAGGTGTTGCGTAGCTTTTTTGAGAGTGAGATTAGTAGGCGCTTTCCAAATGCTAAAATTCTTTATTGGACTTAGTAGACCACTTGGCTCAAATATAGTTTGAGCAAATTAATTATTGGGTAAGAGAGCGATCGCTCTGGTAGTGTACCCATCAAAATGGGAGCATCCCAATTTTGGTTAAATCTTTTCCCTCTCCCCCAGCCCCTCTCCCAAATATGGGAGAGGGGAGACATAATTCTAGTTCGCCATTCTAGTTCCCCTTCTCCCAAAGATGGGAGAAGGGGTTAGGGGATGAGGGCTATCAAGGTTTTTGCACCTGACGGGATGCTCCCAAATGTGGTGGACTACTAGGGCTATTTCATTCTATTTTTACGCCAGTTTTTAGGAATCTTTTTCAGAAAAATAAGAATTTAAACGCGATTTAAGTTGAGAACCGTAGTTTTTGCCCTCACCCTAAATCCCTCTCCCAA
>NZ_JBALFF010000089.1:0-5277 GCF_036916975.1 Nostoc sp.
GTAGGAGAGGCTGCCGTAAGCAGCCTCTCCTACCCCCCTAACAATGATTATCATTATTGGTAACTGTATATTTTATTCTCTGGAAGTCCCTTATCTGGTTTGTCTCGAATGATGCCACCCTGCCAGTATTAACTAGAGAAAAGATTGAATCTGCTGAGGCTGTTTTCTTCAGTATTGCAAGTCTTTGCGAAATAGCGTCTTGTAAACTCACAAATTTTCACCTGCCTAAACTGCAAATACTAATAGTAAAATTTTAAGTAATTGTCACTGTTCCATGAAGGAGAAAAAACTACACCTTTCCGCGATTTTTATAAACTCGTCTCCACAACTGTCCCCACCACACAGGCTTTATTCAAATTAACGCCGCTCAAGTTTGCCCCTTCTAACTCTGCACAGAGTAAATTCGCTCCTGTCAAATTCGCCCCTGCTAAATTCGCCCCCCGCAAGTCGGCTTCTTCCAGGTTTGCTTCACTCAATAAAGCCCCTTGCAAATCGGCGCGACTCAAATCTGCACCTTTGAGATTTGCCCCAGTCAGGTTTACACCGCGCAAGTCAGCACCCCGCAAGTCAACGCCTTGCAAGTTCACATTCATTAAATTGGCACCACTCAAGAAAGCACCCGCCAATGACACATCACTGAGTCTGGCTCCCATCAAGTTAGCACCGCGCAAATTGCTACCCCGCAAGTCAGCGCCTGTTAAATCTGCTTGCATCAGGTTTGCTCCCATCAAGTTCGCCCGCAAGTCAGTTTGTTGAAGGTTGGCTCCCATCAAATTTGCCCCTTCCAAATGCCCACCTTCGAGTTTGGAAGCAGTAAAATTAGTGCCGACAAGGGTAGCGCCAGCAAGATTAATCCGGCTTAAATCCAGTCGTGAGAGTTCCTCGTCTTCTAAATTTGCCCCTGGAAGTTGTTTGAGTTTTCCTAATTTAATGGCTTCAATATTCATGTCAAATAACTACCAATCTCCTCACTTATCTTGCTGTGGCTGTCCCATTGAGAATCAAGTATCCAGATACCGGCGCTGACTTTGGGTGTCATGATGGGTAAGTCGAGTCCCTGTTGTAAACCCATAACTAATAAAGCTAGGGTATCTACAAGTTTAGGGTCAAAGCGGGTAGATTGTTGCTGTCTGCACTCATCTAAAGCTTGAGTAAATATCTCTTTCCGGCTTTGATTTGACGATTTTCGCTGATTGATTCGCCATTGAAAATCTGCCAATAATGCCAAAATTCTCGACTCTAGGGGAATTTCATCTCCACCTAAACCTGCTGGTTCCCCTGTGCCATTCCACCACTCGCTTTGGTGAGTGATAATTTGGGCAACGGCTCGCAGTCTTGGCATGGTTCGCAATACTTGCGCCCCAGGTACTAAGGGACAAGTTAAGGGACAACTGGGAGCATCTTCTTGGTAGCGTGTGGATATACTGCCACTGAGTACGCTTTCTGCTTTCTGTAACGGATCTATGCGATGCAACAAAGCTGCTAGCCGCAACCTCTTAATCTGCCATGCGGGAAGATCCAAAAGCTGGCCTATAGCTTCAGCAAGTACTACTACTTCCCCGGCTGCCATTGGATTGTTAATATCTGCCATATCCATCAGTTGTGCCATCCGCAAAAAGGCTTGGATTTCGTTAGAAACCAAGTTGCGATCTAGGGTTTGTTGCTGAAGGGCTGTAGGGATGGATAAATTATCTTGCCCAGTTTGGAGGTAATCTACTACACGCGAGACAACTGCACCTAAATTTTGCGATCTGTCCATTGACGGTACAATTTGTTCTTTATCGGCTGTGAGCTTTTGTGCCAGTTCTGGGTTGTATTTTTTGATGTGAGCGATCGCTATTTCTGCTGTATCTTGCACTAACTCTGGCTCAAATGTCCACAAGCCATAGAATTTACGCTCTAAGTCTGATGTCGGTACTCCAGTGCTGCCATAATCAGCTTCTGATAATTCTTGACAAATTACCATTGCTGTGTATTTAGGCGATAAAATAATTAAGTGCCACTCCTGAGCTACTGGATCGACTGAATCTAATCCCACTAAGTCTACATTGGGTAAAAGGCTTGTGGGATGTTCAGCAAAGCCGGATTCAGCAGCAGCCATAATCACAATTTGGCTGCTGCGCTGGGCGATATCTGCATATCGTCCGGCTTCTTGTAGATACCATTTACCCCGTTGGAAAGCTGAGATTACTAGGGGTGTACCGTCGTCGGTTAAAATATGGTCTTCTAGAGCATGGCACAGGGCAACTAAGGTATTTTTGTAGTAAACACCGAATCGAATTGGCCTGGTGGTATGGCGATGGGCTGTTTCTAGCTTTTGTAGGATTGAACCTTCTAACATGGGATTGGGTGAAAATAACCGCAGAGGGAGAATGATTAGGGTAGGGGTAGGCGCGAGACAAGGAAATAAAATTTGCTCTTGTCTGATTCTGGGAATTTTATCAAACAGCTGCTAACTGTTTGTCTTTTTTCTCTATTGGTGCAGTCAGTGCTGCTTCTAAGTCGGCACAACCTAGTTTTTCTTCTAAAATTTTCATGACTTCGCGTCCGAAATCGTTAGGGTTTTGTTGCCAAGCTTGCAAGCAGACTTCTCCAAAAAATGAACCAAGAGGTTCAGGATTCCAAAGAAGCTTTTTGGCTGTCCACGGCATTAAGCTCATTGGATCATACCCTGGTTTGAGGATGCCTTCTTTAAAAGCGTATTCTTCTAAATGGGTATGGGGTTGCAATCCAATAAAGAAAATGGCAGGTTCGACTTTATCAGCACCAAAAATTCGTTCTAGTTCCCGGTGGTAGGCGATGGTTTGGCGGATGGTTTCGGGACGTTCGTCAATGACGTTAAAGGAGTAGTTGACGGAAACCAAATCGTTGAAACCAGCTGCTTTTAAGTCACGACAGTTTTGCAAGACGGTTCGTAGGTTATACCCCATCCGCATTTTTCGTACAAGTTCTTGAGAACCACTGGTAATCCCGATTTCAAAGTAGTTCATCCCAGTTTTAGCCATCAAGTCGCACAATTCGGGTGTTAAATTGTCGGCTCTGATATATGCTGCCCAGTGGATGTCTGTCATACCAGAATCGACGATTTTTTGCAAGAGTTCTATTGCATCGTCGATAAATTTTCTGGCTGGGATGAATTGGGCATCAGTAAACCAGAAGTTGCGAATGCCGCGATCGTATAATTGGCGCATCTCAGCAACTACTTCATCTGCTGGATTGATGCGGACTTGTTTCCCTTCGACGACAGTGTAGACGCAATAGCAGCAGTTGTGAGGACAACCACGCTTAGTTTGTACACCTATATAAAAGTCTTCTTCTTGCAGGTAAAAGTTAAATTCTGGCCAGATGCTTTCGATATAGTCGTAGTTACAAGCTGTTTTTTCTAGTGGAGTGGGTTGTTCGTGAATTAGCCTTTCCCGTGGTTGAGTTTCTCCCACAACGTAACAGCGTTCATCTCGAAAATCTTTGCCACCTAAAAGTTTTTCCAGCAGGGTTTCCCCTTCACCCACAGAAATAATTGTCCCTTGGGGTAAGCTTTTACCCAACTGTTCGTAAAATACACTGACTGCACCACCACCTACAACTACACGGGCATTAGAATTATATTTTTGGGCGCGCTTTAAACCGCGTTTGATTAAACCCTGGTTCCGCCACAACTCTACATAGTAAGCGATGAAGATTCGCAAACCGCCCAATCCCCCACGTAGTTTCAATAAAGGATTCTTCGCGTAGTAAAATTCAAAGGCGTTTTGTAGTGGGTTACCACCACGTCCGCCAACTGGAGCATAAATTTGAATATCCCGCCACGAAAATACTAGCAGTGTCGGTTTAAATTCATCGATACAGCGATCCAGAGCAGAACTGTAGTCTAAAGGTGGCACTGTTCCCAAATCAAAGATCCGCTGTTCAATATTAGGGAACTGTTTGTGGACGTGATCGCTCAGGTAGACAACCCCAATGGGAAAGATAGGGTTACAAGGAAGGCGAACGTAAAGAATTCGATTTTCCATCATGGGTGTTTTGACTTCCATCTTGCCAATCTTTGGGGACGAGATAAATTCCAGTTTTAAAGGGTGTTTTTGTTTTGGCTGCTTTTAATCTGTGACAATCTTGCTTGACATTAAAGCCTATTACTGATATAATTATAAGATTTGTTCACAGATATAGGAATCAATGAAATTGCTTTCTGTACCAAACGCATGGCATCAAGAGAGGTTTTATGAAGACATTTTTCATATAGCTTTACGATAACATCGAGTTCATTCATTAAGCGATGATCCCAGGCTTTTAATCCTGTGATAGATGAAACAGAAAAATCCACTCCTGAACTAGGCTCAAGCTAAGGGGATCTTCGCCATAGCTACTTTGTAGTTATCTGCCCTAAAGAAGTTAAAGATTTTTTGCGAGAAATTAAAAATTAAAAGATGTCTATATAGTGTAAAATTGCAGACAAAGCATAAATTTTCACAAAATTTTTAGAAAATAGTATATATCTTAAGGTAAAAAAAATCTAGAAAGAGTTAAGTTGGTAGTCGCAGCTACAACAACTGGGGATCAGGCAATGCTAGGCTTGGCTAGTGTAATGTAAAATTGTGGCGTAAAGCTCCTCAGCAGTTATGGCTCAAATATTAGATCCTCTACCACCTGAGCAATCGGGAAAAATTCTCTGCTGCTACATTAATGCCACGAGCAAAATACAGGTAGCTCGCATCTCCAATATTCCCAACTGGTACTTTGAAAGGGTTGTTTTCCCTGGACAACGTTTAGTGTTTGAAGCTCCGCGAAAAGGTCAGTTGGAGATTCATACAGGGATGATGGCAAGTGCAATTTTATCCGATAAGATACCGTGCGATCGCCTGATGCTCGAAGAACCCAGTACTAGTGAGTTTTATACAGACTCATCAGATGAAAAAGACCCTATTAATACCAAATTAATGGTGCAGCAAATTAATACAAAAATCGAAGATACTACAAAACCCTTGCAAATTGTTGGTTTAGCGTCGGTTGATTAAAAAAAACAATTTTATTAAATTTAAGGGTTGCTAATTCAGCAGCCCTTTTTGTTTATTATTTATTGAGCGTTAGGAGTTGGGAGTTAGGAGTTAGGAGTTGGGAGTTAGGAGTTAGGAGTTGGGAGTTAGGAGTTAGGAGTTGGGAGTTAGGAGTTAGGAGTTGGGAGTTGGGAGTTGGGAGTTAGGAGTTAGGAGTTAGGAGTTAGGAGTTAGGAGTTAGGAGTTAGGAGTTAGGAGTTAGGAGTTAGGAGTTAGGAGTTAGGAG
>NZ_JBALFF010000090.1:0-101879 GCF_036916975.1 Nostoc sp.
GGAGTTTGGAGTTTGGAGTTTGGAGTTTGGAGTTTGGAGTTTGGAGTTTGGAGTTTGGAGTTTGGAGTTTGGAGTTTGGAGTTTGGAGTTTGGAATTATTCTTCGCTCTGCCCCACTCAGCACGGGCTAAACCATAGCTATCCGCTAACGGAACTAGGAACTCAGCACTTTTGAGGGACATTGGTTATTAACTCTTCTCCCCCTGCTTCCCCTATTCCCTATCTATTTTTAGGAAGGGGTTGACCAAACTCGATTACCTGGGGATTGGGAAGATTGGGGATGGTTGGAAGTGGAAATTGTGACATACCTAAAGGAGGAATGCTATTCAAGTTACCGGGTTGATTTGGGAAAGAAGGAGGGGGAAGAATCAAAGCAGGTTCTTGAGAGGATGTATTAGAAGTTAGGGGAGGTACAGTAACAAAAGGCTGCGCTGAGTTATTAGTAATTGTTGACGGTAGGTTATTTGATATAGGCGGAACTGTGAGTAAGGGTGCTTGTAAATTAGTAGTGGTTACGGGTAGGTTAGTAGGAGGCTTTTTGGCTGTTTGAGGTTGTTTCTTGGGTGAAGGTGGGGAGTTCCCTGGTTTCACGGCAGTAGTTTTACCAGAAATAACCGGACGTAATACCCAGCGAGTAGAGTTTTTTCGGGAAACGGGTTGCAGTTGTATCTGTTTAGGATTTAAAACAGTTCCTGGTGCTAAATCTAGGACAATGCGTGTGTCGTGATCATTCAGTTGAGAAACGCGAATGCTTTTGATTGCTCCAGGATAATTTTGTTGCGTGGTAACTTTGCCCAACTTAGTATTCGGTATATCTACAACCAGACGGGAGGGTTGGGTAAGGTAGAAGTAACGGGGGGTTGTGCCTGCTGAGAGGGTGATTTCGAGTTGCTGTGTCTTGGAGGAAAAACGCCAATTTTCTAGCTTTGCTACTGGTGTAGCAGCAGTAGTGCTTTCAAGGGCGATCGCTGCATAAAAGCCTAATAGACTGATGCTAAATAGCTGCTTGCGCCATTGGCAAAATCGCCTAGTCTTTAGTCCCTGATCCATTCTTTTTATCTGCTTCATAAAACGCATACAATGCGCTCACATTGCTGTTTACTTCGCGCTTCCAATCCCTACTCCCTACTCCCCATTGCTCCTTATTCCCAGAAGGATAGCGAGTTCCCTAATTCAATTAGCTTTTTGAGGCACAGCAGTAAATTTCAGAGGTTGTGGAATACCATTTACGGTTAATTGACCTGTCATATTACTTTTATCCACAAGTTGCATTTGAATTGTGACTGAGTTCAGAGGATCATTTTGGGGACGAGGAATATTACAAAGGATTGATTTACCAACTTTTCCAGATAAATTTAACTGTTGATTTCGGAAGATGCCTGCCAGAGAGTGCTTTTCGTCAGTATTGGCGTTAGCGTTTGCCGGTAATACAGAGGCATTTAAGTAAATACCCGACTGCTGAATGTTTAACGTTAGGGTATCCGATTTTTCACAATTAGGCAAATTCTCTGACAGGGTTAGACGATACCGACCGTTAATTGGAGGAGGAGCCTTGAGATGGCTTTCTCCGTAAGCACTGACAGTTTTAAACAACAGTAGCACTGAAATTATTGCTACTCCGTAAAAACTTAAAGATTTGAAGTTGAAATGATTCATGAATTTCAACTCCTCAATGTTGGCTCTTGACTACTAACTTCAGGAAGCATAGAGGCAAGGTGAGCGGTGACTTGGCTGTAGCGGCGGGTAATTAGCAGGGAGGAACGACATTGGATAGCTAGTTGATCTGTATATCTTCCCAAGGTTTGGCGCTCGATTCCCCAAGCGCGGCTGGTGCCAGCAATAGTTAGATCAACACCTTCTGAGGCTTGAATTACGGCTTGGATTGGTTCTGGGGCTTCGAGAATTTTGATTTCAATGCGATCGCGTACACTGGTGGGCAATTGTTCCATCATCGTGTTTAGTTCGTAACTCACTTCTTCCTTGGCTTGATTTGCTACTATCTGTAATATCTGCAACATACAAGTCTCACGATTGATTAGCAGTCTCAGAGCTAGTATTAGTGCTAAATCGTCATGGATATTGGCTGAATAAGGTACCAATAAACTTTCTAGTTGCTCTTTGCCTTTATCTACAAACACTGCTACATCGACTGGGGCAGTGGTAAGCATTTGTCCGACTCGTCCACCTAAACGATTACTACTAAAAGCTGGGCGATGCCAGCCGACGAGAATTAAATCAGCTTGTTCTAAGGTGGCAATCTGTGCTGTTTCGCGGGCAACGTTGCTGGATATGCGAACTATAGGATGCACACAAGAACGAGTTTCTGGCGGTTCGAGAGTATTAATTAATTCTTGTAGCTGCTGGCGGCGCTGGGCGATTAATCGATCTGCTTCAACTGGGGTACTTTCAAAAGCATAATCTTCTTGAAATTCAATCAGGCTAAGAGGGTTAACAATGGCAGGATATCGGTAATTAAGAGCGATACCGACGGCGGGCTGTGCCAATGCTACTGCCAACTGTACTAAACCTTTTTGGGTACTTGGATTTGCTACTGGCACCAAAATTCGGAAAGGATGAGGGGAAGTTTCACTTCCAGCAGAGGTGTCTATACCTGTTTCTGCTTCCGACTGCGGTTGCACGACATCTAACCTGATTAGCTTTTTCGGATATGTCCATTCCAGCAGGGGCGAGGTCATGAATGTAGTTACCAATGCCATAATTACCAGCATGGTAAATATTAAGGGGGAAATTACCTTTAACTCTAGACCAATATTTAGTACTATCAGTTCGGTTAAACCGCGAGTATTCATTAACCAACCGAGTGCTGAGGCTTCCCGTTTACTAATGCCACTCACACGGGCTGCTACATAAGTACCAATATATTTGCCTGCGATCGCCACTGCTAAAACTAACGCACACAAAAGCCACAATTCTGGACGGTTGAGCAAACCAATCTGCGTTTTTAAGCCACTGTAGGCGAAAAATATTGGCAGTAAGAAGATTAAAACAAAATCTTCGGTTTTTACTGCCAATTCCCGCACTAAATCTTCATTTTTGGGCATGGCTGCTCCCAGCAAAAATGCCCCAAAAATTAAGTGAATACCAATTAGTTCGGTGATTAATGCTGACGCAACCACTGCCATATAAATCCCAGCTAGCAGCACTTGGCTGAGTCGTCCTGCACGAAGGTAGTGTTTGGCAAGGCGTTGCAAGAACCAACGTCCCGCCGTCAACATCAAGCCGATGTAAACTATGGTGGCGATAATTGTGGGTATGGCACCTGCAAAGTCACCAGTTCGCGCCACTGCGATCGCTACTGCTAATAGACACCAAGCTGTCACATCATCTACTGCTGCACAAGTTAACGCCAACGTTCCTAAACGCGTTCCTTGTAAATTGTTTTCAGTAATGATTCGCGCCAACACCGGAAAAGCAGTAATCGACATTGCCGCCCCCAAAAATAAGGCGAAGGCAGTGAAGGATACACTTGCATCGGAAACTAGGGGATAAAGTAGCACCGCTAGCAATGTTCCTAAAGAAAACGGTACTAAAATGCTGACATGAGAAGTTAAAACTGCTACTTCTAATTGTCCACTCAGGTATTTGGGATTTAGTTCTAACCCAATCAAAAACATGAAAAATATTAGTCCCACCTGAGATAGAACATTTAAAAAAGGAATAGTTTCTGGTGGAAACAAGGAAACTGCTAGATCGGGAGCAACTAAACCAAATAAAGATGGGCCAAGCATAATCCCGGCGACAATCTCACCAATTACCAGTGGTTGCTTAATGGAACGGAATCCTAGCCCTACTAGCCGTGAAAGCCCAATAATAATCAGCACTTCAACCAGAACGAGAATAACTATATGCATGGTTTCCTCACAATTAACTATCTGGTTTCTTTAAGATGATTCTTTAAAGAACTGGAAATGTCAACCTAGTTAGATACAACCAAGGTCATTTGTGCTTCGTCATCATGTGAATTATTGTTACGATGCAATTGCAGTCGTGAAACATAAATTTTGATGATTTTAGGAGCTACATCTTAAATAACCGAGAGGCTCAGATCCCCGACTTCTTCAAAAAGTCGGGGATCTTTTTATTCATAAATTATTTACAATTGCTATAGCCAGAGTCAAAGAAAATAATTTTACCTTATTACTAGGTAATTAAATTTATATTTAATTTGCTTAAGCGGAATATTTTTCATAGCTTGTACCTTGCAACAGAAAGGCAATCAGTGGTGATGCCATGAGTGTAGTAATGACTGCCATAATAACCATGATAGTGAATAAAGTTGGGGTAATTATACCTTACTCCAGTCCAATATTAAGAATGATTAACTCCATCAAACCACGACTATTCATCAGAGCGACGATAGTTGCAGATTCGCGCCAATTTTCCCCCGCCAATTTTGCAGCCAACATACAAGCAATACCTTTGCCAAGAATTGCGTAGTTTACCGCCGTAGGCATCGCAATAATTAAGAGCGTAATTCCCCACAACGTCGGTGTGTTTACCAATCCAATTTGAGTATTCAATCGAGAGAAGACAAAAAATATTGGTAGCAAAAAAGAAGTAGTTAAAAACTCTGTATATTGGCGAATTTGTTGGGCAAATTCTTGGCGTGGTGTAACTGCCCCTAGCACAAAAGCACCGAATATTGCATAGATACCGGTAACATCGGTATCTATGCACAAAACATCAAAATTATCAACATTAAAGTTAGGGTTTGTTTGTTCCCAAAAGTGATGGGACTAGCATTACGCCTGCAATCATTTCGCAAACAACATCAGTTTGTCTAAGATAGCGCCGTCCTAAAATTGTGACGATGCGACAAGTGACTAGAATAACTGTAAGTTGCAGAAATAGCTGAATAACCAGATCAAAATTTGACATTACACCTCCTTAATTTGCGTCTCTGCATTGAATAATCTCCCCACATTTAAAAGCTTGTACTGTTTTTTCATAGATAACTACATCAGCACAAGTGCCAATTTTGGAAATATAAGATAGCTATTTTTAATTTAATGAGATAGGGCAGTAGCTAAAACTGCCTTATTGTTCGTAACAGTGCATACAACTGTACGTCAATACAATAGACCTCTTACAAAAGTCCCTAACACCCCTCCCCAAAGTATGGGGGAGGGGAGACAAAGCTACGCTTTGGCGGGGTGAGGTTCAAATTGTTTGATTTATGCAAGAGTTCTAACATACATATTGCATCCAAACTAAAACCGCCATCTGTGAGCTAATTTTTACAAACCGATGTATTAGCCATTCCAAGCTGATGCACTGGCGTAACACCTCAAGAGGCTTGTGTCTAGACCATAAACCAATAGGCTTATTTGAATTTTTCCCCCTTAGAGCTTCGGGAAGGGGGTTAGGTCATTTGCGGACACGATATTACAACAACTCTCCACCCCGGAAACGCCAACGAGGAAAGATAATTCGCATCAGGCTTTGTGAACTAATAAAAACTGCTAACCAGACGGCGCTATAGTGTAATAAAAAAACTGCTAAAGGTAGTTCTTCTTTAGGTAAAGGTATTGGTAAAAAGCCAAATAGTTTTACTCCACAGAACACAAATACTAATTCCCATATCCCAGCTAAGAGTTGATAGGCTGCTGGCCAATCCCTGTCCCATCGGTATTTTTGGAGATAGTTATAAAGCACATCCCAACCTAAGCCAAAGACGGCGACATAACCAAGTATCCATAAGTAAACCGAGTTAGCACTAAAACCAATCAAACCCATTACAAAGGGCAAAGACACAAGTACGCCCACCGTTGCAAGTAATAATAATCGAGTTTGCCAACGACCAAATAAAGTTGGTGTCATAAAAGTTAAGAGTTAGGAGTTAGGAGTTAGGAGTTAGGAGTTAGGAGTTAGGAGTTAGGAGTTTGGAGTTAGGAGTTAGGAGTTAGGAGTTTGGGGTTTGGAGTAATGAATAAGAGAGAAATTAGAGTTATTATAAATATATTTTGACTCGTTTTCATTGAAAATTCAGCAAGATTGTGGTACTTTTGCGAGGATGGAAAATACGAGAATATAGGCTAATACTATTTCACTTTAATAATTATACAAATACGCTCTTTTGGGGCATGGCAATGCCATGCCCTGACGATAAATCTATATATATGTATCAGCATTTTCGGGAATTGGTATAATCCCAATGCACCAACACATATATATTATTATTGCGATCGCTTAAGCTGATAATCAAATTTAGAATGGTAAGTTGCGTGGGCTTTGCCCACTGAAAGTATCGCATCCCAATTGATTACATCTTCTAACAAAGCTTGATAACCTAGTGTATTGGGATGAAGACCATCTTCACTCAAGCCTTTCAGCCGCCAAGTTTCACCGCGTTCCATCCATTGCTCAAAAATATCTAAATAGGGAATCTGCCTTTTGGTACAAGCAATTCGAGTTGCTTCTTTGTAGCGGTACTGGTCGGCATGATTATAATAAAAACAATCTAAAAATGGCATCTTGGCTTCATCCACTGGCACCATGCCCACAAATAACACAGGACATAGTTGCTGTGCTAAATCTAAAAGAGTTGCAATTTCCTTTTCAAACAATGTAAAATCTGTGTAGCTTCGGCCATCGGGACGCGCTAACCGCGCTGAGTCATTCACGCCTACTGATAAAATAATCAAGTCGGGGACACGATTTCGCAGTTCACCCCGATGGCGGAACTCAACTTCTAGCCTTTGGGCTACTTGTTGCGTGCGATCGCCTCTTACCCCTAAATTATAAAGAACATGACCCGCACTATCCGGCAACATCCACCATCGCCGTAGTTGCTCTATCCAGCCTCCTTTTTCCGGGTCGCCGAATCCATAAATTAAGCTGTCCCCCAGTGCGACAATCTTCATAGGCTGAAAGTGATTTGGTGGTACAGACAGCTGCATTGAGGAAGAAGCTAGAAATGTGTGCATTTAAAAACTATATTTTATATCTTTACAAGATTCTATACATTTCTATACCATAGATGGCTATGTTTAAAGATCCAAGCATCTATGGTTCTAGTTGTTGATATGGTTGCAAGGTTAATATTGCCGCAGTTGAGCCTCTAAGGGTGAATGTTAAGCCTTTGAGCCTGAAACTTGCGGTTTAAAAGCTCAAATTTGGGGTTTGTTACTGAAAACGTCTATGCGCTCGCACCATGTTTCATTTTATTTTAGGTATAAGTGAGCGCTCATACTGCGCTAAATGAGTCTGAGAATCGAACCGCAGAGGCGCTGAGGACGCTGAGGAAGAGAGAAGAGGGAGCGTTAGCGCGGCTTATCGTACTCCTAAGGTAGGGTGCATTTTTTGCGTCTTCAAGGGATGAGAGAGGAATCAGGGGAGAAGTAATTTTATCTGCCAAAGATTTCATTGACGGTAATGTTTATATTAGGGAAAGCTTTAATTGATAAAGTTTGACCACTAGCGAACTTTTGCATAAGCTGATATCTTGCGGCTGTTGGTTGTTGATAAACTTCCACAATTTGCTCGTTAATATCTACTAACCAAACTTCAATTATGTTTGCTTCTCCATATAAAGGAATTTTCTCTTCCCGGTCATACATCACAGTGGAATCAGATACTTCAATTAGTAAAAAAATATCCTGGGGTTGGGGGTGTGCTGTGGCGTAGAAATCATCACGGGGCTTAAGTAATGCCACATCTGGCTGAGGTTCTGAATTATTGTTCAACGCGACCGGATTTTGAGCGGCAAGTATAACGCGTTTACCCAACAGCAAAATTAACAGATTAACAAGTCGATTTACACAAGCAGCGTGTTTTGTTCCAATAGGCGACATATCAATAATCTCTCCCCGAATCAATTCCACCCGGTCATCCTCTGTGAGAATCCCCGACTCAATCATCTTATGATATTGCTCAATTGTGAATTTCCGTCTTAGCAATTGTACAGTCATGATCACCTCTACTGTTGCCTTATCTTTTAATTATTGTCCAAAATTATGAACTCACCACCCAAACCATCCAATACTAATTACCCCAAAAGACATCCAACGGAGTTTGAGCAAATCATTCAAGAAAAAAGCCACAACTTTGTCGGTCGTGAATTTGTCTTCGCCGCTATTAATAACTTTATCGAAAATAATTTTATGTATCTCAGTCAGGTAATAAGTGCGATACCTTCGGTAAGCTACGCTAAGGCAGAAAATTTCTACCCGGAATCTTTCGAGTCCAATCAATCCCCGCCTGGTTTCGAGGCATATTATCAGCAGCATTTACACAAAATGTTTCCACCCGAACAAGGGACAGAACATAGCACAGATGTGTTAAATATCTTAATACAGCAGCAAAAAGCAATATCAGTGGAAGCGTTGGCGCAGCCCGCCGCAGGCATCGCACAAATCATTGATACTGATGAGTATGAAGTTGAAGAAGTGCTAGAAAATTGGTTACAGTTCTTACAGCAAAAACGAATCGCCTCAGAAACCTATTACAGTCTCTATCATTCCAACTTTTGAGACTGGCTAGGTAGACAAGCATTTAAAAGCTCTAAAAAATATCCCTAAACCTCTCAATTAAGAGAAAGATTCAGGGTGTTAAGAATGGAGCTAAGCGGATTCGAACCGCTGACCCCCTCAATGCCATTGAGGTGCGCTACCAACTGCGCTATAACCCCTTAAAATCCATTATATATAATCGCTTGATTACTAGTATTTTGTCAAGCTTTTTCTGGAAAATAAATTTTTAATATCTCCTCAACCACTGGACACTCACAACGACACTTGCAACAAATAGGTCATACAGTGTCCCATCAAAAAGTAAACTACTAACATGGCAGCAGCGGCCAGAGCAACTAATGTACCAGCCAACATCAGAGAAAATTCTTTGCTCTCGTAGGCTCTTTCCATCAAGTGCAGTGACCACGCCACCAGGGCGACATCAAAAAGTAAAATAGGAACCAACATATTTTTTAATATTTGTTAATACTTGTAAAATTATATTAACACCGTTTGCGGGAAGTGTGTCTAACCTTAGATAGATGTCATTAAATGCTAAATGGTAGCTCAGGAGAATGTTCTGACTGGTACATTGCGATCGCGCAAGTAATTTTTGATTTCTGCTACGCTTAATTGTCCGTAATGTAACAGGGATGCAAGTAATGCGGCTTCAGCTTTGCCTTGGGTTAGGGCTGTGTAGATATGTTCACAATTACCTGCACCACCTGAAGCAATAACGGGAATTTCTACAGCATCAGCAATTGCCCGTGTAATCTCAATGTCATACCCAGCTTGGGTTCCATCAGCATCCATACTTGTTACTAGCAGTTCTCCGGCCCCCCGTTTTTCAACTTCTTGTGCCCACAGTAGGGCATCTAAGCCTGTATTTTCCCTGCCACCCCGCACATACACATCCCAACCTGGATTCTCCGGGTTATTTCTGCGTCTGGCATCAATTGCAACAACTATGCACTGATTACCAAAGCGATCGCTTGCCCGATTAATCAAGTCTGGATCACGCACCGCCGCAGAATTAATACTAACCTTATCTGCGCCTGCTCGTAACAAAGCTTTAACATTTTCTAAGGATTGAATGCCACCACCCACGGTCAATGGAATAAAGACCTGTTCAGCAGTCCGGTAAACTACATCTAAAATAGTAGCTCGGTCTTCATGAGTAGCTGTAATATCCAGAAATACTAACTCATCAGCACCGGCTTGGTTGTAAACCTTGGCCAGTTCTACCGGATCGCCTGCATCTTGGAGATTTACAAAGTTAACTCCTTTTACAACCCGTCCCGCCTTAACATCTAAGCACGGTAAGATTCTTTTAGATAACATAATAACTTTTGTACTTCTGGGTAATTGACCGGAATTTAAATTTTAAATTGGCGTGGGTATTCTCAAACGAAAATTTTTACGGGCATGGGGGATTAAGAGTGGTGAGTGGTGAGTGGTGAGTTAGGAGTTAGGAGTTAGGAGTTAGGAGTTAAGAATTATCCCCTTGTCTCTACTCTCCCTTATCTCCCTTATCTCCCTCATCTCTCTTTCTTATCTCCCTCATCTCCCTTATCTCCCTTATCTCCCTCATCTCCCCAGTCCCCTTAGTAGATAGCTGAATTATGGCGATAATCTCCTCGAAAAAACAGCCTCCAGAACCCAACAAAGAACCAAAGCAGCGTCAAGAGTCGGCGAAAGCACCATCCACAGAAAATATTTTGAAGCCTGAAGCTGCTATTGATGAGCAAGAACAGCAAGAAGAAGGTATTCGACCACACCGATTTGCTGATTACATTGGGCAAAAAGATTTAAAGGATGTACTAGATATTGCCATCAAAGCAGCCAAATCTCGTGGTGAGGTACTGGATCATTTGTTGCTCTATGGGCCGCCGGGATTGGGAAAAACCACAATGGCAATGATTTTAGCATCAGAAATGGGGGTAAATTACAAAATTACCAGTGCGCCAGCCCTAGAACGTCCACGGGATATTGTGGGGCTACTGGTGAACATGAAACCAGGGGATATCTTATTCGTGGATGAAATTCATCGCCTCTCGCGGATGACGGAGGAAATTCTCTATCCCGCGATGGAAGATTATCGCTTAGATATTACTATTGGTAAGGGTTCGAGCGCTCGGATTAGAAGTTTGCCGCTATCAAAGTTTACCCTTGTGGGAGCTACAACCCGTGTCGGTGCTTTAACTTCACCACTGCGCGATCGCTTCGGTTTAATTCAAAAACTTCGATTTTACGAAGTTGACGAACTGACTAAAATTGTACTGCGAACCGCTCAATTACTCAAAACCCCGGTTACAGAAGATGGGGCGACAGAAATTGCCCGTCGTTCACGCGGAACACCACGGATTGCTAACAGACTACTTAAGCGAGTCCGTGATTATGCGGAAGTAAAAATATCTGGGGAGATTAATGAAAGTATCGCATCTGAAGCATTGCAACTATTCCAAGTAGATCCTTGCGGTTTAGATTGGACAGACCGCCAAATGCTGAGTGTGATAATTGAACAATTTAACGGCGGCCCAGTGGGGTTAGAAACAATGGCAGCAGCGACGGGTGAAGATACTCAAACAATTGAAGAGGTCTACGAACCTTACCTCATGCAGATTGGCTATTTAACTAGAACTCATCGTGGCAGGATGGCGACTAAGGCTGCATACAAGCATTTGGGATTCACGCCACCTAATGAACAGTTGTCATTATTGTAATTATAGGCATCCCAACTCTTGGAGACGCACTCGCATTCGGCTTCGCTCAGGGCAAGTAGGCATGGGGCAGAGGGGAAAAACTTACTGCAATTTCTCTTCTGCTCCCTCATCCCCCTCATCTCCCCCCCACTCCCCACTCCACGCCAAATTCTAAACCTGTTGAGAGTTAGCATACACCCTCATCCCCCTCATCTCCCCCCACTCCCCACTCCCCATCTTCAAGATAAACAGGTAAACCTAGATGATTAAGTTAATTAGTATTTTTTTGAGTGTGTTGATTGTGTTTGGCTGGGGTACTCCAGTCATGGCACAATCCCAAGCGCCGATTACTCAAGAACAGTTAAAACAAGGCGATGAGTGGGCAACTCAAGCGTTTATAGCGACGAATCAAGGTGATTTTGTGACGGCTGAAACGTACTGGACAAAGATTATTGAACAATTTCCGACAAATGCGGGGGCGTGGAGTAACCGGGGAAATTCGCGGGTGAGTCAGAATAAATTGCAAGAGGCGATCGCAGATTATAACAAAGCGATAGAATTAGCACCAAATGTCACCGATCCATATTTAAATCGGGGGGCGGCGTTGGAAGGGATGGGAAAATGGGATGATGCGATCGCAGATTATAATTATGTCTTAAAACTCGATCCTAATGATGCGATGGCGTATAACAATCGGGGAAATGCTAAAGCGGGTTTAGGAAAATGGGATGATGCGATCGCAGACTACAAAAAATCTAATCAGATAGCCCCAAATTTTGCCTTCGCCCGTGCTAACTACGCCCTCGCTCTTTATGAAACTGGTCAAAAAGAGCAAGCAATCCGTGAAATGCGAAATATCGCCCGTAAATACTCCCAATTTGCTGATGTGCGTGCCGCCCTGACAGCTGCATATTGGGTAAATGGAGAACAAGGCGAAGCCGAAAGCAACTGGGTAGCAGCTTATGGACTTGATAGCCGCTATAAGGACATTAACTGGGTAAAAAATATCCGTCGTTGGCCTCCCAGCCTAGTTACAGCTTTGGATAAGTTCTTGAAAATTCAGTAGAGGCATTGATCATGACTCATTTTGGTATCATCTGTCCTGGTGCAGCAACTGGCCCCCTCAATACAATGCTTCCCTTAGGGCAGGAACTTCAACGGCGTGGGCATCGCGTCACCTTCTTTGGCTCACTCGATACTCAATCTAAGGTACTAGCAGCAGGAATAGAATTTAAACCAATTGGTGAAAAAGATTTTATCCCTGGATCAACAGCAGAAACTTTTGGCAAGTTAGGTCAACTGCGCGGATTGGCTGCGTTTCGATACACTATTGACCTGTTGAAACGTGTTTCATCTGTGACACTCCAAGATGCTCCAGCAGCAATTAAAGCAGCAGGTGTAGAAGCTTTGCTAGTAAACCAAAGTTCAGTAGAGGGAGGGACAATTGCCGAGTTTCTCCAAATTCCTTTTATTACTGTGTGCAGCGCTGTGGTGCTGAATCGAGAGCCTAGCGTTCCGCCTTTTTTCACAACTTGGAAGTATAGCCCAGCTGCATGGGCACGTTTACGCAACGAAATAGGTTACACGTTACTTAATAGCGTCGTCAAACCACTTGAAGATTTGATTAATGAATATCGTCGAGAGTGGAAATTACCCCTGTACTCTAGTCTTAAAGATAGTTACTCTCCACTGGCTCAAATAAGTAATGCACCTGCTGAATTTGAATTTCCCAGAGAAGAATTAGCTCCTTGGTTCCATTTTACGGGAAGCTATCATACTTCAGCCAGTCGAGTTCCTGTTTCTTTCCCTTATGAAAAATTGACAGGGAAACCGTTAATTTATGCTTCGATGGGAACATTGCAAAATCGTCTGATTTGGGTTTTTCAGACTATTGCTTCAGCTTGTGAAGATTTGGATGCTCAGTTAGTGATTTCTCTGGGAGGTTCTGCTAAACCAGAATCATTACCAGATTTGGCAGGAAATCCTTTAGTAGTTGAGTATGCACCTCAATTAGAAGTGCTGGAAAAAGCCACCCTGATGATTACTCATGCAGGAATGAATACAACAATGGAATGCGTGAAAAAAGGAGTGCCAATGGTGGCAATTCCAGTTGCTAATGACCAGCCAGGAGTAGCAGCGCGTATCGCTTGGACAGGAGCGGGTGAACTTGTCACCCTCAAAAAACTGAATGTTCCCAGATTGAAGAATGCTATCAAGCGGGTGTTGACAGAAGAATCTTATAAACAGAATGCGCTCAGATTACAAGCAGCTACTCTCGCAGCTGGGGGGGTAAGTCGAGCGGCTGATATTATTGAGCAGGCTGTTTCTACAGGTAAGCCTGTTTTGGCTTAAACACAATAATAAGAATGAAGTTGATCATGAACTCAGACTCGTTTTATCCGTTCCAATTTCCTGACCGGATTCTTTGAACATATCTTTTCCCACAATGGTTTCAATAACTTCGATGACTGTTGGGTGCTGCACCATTAACTCGAAGATTTTCCCTTTGTAGAGTAAACCGTATATTCGTTCTCTTTGGTCATCAAGCAATACTTTTCCTAAAGGTTTTTCTTTCTCAGCAAGTTCAAGAACAAGCGATCGCGCTTCTTGGGCTTCTGTTGGACTTAATAATTCAGGAATCAGCACATAACCTTTTCCTGCAATAATTTCGTCTACCAGACCTACAACGTCTTTCATGGTAAATGCCTCCCTAGTAAGCTGCATTCTAAAACTCTTTAAACGGAACTAGAGCTAGTCTGAAGGATGGGCTGATTTTGCTGACGCTTCCCCTTCACCACCATCTTCACACCTCCTGCTGGACTAAATAGCAAGCCCTTACGTACTGGCTGCACTGGTTTGTTATCAGCCAGTTCCATCTCCCAATGAGATAGCACAGTTACCAAAACCAATTTCATCTCAAACAAGGCAAATGCCATTCCAATACAGCGACGGTTCCCGCCACCAAAGGGTAAATATTCATAGGGGGAAAATTGCCGTTCCAGAAAACGCTCTGGCTTAAATTGCTTCGACTGGGGATATAAATCTTCTCGATGATGGGTCAAATAAATAGAGGGATTGAGCAAAGTACCAGGCTCAAAGTTATATTCCCCAATTTGTAGCGGTGATTTTACCACTCGATTTAGTGCCGATATCGCCACTGGGTAAAGGCGTAATGTTTCAGAACACACAGCATTTAAATAAGGTAATCGGAAAATAGCATTTGGATCTGGTTGTTCACCCAACTTATCTAATTCTTGCAGCAGTTTTTCCCGCACCTGTGGTAGATGATGAATCCAGTACAGCGCCCATGATAAGGAAGTTGCAGTGGTTTCGTGACCCGCTACTAATAACGTCATCAGTTCATCACGTAATTCTAAGTCTGTCATCGGCTCTCCCGCTTCATCACGAGCAGCCATCATTAAAGATAGAATATCAGTGCGAGATGGATCGGGTTGTGCTTTGCGTTCTTGAATCTGGGCGTAAATAAGTTGATCAATTTGCTGCCGTAAACGCAAGTATTTACCCCAGGGACTCCATGCTCCTAAATCCTGTCGCATTGATGGGAAAAGAAGCAGAATTGTTCTTAAAATAGGGATTTTGGGATTCAGGATTGCAATCAGGAGTTCATTGAGTTTCTCGTAACGTGGGCCATCTTCTAGACCAAATACAGCCTTCAAAATTACTTGAAAAGAGATTGCTTGCATTGATGGCAGAACTGTAAAGGTTTCTCCAACCTGCCACTGATTAGTCACTTGCTGTGTGATGTCGCGGATTAATTCACCATAAGCTAACATTCGTTCCCCATGTAAGGGTGGTGTCAATAGCTTTCGTTGTCGCTGATGAGGCTTTCCCTCCAGCGCCAGTAGTGATTGCCGTCCTAATAAAGGCGATTTAATCCCTGCTGGCTCACCAGAATCTAACTGTTTTGGATCTGTAGTAAAAATCTGCTGAATCGCCTGGGGATTGCTAATGAAAACTTGAGGAGGAGAATTTTGTCCAAGCTGAAGGGTGAAGATATCACCATAGCGTTTAGCACAGTCTTCTAAGTATTCTAAGGGATTAGTCAGCCATTGATACGTCTGTACCCAAGGGTGAGTTTGAGGACCGTTAGGCAGTTTCAGTGCAGACATTTTTATTAATCTCCTAATGATTAAAGCAAGATTCTTATCAGCGAGTCATTCATGCACCCCTAGCTTGATTAATCTTAGACCACAGATTGGGCAGATGAACTTATCAATTCTTGAATTTGTCTTGGAGTCAATTCTTGCACATTACGCAAAACTACTGCTGCTCCTGCTGCTATTAGTGTCTCACTGTATGCATGACTACGCGCTGCTGTTTCCTGGACGTGGGGCGGTAAAACTCCTACACCAATCCAAGTACGAGAAGAATCTAGATTCCGCGCTTTCTCGACGGTATACATATCTGCTACCGTATCTCCCACATAGGCTACAGCTAATTTTTGCTCAATTCCATTATCTAATTCACGAACTGTGGCAAAAAGTCCAGTGGGGTCAGGTTTTCCCGGTGCATCTTCCATCGCAATCAACACCGGAGATTCCAAACCCAGGCGTTTTTCTAATATATAGTTAGCCGAGGCACGAGTCGCACCGCTAAAAAATCCCCAAGGAATCTCAGCTTGGGTAAGTTGTTCTAAATAGCTAGGTTGTAGTAATAAAGGTTCATTACAGATATATCCGGTAAAATTATTTGGGTCTGGGCCGCGGTAACGTGATTGAAAAAAAGCAACGATCGCACCATAATCTAGTTGCAGTTGTTCGCGGGTTTGTCGTTGGGTTTCAAAGTAGCGGTAAATTAATTCTTGGGATGCTTCCCAATCGTTATTCCACACGCCTTCAGACTTGAGTTGGTCAATATCTAGTGGGGTTGGGCGATATGCTTGGGTCGTAAAATATTCTACCGTATCTGCGATCGCACGGCGATAAGAACCGCTTACATCGCGGACAACGCCATCAATATCGAAAACAACAATAGCTTTTGCAGAAGTTGGTTCACTCATAAGTAGGGAGTCAAAGAGTTTTATATCTGATAAATAGCAGAAGATATCGGAGACTTTACAAGCGGGCGATTCCAGACATACCCAAAACTTTCTCCAACAAGCGTAGATGCAACAGCCGCTTGTTGGAGGTCTGTCGAAAGGTAGAGTAGAACAGATGCACGCAAAGCTTAAAGCTATTACTAATTACAACAATAATGTTGTCCTAAGTGGATGGATGGCATACAAAGGCGATTCTACAATTGAATACACCACAATAGGGGAGCAACAGATGACAAACGAGCGATTGAAGATGCAAGATCCAATCCACGTCAGCAATATCCAGGACCGCCCTTCCCTCGTCAGCCACAGCCAGCACCGGGACTAGCTCAACAGATGGACCCTCAGCCGGATCACGGTGAACAGAGCTATACAGGATGTGGAAAACTTACAAACCGAAAGGCGTTGATTACCGGAGGAGATTCGGGTATCGGACGGGCTGTAGCGATCGCGTTTGCGCGGGAAGGGGCAGATGTGGCAATCTCCTATCTCCCCAGTGAGTCGGCGGACGCACGAGAGGTGATAGAACTGATCGAACAAGCGGGACGCAAGGGCATCTCTCTTCCTGGTGACATAAAGGATGAGAATTTTTGCCGAAAACTCGTAGCGGATGCAGTAGAATCTCTTGGCGGTTTAGATATTCTTGTCAACAATGCCGGCGCACAAGAAACTCAGCCCTCTCTTGGCGATATCAGCACTGAGCAGTTCGATAAGGTACTTAAAACCAACCTATACGCGCTCTTTTGGATTACGCAGTCGGCAGTGCCACACCTAAAACCGGGTGCAGCCATCATTAATACAACTTCTATTCAGGCGTATGAACCTTCAGAGAACATCATTGACTATGCGCTCACCAAAGCAGGCATTGTTGCTTTCACCAAAGCACTTTCCAAACAAATGATTGAAAAGGGTGTGCGCGTCAATGCTGTAGCGCCCGGCCCTTTCTGGACACCGCTACAGCCTAGTGGCGGTCAGACTCAAGAAAAGATTGAGAAATTTGGCTCCACGGTTCCGCTCGGACGACCTGGACAGCCCGTAGAAATCGCTCCTGTATACGTACTCCTTGCTTCACAGGAGGCAAGCTACATCACAGGAGAGGTTTATGGCATAACAGGCGGTGTCGGTATTGCGTAATGTCTGCTGTGCTGTTCATCAACCGAAGCAGCAACACAACAGCCCTGAACGCTCGTACCGCCAAATCTCCTTTACTCCTCCACTTTATGAAATTAACATTCGGCTTTCAAACTTAGTTTAATTCTTAAAGTAGATGAGATAAATCATTAAAAATGCCTATACTGCAATTATCAAGCAATGAATTTATTAGCTCCCAGCTTTAGACCTGCTAGGAGCTTTTTTTATTAGATTTATCCATAAATAAATTAAGTTGCTCTGTACTTTTTATTTCTGGTCATTGTTTGGCTAGATTGCTGCAACGATCGCACTCTCTGCGATGGCAGGGCTATTTCATTCTAAAATGTGACGTTTTCAAAGTCCCTCTCAAAGATGTGGGAGAGGGATTTAGGGTGAGGGCAAAAACTACGGTTCTCAACTTAAATCGCGTTTAAATTCTTATTTTTCTGAAAAAGATTCCTAAAAACTGCCGTAAAAATAGAATGAAATAGCCCTGCTGCGATGGTATTGGTACTAAGAGCAATTAGCTTTGCAACCAGAAATCAATTACTGCTACTGCGATCGCGTTTTGGCTTTGACTGGGGAGCGATCGCAATTAATCTTAGTATAAATAGTGCCACTGCAATTGATGGTTTTGCTGTGATTATTACCCCCCTTAACTGGTTCCGTGGGTTTAAGTCCCCCGGTTCTAAAAATAAGCAAGTAATGCGATTGGGGACTGCGAATGCAAAGTTGCTCCTGTAGTGCGCTCCGCGCATCCTGCGGCGGGGGAAACCCCAAGACCGCACTTTGCGCTAAATCCCACGTTGTAATGCGAGTCCCAAACCGTCCCCACAACAGCACTCTTCATTACAAAACAAAATTTACGAATTACGAATTACGAATTACGAATTACGAATTACGAATTACGAATTACGAATTACGAATTATTTAATCCCCCCGATGCATTGAGGGGAAACAATAAATCTAGTTCCCTCCCCTTCACAAGCCGAGGGCGAGGGTGAGGTATTTTAATGCTCTTAGGATGGGTAATACTACTGAGTTAAGAACGCCGTACATTCAAGCAACACCATTCTTTTCGTTTCCACAGGGTAGCAACCACCCAACCATTTTCTTCTAAGGCATCAGCAACAGCTTTAGATTGTTCTAATAAGATACCACTGAAGATAGCCCAAGTTTCAGGTTTAGCGATCGCACTCATTTCTGGAACCAATTCAATAATTACATGAGCCAAAATATTGCAAACGATACCATCTACCGGTTTCTCAACTAGTTTTGTCAAAACGTCTACACTTCCCAGTGCTGATACTAAACCTTCTGGACTAATATCGTTGAGCGCACCATTACTAATAGTTGATTGCACCGCCAAAGGGTCAGTATCTACTGCATAGACTTTCTCTGCTCCCAGTAGCAGCGCCCCAATCGAAAGGATACCAGAACCACAGCCAATATCCGCAATTACCAGATGCTCATGTTTGCCACTATTACCCACAAATGACTGAGGAACTCCACTTAGCCGCATTTCCAGGGATTCTAAACATAGCTGAGTTGTGGCATGGTTGCCCGTACCAAATGCTACACCAGGGTCAAGACGAATTACTAACCGTTCCGTTGTTTCTGGTAATGGTAGCCACGCGGGATTGATTAGGAAGCGATCGCCTATTTCCTGCGGATGCCAATATTGTTTCCAGCTAGTCGCCCAATCTTCCTCATCAATTAACTGCCATTGCAGCGAGGGAGATGAAAGCCCGACACAGAGCGCATCTTGACGCAGCAACAGCGACAGCGCTGCTAAATCTAACAGTTGCGTTTGAATTGTCGATAAATAAGCCCTAACTAAAAATGAATTTCCTTTGTTTTCACTTGCTGTTCCCCGACAGCCAAAATCTTCCAGTCGCCAAAAGATCGAATCTTCTAGGTCTGGCTCACATAAAATCTGTAGTTCCCACCAGGTGTTTGCCATTTTTGAGTGCTGAGTTTAACAGAGTTATGAGTTATGAGTTAGGAGTAAGGAGTTAGGAGTTCTCCTGTTTAACTTCTAACTCCTTACTACTCACTCCTAACTTTTTCACTCAGCACTCATAGTGTTACTGTATATGCGTCTCGAATACCAGGGACTTTTATAATTTCATTCAAAATGCCCTCTGGTAAAGGGTCATCTATACTCAGAGCCATTACGGCATCACCACGGACGATTTTACGACCTACTTGCATACTGGCAATATTCACATTAAAACTGCCGAGTAGAGAACCGAGTTTGCCGATAATCCCTGGCATATCGCGGTGCAGGGTAAACAACATATATTTGCTCGGTGGGACGTTAATCGGGAAACCGTCAACATCAGTTAGGTGGATTTCTCGTTCACCCAACAAAGCGCCGGTGACAGAATGAGTACCTAAAGTCCCCGTGGCTTCTAGATGCAGTGTGCCGGCATAGTCTCGAATCGAAGCATCGCGGGTTTCAATTACCCTAATTCCGCGTTCTTTAGCTTCTATGCTGGCATTGACGTAATTTACGCGTTCCCGCAAAGCTTGGTAAAGTAAACCTTTCAGGGCAGCTACCACCAAAGGCTGACTTTTATTGGTTGCTAGTTCCCCTTGGAGTCGAATATTGAGTACTTCCACCCGTCCGCCAGCTAGCTGTCCCACCAGATTACCTAGAGTTTCTGCTAGTTGCATGTAGGGTTTGAGTTCTTCCAACACATCGGGGCCGAGTCCGGGAATGTTGACGGCTGAACGCGCTGGTAGTCCTAAAAGGACATCCCGAATTTGTTCAGCAACATCAATAGCGACATTCACTTGAGCTTCGGCGGTAGAGGCTCCCAAGTGGGGGGTGAGGATTACTTCTTTGCCTAGCGATCGCAACTCAGATTCACCCAGTGGTTCCGACTCGAACACATCCAAGGCTGCACCCCCGATTTTACCCGCTTTCAGAGCAGCTGCTAAAGCTAGTTCATCAATGATCCCACCACGAGCGCAGTTGATAATCCGGGCTGTGGGTTTCATCTTTGCCAGGGTTGTGGCATTGATTAAGTGGGTGGTTTCTGGGGTTTTCGGGATGTGTAGAGTGATATAGTCTGCTTGCTGGAATAGTAAATCTAGCTCCACCAACTGACAGCCAAGTTGTTCGGCTCGGTCTGTAGAAATAAATGGGTCATAAGCTAGGAGTTTCATCCCCATTGTCTTAGCTACAGCCGCAACATGGGAGCCAATTTTACCCAAACCAACAACGCCGAGAGTTTTTTTGTAGACTTCCGCACCGACAAAGCTATTGCGATCCCACGCACCGCGTTTCACCGAAGCGTTAGCATCGGGGATGTGGCGAGACAAAGCCAAAATCATCGCTAACGCATGTTCAGCCGCAGCAATTGTGTTTCCCTCTGGAGAATTGACTACTACAATTCCTTTGCGGGTGGCGGCGGGAACATCCACATTATCCACACCCACACCAGCCCGACCGATAATTTTTAGCTGCGTGCCGGCTTCAATCATTTCTTGGGTGACGCGTGTACTAGAGCGAATCATCAGCGCGTCATACTCACCAATAATTGCGATCAGTTCTGCTGGTTTTAGACCTATTTTGACATCAACGGTAGCAACTTGCGAAAGAATGTCAATTCCAGCTTGGTCAATCGAATCAGAGACAAGAACCTTAGACATGATTATTTCATTTAAAGGTACAGGTTTTGCTGCACAAGACTTTTTAGTTTAGTCTTTATCAGTCGCAATTGAGCAAAAATTATTCGTTTTAATATCAACTTAACCTTTACTTTCGCTACCTGCTGATGGTATCGAGGCGTAAGTTGCCCTCGGTGAGTACTGCCTCCTAAGTATTTGAAACATGAGTGGCTGTTTGTACCACCCTGTCGCTAAATATAAAGCATTAATAGCACCAAGCACTTATATATTTAATTTATTCTTGGATAGTTAAGAGTTACTAAAATTTTTTGGCGTTGAGCAGGTTCCTTGGTAATATAATACACTGCATTTTTAAATGGGCTGCAACTGACTACTAATTAGCTTGCTTTAGGGATGTCACATCTTCAGTTAATCTGGCTTTCAAGTGCGATCGCATTACTCGCTACGGGAATGTTGACGCTCACGGCAGTACTCGGTAATCTTCTCACTTCACATAAAAATCAGAAGTTTCAGCTTGGCCGAGGGCAGACATTTAAATATCACCGTTTTATTTCAATTTCGGGAGTTGTTTTAATTCTGATTCATCCAATTCCCTTAGTTTTTGCCCGAACGACAACTGGCGTGAGCCTTGCATCTATCTTTGTGCCATTTCTGGCAGAGAAAAAAATCACTATTATCGCAGTCGGTGTAATAGCTTTATATGTGTTGTTAATTATTCTGATTTCATCGCTATACATGAAGTATCTAAAGCAGCAAGTATGGCGGGTGCTGCATTACGGCAGTTATTTGTTTTTTGGATTAGGAATGTGGCACGGTTTGTCAATTTCTGATAATTTTGAGCCAAATGCGGAAGTAAGTTTGTTAGCTCCGAAAAAAATACTTTTAGAAGTAGAAATTATGATTCTACTTCTGCTTGTGATGTGGCGCGTTATGCTGTATCGAAATCAGCGAAAATCAATCTAGCAGACAATGATGATGATACTCTTGGAACCCAATCAACTAGACCTATTTTCAGATGTGATCCTTAAATTTTCGGTAACCTAGTCAGAATATTTAGTATTATGACAACATTTTTAATATTTCTTTACTTTAAAATTCCTCAAAAATTCTTTTAAATAAAACATTTTTGTGCGTTATATTTTTTTTACTTAAATAATTAAATTTCCATGAATAACAACTTGAGAGCGATCGCATATTGCCTCAACCCACCCTCGTAAATTGGCAACGGTATTGTTCATTGCAGCAATTGGAATGGTAGCGTTAACGCTGTCGTTATTAGTTGACAAAGCAAAGCACTAATGACATCGTTAGGGGAGAAATCGCTATAATTCTGATGAGTCAAATATCCTTTGAGTTTTGGGGAAACCAGCCATGTTAGAGTACAACTTGCCCAGGTACTTGCCCTCAGCCGAGGAACTACCAGACTCTGATGAAACGCCTGTGGATAATGAACTGCAAGAATTAATACCAGGCTTGCTGAAGGCGATCCTGCTGATACTTTGGTCAGAAAGGATGGATTGGCTCTTTGCCATAGATATGGGTATTTATTATCACCCTGATAAACCGCCCATTGTCCCAGATGGCTTTTTAAGCTTAGGGGTAGAGCGGTTTTATGATGAAGAATTGCGTCCCAGTTATGTGCTGTGGGATGAAAATGTTGTACCGATTTTCGTCCTAGAAGTAGTTTCCCAAAATTATCGCAAGGAATACACTACTAAATTGGCTGAATATGAGGCTTTGGGCGTACTTTATTACGTGATTTATTCCTCTCGTCGTCGCCGCAAACCGCATCTGGAAGTACATAAATTAGTTAATGGTAAGTATGAATTGCAAGAGGGAAACCCCGTTTGGCTACCAGAAATTGGCTTAGGAATTGGTTGCGAAAGGGGAAATTATAGCGGTGTAACGCGAGAATGGATGTATTGGTATGATCAGCAAGGACAACGGTATCTCACGCCCGCAGAACAAATAAAACAAGAAACACAACGCGCCCAACAAGAAAGACAACGCGCTCAACAAGAAAGACAACGCGCTCAACAAGCAGAAGAAAGGGTGCAACAATTAGCAGAACAATTAAGAGCGCTGGGGATAGACCCAGATAATCTGGGTTAACTGAAATATTTTGCCATCTTTTCAACAAGACCGAAAAAACTAAGCTGATGTGCAGCTAAATTGTATAATACCAAAACGCAAAATTATTGTAATGCGGGCATCTTGCCTACTTCCAATATACAAATTAAATACGCAACAGCTTATTGCTTTTTAGGAATAACATTTCTGATTCCACTTTTACCACCAACAGTATCACCTTTGTAACGAGGGATGATATGAATACTCGCGTGCATAATATTTTGACCTGCGGCTCGATTGATATTCATTCCTATATTAAAGCCATCAGGTTCAAATTCTGCTTTGATAATTTCTTGTACTTTGTTCACCATAAACCAGCAAGCAGATTGCTCTTTAAATGGTAGTTCAAAATAACTGCTAACATGACGTTTGGGAATAACTAAAATATGTCCTTTACTTATAGGATAACCATCAAAAATAGCATAAGCGGTTGCTGATTCAGTTAATAGTTTGAGACTTTTCTGAGGATTACAGAATATACAATAATTAGATGAATTTCGCTGATGATTATAGTGAATATACTGATATACTTCCCGATGTTCATCTAAACAAACTGAAGGAAAGGGAAGTTTGACAATACACTGATAGGTAGGTTTTTTATGGACATAATGTTCTCTAAAACCTTCTTTTTTGATATCCCTTCTTACAGCATAATAAGCTTTACCTCCTGGTTTTAATAAGTGTGATATTTCCATAAGAACATTAGTTTGTTCTTCGGTGAATAAAACATTTAAAACATAAAAGCAAATTATTGTATCAAATTTATGTTCAGGATATTCTGGAAAATAATAAGGGTCATAACCCGTGATATCACAACCTTTTTGGCGCAAGATTTTAACATCATTACCAAAGCCACAACCAAAGTCTAATATTTTGCCTTGGAGAAGGTTTTGATTTAATAAAAACTGTGCCGGAAATGACAAATAACTTCTTTCGATCGCAGTCAGATGACTGAACTGATTTTTTTGCTGTTTCATGGAATTTTGGTGCTGATGTCCCAAAATTATTATTCCCAGCATTGGTAAGCTGTTATGTATACAACTTGCACAATCAGGGCGCGCAAGATGCCCACCCCACAACCATGTTGAAAAAATATTAGTGCAAATTAAAGGCGCAACAGCTTATCACTGAGCTTGTCGTTCGCGCAGCGTCTCGTAGAGAAGTGCGGACTACGCCTAAGCATCAGGGTCAACACCTAGCTCACGTAACTTAGCTGCTAATATATCAGCCCGTTGACTTTCTTGTTGGGCCCGTTGGCGTTCTTGTTCAGCTTGTTCGCTGCTCCACAACAGTAAATTTCCTTCTGTATCCCACCACCGCAACCAATTCATAGTTTGGCATAATCTTTCACCTTGCCAAATTCCGAGAAATAGCTTTAACTCAGGAATCCAGTAACGTCCATTACCGTCTGCTTGCTTCGACGTATATTGTCCATTTTCCAAGCAGCGTACTTCTAGACTTGGTTCATAAGGGTCATAGGTTACGTAGGTTGGAACTTGGAGAATCTTTTCGTAATAGTAGAGTTTACCATAGGGGGGAGTTGATCGGACTGATAATTCTCCCCCTTCTGTGTCTGAGAGAAATTCCATCACCACAGTCACAGCAGCACCTTCTAAATTCGGGGTATAGCTGCGACGAACTATATTTGTTCCTACAGGCTGTACTTGAGGTGCGTAAAACCAATCAGGGGCTTTGACGACAATTTTTTTGTTGACTGTGGCTACAAGTCCAAAATTAGAGCCAATCAGCATCTGAGGTTGGATACGTCCTGTGCTTCCCAAAGCATCGGTAAGCGCAGCAGCGATCGCGGGTTGTTGAATATTTTCCACTGGATCGTCGGGTAAAATGAAATCGGCTGGAAGTGCTTCCCAAGTAACAGTTGGTTCTTTTTGGATCGGGTTAACTTGTAGAACCATAAAACTACTCCTAATATCAATGCACAGTATATTAGTTATTTTTAACAAATCTTCAGGTAGCACAGATGTGGTAATCTAGTGTGCGATCGCTTCCGATAAATTCAGATAACATTAAGTTTTGCATGAATAAACTCGCACTCCCTAAAAACCCAGAAATCTAGAAAGATTTCTCTGACAGGTGTATATACTCGTAGTCAAGCACTTAGCACTCGTGAGTATTATGCTGGAATGGTTTATTGGCCCGATAGCAAGCAATGCCTTTCTGCATCGGAAATTTTTAGAATATTTCTGTGCTTGGGAGTTTGTCTGGCAGTTTGAGAAGGAAGGCAGTATTTCAATTGAGGATCTCAAAACTGAAGTTTTTGGCAAACACTGGCAAGATGAAACTTGGCATGAGGTCTTGCTGTTAATTGCCGGAATGATTGATGCGAAATTTGTTGGTGAAATTCTTGATTACTTAATGGTGCAAGATGGTGAAGAGGAAAAATTTCTCAACTTGTTTTTAGCAGCTAAGTGTCTTGCAGAAGTGAGAAATCGCTTGGTGATTGCGCCAATGGCTAATAAATTACTTAACAAGCTAATAGACTTAACTAAATATGAACCCTGGTACTATTACAGACTCTATCAAAATGCAGAAGAAACTAAGCTAATTCAGAAAGTTCGCACTCAAGCAATTGCAACAATCGCCGCAAATTGGAAAGATAACCCTCATACCTTACACTGCCTTAAAGACCGCGCTACTGCTGATGATGATGATGAGTATGTGCGAGGTGTAGCCATCAAAGTATTAGCCAGCAATTTCAAAGATGATCCGGACACCCGCTCGTTTCTCAAAGACCTCGCCACTGCTGATAATGAAGGGTATATACGACGTGCAGCCATCAAAGCATTAGCCAGCAATTTCCCAGATGACCCGGACACCCGTTCGATTCTTAAAGACCGCGCCACTGCCGATAATCAAGATTATGTGCGACGTGCAGCCATCGAAGCATTCGCCAGCAATTTCCCAGATGACCTGGACACCCGCTTGATTCTTAAAAACCGCGCCACTGCTGATAATGCATGGAGTGTGCGAGTTCCAGCCATCAAAGTATTAGTCAGCAATTTCCCAGATGATCCGGACGCCCGCTTGTTTCTCAAAGACCTCGCCACTACTGATAATCAAGATTATGTGCGACGTGCAGCCATTGAAGCATTAGCCAGCAATTTCAAAGATGACCCGGACACCTGCACGATTCTCAAAAACCGCGCCACTGGTGATAATCATGAGTATGTGCGACGTGCAGCCATCCAAGCATTAGCCAGTAATTTCAAAGATGACTTGGACACCTGTTCGATTCTAAAAGACCGCGCCACTGCTGATGAATGGGATGTGCGAGGTACAGCCATCAAAGCATTAGCCAGCCATTTCTCAGATGACCCGCACACCCGATTGTTTGTCAAAGACCGCGCCACTGCTGATAATGAAGCGTATGTGCAAGGTGTAGCCATCCAAGCATTAGCCAGTAATTTCAAAGATGATCCGGACATCCGGTCGATTCTCAAAGAACGTGCCACTGCTGATGATGAATGGAATGTGCGAGTTGCAGCCATCGAAGCATTAGCCAGCAATTTTCCAGATGACCCGGACACCCGCTCGATTCTCAAAGACCGTGCCACTGCTGATAATGAAGTAGATGTCCGATATACAGCTATCAAAGCATTAGCCAGCAATTTCCCAGATGACCCGGACACCCGCTCGATTCTCAAAGACCGCGCCATTGCTGATAATGAAAGCGATGTGCGAGTTGCAGCCATCGAAGCATTAGCCAGCAATTTCCCAGATGACCCGGACACCCGCTCGATTCTCAAAGACCGCGCCATTGCTGATAATGAAAGCGATGTGCGATATAGAGCGATTAAAGCATTAGCCAGCAATTTCCCAGATGACCCGGGCACCCGCTCGATTCTCAAAGACCGTGCCACTGCTGATAATGAAAGGGATGTGCGATGTGCAGCCATTCAAGCATTAGCGAAACACTTCAGAAATCAGCCTGAGTTGTTTGAAATTTACTACAACTGCGCTGTGAATGACTTCTTTGAGGGTAGCCATGACCCCTGGCAGCACCCCAATCCTCGACGAATTGCACTAGAGATAATTATCAAGCAATTTCCTCAGCATCCCCAGACTTTACCACTGTTGCGCGACAAAGCAGAGAATGACCCAGATGAGGAAGTGCGAAAGTTTGCTCAACAGAAGTTGACAGAATTAGAGAAGTAGCTTGACAAACTCAGGTTACATCATTAAACCGTTGACAGATATCCCGCCCAGAACTTAAGTTCTGGGCTAATAGCTTAAGTCCACTCAAGTGGACTGAAATCTTCGCTTTGACAAAGTTTAACCATCGACATCGCTTAAAATCTTATATTTAGTCCTCTTGAGAGGACTTTAGCTATAAGCAAGAGGAATTTATTCCCAGGCGGGTTAGCAACGAAGCGTCAGATTTACTTGAGCGATCGCTTTAATGCTATTAGTAAAGGCAAAGCTGCAAAAACTTTCGGATCTTGATAAACTAATACTCGTGAACGAGTATTTTAGCTAGGTTCATCCACCTTTGATACTCATTAACGAGTCTTTGGGCATTACCAACAAATAAATATATCCAATCTTCTTTGCCCTTGGTTAAGGGTGGGCTTTTCGGCCCACCCTTAATTGTTATTGCAATGCCTCAGCAGTCTTCTGCTTATCCAACTTCAGAATCAACACACCCAAAGGTGGTAAACACAAATCCAGCGAATAAGGACGAGTGTGCAAAGACCAATCATCTGTCCACTTACCGCCTAAATTGCCCATATTGCTGCCGCCATACTGACGCGCATCGCTATTGAACAACTCAGTATAAAATCCCTTTTGCGGTACACCGATGCGGTAGTGAGAATGGGGTTGTGGTGTAAAATTGCAAACAACGATCGCAACATCATCAGAATCCTTGTCACGACGCATGAAGGAAACTACACTATGGCGGTTATCGCTACAGTCAATCCACTCAAACCCCGCTTGGGCAAAATCCTGGGTGTACAAAACTGGTTCAGAACGGTAGAGATGGTTCAATTCCCGGAAAAACGTTTTTAACTGTTGGTGGCCTTCATGCTGCAATAAATGCCACTCCAAATCTGCCCAAGCATTCCACTCACTCCATTGCCCAAACTCCATGCTCATAAACATGGTTTTCTTGCCTGGGTGAGCAAACATATAGGTAAATAAACAACGGATATTAGCTAACTTCTGCCATGTATCCCCCGGCATTTTACCAATGATATTGCTCTTGCCATGCACCACTTCATCGTGTGACAGAGCCAGCATGAAGTTCTCGCTGTGGTTGTACCACATACTAAAGGTGATGTTGTTTTGGTGGAACTGGCGGAACCAAGGGTCCATGCTGAAGTAATCCAGCATATCGTGCATCCAGCCCATATCCCACTTCAAGTTAAAACCAAGTCCGCCTGTGTAGGTAGGCCAAGATACCATTGGCCAGGAAGTAGATTCTTCCGCAATTGAGAGAATACCAGGGAAATAGCTAAAGATAATGTGATTTACCTGACGCAGAAAATCTGCTGCTTCTAGGTTTTCTCTGCCACCGTACTGGTTGGGCAACCATTCTCCTGGTTCGCGGCAATAATCGTTATAGAGCATTGAGGCAACAGCATCAACACGAATCCCATCAATGTGGTATTTATCAAACCAAAAGAGGGCATTTGCTGCTAAGAAATTACTAACTTCATGGCGACCATAGTTGAACACCAAAGTACCCCATCCTTTGTGTTCGCCTTTGCGGGGGTCAGAGTGTTCGTATAAGTGGCTACCATCAAAGAAAGCTAAACCATGTCCATCTTTGGGGAAGTGACCGGGAACCCAATCTACAATTACCCCTATATCATTTTCGTGACATTTGTCAACAAAATACATGAAATCTTCGGGGGTGCCAAAACGGGAGGTGGGGGCATAGTACCCAGTTACTTGATAACCCCAAGAGCCATCAAAGGGATGCTCCGCAATCGGTAGCAATTCTAGATGGGTATATCCTAGTTCTTTGACATAAGGAATGAGTCGGTCAGCTAGTTCCCGGTAGGTAAGGAACCGTGCGCCCGGTTTCAGTTCGGAAACAATAACTACAGGTTCCGTTTCACCATTTGGCAGTTTAGCAGGTTCAGCACTCGAAGCGTGTAACCAAGAGCCTAAATGCACTTCGTAGACTGAAACTGGCACAGTCAGAGGTTCAGTGCGACGCCGCTTTTCCATCCAGCCTTCGTCATTCCAACTGTAAGCATCTAAATCGGTGACAATGGATGCTGTTTTCGGGCGGGGTTCTTGGTGAAAACCGTAGGGATCGGATTTTTCGTAAATGTGTCCTTCAAAATTTTTGATTTCATATTTGTAATGCTCTCCCACACCGATTTCAGGTATAAACAATTCCCAAATTCCAGTGCGGCCTTTACGCATCTGGTGTTTACGCCCATCCCAGAAGTTAAAGTCTCCCAGCAATGAAACGTTGCGAGCATTGGGCGCCCAAACTGCAAAATAAACGCCTTTAACGCCGCCTATTACCGTGGGGTGCGCTCCTAGTTTTTCGTATATCCGGTGATGATTGCCTTCACTAAATAAATGCAAGTCAAAGTCTGTCAAGTTAGGAGAACGGAAGGCGTAAGGGTCATAGGTGACACGCTCATGTTCTCCTTCTTTAATCCGTAACTGGTAGTTTGCCAGTTCTGGAGTGTCAATCGTGCATTCAAAAAAGTTGGGATGATGCACTGCTTGCATTGGATATTCCTTGCGTTGTTCAGGAAGAACCACCCATGCTGCACTTGCATTTGGTAGGTAGGCCCGCACAGCCCAGACGGTTTTGCCGTCTTGTTCTATGGGATGAGAACCTAGTATTTCAAAGGGATCGTTATGCTGATTCCAAACGATGCTGTTAACCTGTTCAGGGGCGATCGTGGTCATGGACATGAAGCTACCTAAGTGATATAACGTGATTGACTAAATCTACTTTTTTAATATCTATATATATTCTTTACATTTATTTGCAATTTTGTCGCCACCGTTATCCTACATCAGAATGGGGAATGGGGAATGGGCAGAGGATGAATGACGAATGACCAATGACGAATGACCAATGACGAATTTATCAAAAATTTAAAAATGGGAAAAACTGAAGTAAGGTTTTACGTATCCGAAGCAAGAAAATCTGTTGGCGAATTTTGGGGTCTAGTTTTGGGGGCGGGGCAAGTTGCAGCTGCGCTTGTAATTGAATATATTCGGCAGCTGTTAGGGATCTTCCATCAATAGGCGATCGCGCTTCTATGATAATTTTAGTGCGTAATATTTCTTCTGGTGTATCCTCTGGTGGTGGTAATGCTATTACAGGCGATCGCCATGAGCTACTTAACACCAAAAATGTTCCAATAATCACAATTAAGCTCAGGAATTTTATTGCCTTTATCGCTTTAACTCTCCCCATCTCCTGAACTGCGTTCACAACGCAGGATGAACATCTATTTTTTTACATCCCATTCCCAAAGTTAAAAATTTTCCCAATAAAAAAATCTGGCAATATCTTGACACATCACCAGGTCTTTTCTGATACGGAATCGACTACAGGGAATGCCCAAGACCAATTGCCAGCGATCGCTATGAATTGTTTTACCCTCTAAAAACTCAATGGTCTAAGCCATTTCAAACACTAAACCAGGGTAGTACTTTGTCTACAAAATGGCTTAAATTTACACAATTCAACTTCCTTTGACTTGAAATAAGGTTCATAGCACTTACGCATTATGTACCAAATGTAGGGGCAATTCATGAATTGCCCCTACGGTAAATCAGGGCTTTTACTGCCTTGAAAGCGTAAGTCCTGGTTCAGTCACAAAAGAAAAAAGGGGACAGGGGACACAAACCTTGGAGGTAAACCCGATAAATAAATTTAGGGCTGCTGAAATACAGACGCATTATTTCTTGTAGCCCTTGAGGCTCGAAATAAATATTTAACATTGAGCATAAATAAATCTAGGTGCTTGAAATCCTCTATTACTGTCCAATTCCAGCATCTTTCTCCCCTGCCCCCTGCCCATTTGGTCAGGCGAGGATTTCAGGCGGACACATGGTTGAGGAGGTAATCCTCATCACCAGTGTCCTTTACTTGCTACCCTACTTAGCTGATATTCAAACAAACTCTAGGCTCTGATACACCAACAAAAAAATGCAGGTTTTTACGTTAACCTAATTAATTCAAGCTATGTGGTGACGACCGTTATTACTAAGCTGTTTTGGGCATGATTTAAACTAAAGCTGATTGATGTCCTATTTAGGAGTAGCTTTAGAAGTAGCTTTAGGAGTAGTTGGCGGAGTAACAGCAGGTGTAGCTGCCGGAGTAGTTGCCGGAGTAACAGCAGGTGTAGACGTACCACCACCAGCAGGTGCATCAGTTGGTTCACCTGTAGCAGCTGGACTACTAGTAGTACCAGTACCACCACCAGCGCCACCACCAGCATCACCACCGCCACCGCCTTCACAAGCTCCGAGAATTGTAGCCAGACTTAAGATTACAGCCAAACCAAAGATTTTTGTTTTCATAACTCCTCTTTCACCAATTGTGGCTAGAACAATTTTTCACCTGTTGAATACGATACCGTATTTATTGCTTTTTTTTAAATGCTACGAGATTACATCCTAAAAAAATAATCCTTTAAGGTATTCTTTTTTGAATTAGGTATCATACAGCCATCTGATTAGTTTCTCTTAAACTCAGGAGCAAAACGGAAATTACCAAATTTTCTAGCAAACCGAGCTATCATAGCAAAAAATTTATTTTTTCCTGGAGTATTGCACCTTGCTGCCCCACGTTGCCATACTTTAGGTGCGATATCTAAAAGGCAAGCGCTAATTGCTGAAGAGCCAAATTGCAATATCTAGAGGATGTAATTGCTATGGCTATCTATCAAACAGTTAAAAGGGTGTAGTCTGTTATGTGTGCTTGTTGCACAGAAGGCGATTTTAACTAAGCAAAAAGAGACACTTAAGACAATCAATCTAAAGTACAGTATTTCCGATCTAAAAAATTTATGGTAGTTGCTCGTAAATCTGCTGTTTCTACAAGGGGTACTTGGTTCGGGCGAGATTTTATCCTTTCTTTAAAGAGGCGACGTTCTGCACGGATAGAATCAGCAGTACAAAGTGCTTCTACACCCCCAGCCCAAGCTGCACCAGCATCCTCTCGAAGACGACAGCGTTCCTTGACAAATCTCGCGGTTTCTCCTACAAATCAAGTAGTTATGCCCAAATCGGTGAAACAGTTGGGTAGACAACAAGTGCTAAATCTCAATGAGCAGTCAAGTGCAAACCAGAAAACTCCGGGGGTAGGTTTTCTTCACCTTCCCACAATGCCAAATTCTGGAGCAGCACCTTTATGGTTGCTACGCTTGTACACCTTTCATCGTTATTCGACAGTTTTGGCGTTCTTGGTAGTAGCATCGACACTTGCTATTTATGGCTGGACGGTATATTCACAAGAAGTTTGGAGTAAGTCATATAGCAGACTGCAAAAGCTCCAACGTCATGAGCGGTTACTAACGACAACCAACGCGACGCTGACAAATAAAATTGCCCAGGAAGCAGAACAACCAACAGCAGGGCTGGTATCGCCGACTCCTGAAGGGATGATTTTCTTGTCTCCAGAATCTCATAATCCTAAGCCAGCATCTTCTAACACAACGCCAAATCCCCAAACGCAACAGCAAACCCTCTCGCCACTGGGGTATTAAGGTTAAAAGTCATTGGTCATTGGTTATTGGTCATTGGTTATTGGTCATTAGTCATTGGTCATTAGTTATTCGTAACGGACAAATGACAAATGACTAATGACAAAGCGCAAAGTCGGAGCGGAGGTTTCCTGCGTTGGCACAGCCCGCCGTAGGCATCAGAACTTTGTAAGAGGGGACAAATGACAAATGACAAAGGACAAACCCAATGCAAAAATCATCAAGCAAAACAAACAGAAAGTTTCGGAATCCAGCATTTAAAAGGCGACAGAAGGGTTCTAAAGGATTGTTAGGGACACTTGCCTCTAATATGCAAGACCAAACAGCCAATACCAAGGCTCGACTGTTTATAGTATGGGGCGTATTAATGGCAGCAGGTTTGGGGTTGGCTATCAACTTGTATAACCTACAAATTGTCAAGGGGATAAAGTTAACAGAGCAGGCGCGAAACCAGCAAATGGTGAATTTGCGACCTTTTATGCCCCGTCGCCCAGTGGTAGATCGCAATAGTAATCTGTTGGCGATTGACCGTCCTGTATATACTTTGTACGCTCATCCCAAGCTGTTTGATAAGTCTAATGAAGATATGGCTGGGCGACTTGCCCCAATATTGGCAAAAGATACTGCTGAATTGGTAAAAACTTTTGAAAGCAAAAGAAGCGGAATTATACTTGCCCCAGCCCTCCCGGAAGAAACTATCGATCGCATCATCTCTTTACGCTTAAATGGCTTGGAGTGGATTCAAAAATATTCCCGATATTACCCGCCAGACGATTTGGTTTCTGATGTGGTGGGCTATGTGAATCTTGACCGCCGTGGTCAAGCAGGTGTGGAATACTCTCAAGAGAAGTTGCTAGAACGTCCTGTGCAAACGGTGCGGCTCAGTCGGTCGGGGAATGGGGCCTTGATGCCGGATCATGCCCCTGAAGGTTTTTTGCATTTTGATGATTTGCAACTACAACTGACTATTGATAGCCGTCTGCAACGAATTGCCCGGGTTGCGCTCAAACAACAAATGGATAAATTTGAGGCTAAACGTGGGGCGGTAATTGTGATGGATGCCTTGGATGGTTCGTTACTCGCGCTGGTTTCTCAGCCTACTTATAATCCTAATGAATACGCTAAAGCTAATATATCGTTATTTAAAAACTGGACGGTGGCGGATCTTTATGAACCGGGATCGACTTTTAAGCCTTTGAATGTAGCGATCGCTCTGGAAAATAGCGTCATCAAGCCAGATGATATGTTTAATGACTCCGGTTCTATTCGAGTAGCTAATTACACCATCAAAAATGCGATGAATAATGCTAATGGGCGAATCAGCATCGCTCAGATTTTGCAATTTTCCAGCAACATTGGCATGGTGCAAATTATCCAACGCTTAAAGCCTTCAATCTATTACAACTGGCTAGAACGCTTGGGGCTAGGACAAAAAGTTGATACAGATTTACCTTTTGAAGTTGGTGGGCGGCTCAAAAGTCAAGAAGAATTTATCGCTTCGCCAATTGAAGCAGCTACTACTTCCTTTGGACAAGGCTTTTCCATGACACCCATACAGTTGGTACAAATGCACGGCGCTTTAGCCAATGGCGGTAAATTGGTCACACCCCATGTAGTTCGGGGGCTGATTGATAGTAAAGGGCAAATGCATGATTCACCTACTCACACCATCCCCCGCCAAATTTTCTCAGCCGCAACAACTCAAAAGGTTTTGGAAATGATGGAAACTGTTGTTAATGAAGGTAGCGGGAAGGCGGCACAAATTCCGGGATATCGCATTGCTGGTAAAACTGGTACAGCCCAAAAAGCTAGTCCTAATGGTGGTTACATCAAGGGTGCTAGAATGACCAGCTTCGTGGCTATTTTGCCAGTGGAATCTCCTCGGTATGTAGTGTTCGCACTGGTGGATGAACCAAAAGGAGAAAGTGCTTATGGTTCTACTGTCGCCGCCCCAATTGTGAAGTCGGTAATCGAAGCCCTGATTCCTCTTGAGGAGATTCCGCCAAGTAAGGCGATCGAGCAGCAGAAGGTGCCGTAGAGGGGGCAGTTCTTGCTGGGAGCAGGGGGAGCAGAATTAATAATCAATGCCCTGTTTGGCCAATGCCCAATGCCTTTGTTCTTATAGAATTAATTTTTCTTTATAACCAGGGAAAGAGGTAGAGAAAGCTACTCGTGTGGGAAGTTAAGTATTAGAGGTGAAAATAATCTCTCATTTCTCTAATGTTACCGAAGATTCCATGCAAAGCAATTTAGTTATATTTCCTAACGCTGGGGCTGCAAAAAAGAGTACGCAAATAGAAGAAGGAACAATTACCAACTATGACCGTGCTGAGGAACAATTTATAGAACTGCTAGCAATGGAGGATTTGGATCGTTTAGATGTAAAACCTGCAATAGCTACTGAGTTTGAACAGGCACTCTCAAGGGGAATTTGCGCTGCCTATAAAAACGATCGCTCTGATGAACAGGCTCACCGTTTTCTGCAACGGATACTTTATCGAATTAATCGGCTAAAGCTGTTTTGGTATGACGATTTGCGGCACTATAGCAATGAGCGATCGCTTTACTTGTACTCATGTCGTGACCAAATTGAAGCTGCTTGGCAACAGTGGGAACTGGCAGAAATCGATGTGGCTGCACTGCAACAATTAGATGTAAAACACGCTTTAATTGAGCGTGCATCTACCGATTTAGATCCCATTTTGTCCGACAATAGCCGCTACATTCGGGAGGAAATGACTGAATCTGGGTATCGTCACCTGCTAGCGATCGGCTCCTTTGATGGCTTGGTTGAAGGTAGTCGTCTTTGCTACGTATTGGGTGGTGCTGCTAATGAAATGCAGTGTACGCTGGTGCGAGTATTACTAGAAGAATACGGTAATGGTCGTTTATCCCGCAAGCACTCTACATTTTTTGCTCAAATGCTGGCTGAGTTTGGAATGAACACTCAACCAGAAGCATACTTCGATTTAGTACCTTGGGAAGTCCTAGCTTGCGCTAATCATAACTTTCTGACCACCGATCGCAAACGTTATTTCCTCCGTTATTGTGGTGCGTTGACATATTTTGAGGTGGCTGGGCCTGCGGCTTACAAAAACTATCTGACGGCGGCGCAACGATTGGGACTCTCAGAAGCGGCGATGGGTTATTGGGAACTGCACATCCGAGAAGATGAGCGTCACGGGCGTTGGATGTTGGATGATGTGGCTTTGCCTTTGGCAGAACAATATCCCAATGATGCTTGGGAATTACTGCTTGGGTATGACCAGGAGAAACTAATGGGCGATCGCGCCGCTAGTGCTGTTGTGCGATCAATACGTGAAGCAAAACACTCCGCTTGACTCATCGAAGAAATCTAAAAAATTAGAAATTAAAAATGGCATATTATTTTTGGCGTTTCTAATTTTATATTTCTAAATCATCCTATTGCTAATCTCCCTACAATCCCATTTCTTTAGTGAGAATTTCTTTACTAAAGAAACGGTTATTTCTTGCCTTTAAAGAACGGTATTAAATAACCTTCTCTTACATTGATTATACCTTACACATTGAAGTGCAGTCCAATGAAAGATATCTTTTTTTGTCCTGAAGAATCTAATTTCTACTCAAATTGCTTAGACAGTTTTGTACTCAGAAATTGCAATAGCTCCGAATCTATTGTGGAGTTTGGCTCAGGAGATGGTAGTCCTGTAATTAATTCTTTATTGAAAAACAAGTTTGATGGTGTGATTCAAGGATTTGAGTTAAACACTTCTGCATGGAAAGTCGCAAATTCAACTATCGATGAATATAATCTCACTAATAAATACATAATCCATAATTCATGTTTGTTTAATTCTTCTCAACCAGATGCTCAGTATCTTGTAGCTAATCCGCCCTATCTCCCTGCGCCAGATAATGATATTTATATGCCACTCTTATTTGGGGGCGTAGATGGAGCCACAGTTACCAACGATCTTTTGTCGTTAGGTTATGAAAATGTGTTGGTTTTAATATCTAGTTTTTCTAATCCAACAGGTACGCTAAACCTAGCAAAACAAAATGGATATTGTGTTCAAAATTTCATGGTGTTACCTTTACAGTTCGGCTACTATAGCTCCGATCCCAAGGTAAAGAACCACATAGAAGAACTCCGAAAAAACAAGATGGCATTTTATTCTGGCGATTATTATTTTTTAGCTGGCGTTTTATTTAACAAATGCCAGGATTCTGTAGTTGATTTATCTAATCAACTGGCTCAGGTTATGACTAGTTTGTAAAAATTGAGAATAACTTACCAGTGCTGTCTCTAAGAAATAGCAAATTTTTATAAATGTCAACTGCCTATGTACATATTTAGCCACTAAGGGACTTCCAAATAAAAAAATGTTCCAAAACTGGCGCAAAAACTCTCTCTATTTCTCCTCTCTCTGTGTTGCGCCAGTCGCTACAACGGGGGGAACCCCCGCAACGCGCTGGCTTCTCTGTGTCTGGAGTGGTTCGTTTATTTGAATAATTTATTTCTTGGAAGTCCCTAACACCACGTTGGGCATTGGGAAATGATTTTTATGGTGAAGATGTGCGGATTTGGTGCGGCGATCGCTAAATTCATATTAATGCAGATATTCCCTACGCCGCTTGGAATTACTGGCAAGCGACTGGTGATGATCGTTGGATGCAACAGCGCGGCGCAGAGATTATTTTGGATGCGGCTATCTTCTGGGGTAGCACACCCCAGACGGATCAACTTGAATATCACTCGCGTCTGTGAGGTAAGTAAAGTATTGCCGTTTAAAACGCCTAATTGAAAGATATGAGCGTGTCTGCTTATATTTGACTATTCAATTAGGAACTATTCCCCCGGATGATATTAAACACATCTTTCAACCTTTCCATCGCGCCAGGAATGCAACCAATATCCCCGGAATGGGATTAGGAATGTCTATTGTCAAGCAGACTGTAGATTTACATGGCGGTGAAATTTTTGTCGAAAGTGCGATCGGTGCGGGAACTACCTTTACTGTAACTGTGCCATTTTCGATAAATTTGAATATATAGCGGCTTACACAGCTTTTAAGTCAATTTCCACTTTAGAAGACTTTATAAATAATCAATCATTTTTATTTATTAAATTCAAAAAAAAATATAATTGCTTTTATCCTAGAAGGTCTTTAAAGTAGGGTTAGCCGGTCAACAATAAGTTAATTGTAAAGTTTTTCTTAACAGTAGCTTACGGAAACCAATTCAAATAGTTTGTATATTTAAGTGTGAGTTTAAAATATTACGCCTGTGGTAATCTCTAACAAATCAGAATACGCACTTCTAGCCCTGTTAGAGTTGGCAAGCTGCTACCCTAACGGTGAAGCCCTGCAAATTCGAGAGATAGCGGCATTGCAAGACATACCGAACCGCTATTTGGAACAACTTTTAGCCACATTAAGGCGTGGAGGTTTAATTAAAAGTATACGCGGAGCCAAAGGTGGCTATGTTCTGGCACGAGATCCCGGAAAGATTACAGTGTTAGATGCTTTTAGTTGCATGGAAGGATCAGATATCGTTGTCTCTGATTCTGAGCCAACTCCAAACACGGTAGAAGGTGAGCTAATTCAAGAAGTTTGGCAAGAAGCACGTCAGGCTGCTAACTCAGTTTTAGAAAAATATACACTCCAAGACCTTTGTGAACGAAGATCAATCCGAAAGCAGAAAGAACTCATGTATTACATTTAGAAAGGATGAAGTAGGAAAATTTTCATCCTTAGTTATGAAAGTAATAACCTGTGATGCTCTTATATGCCTGAAGCCAATTCTCAACAGCCTATAAATACTGCCGCTACTCTTGTAGAGAATTATGCAGCAGGAAAACGGGAATTTAGTAAAGCAGAACTTGGTAATGCTGATTTGCAAGGTATTAACTTGAAAGGTTCTGACTTGAGTTATGCTGACTTGAGTGAAGCTAACCTTAGTGGCGCAAATTTGAGGGGAACTGATTTGAGTTTTGCCGATCTGGGTCAAGCTAATCTCAAGGATGCTAATCTCAGGGGAGCATTGTTGATGTCAACGAATCTTCGCCAAGCCGATCTCAAAGGAGCGAACCTGGAAAAAGCAGACTACGATTACCTACGGTAGGCTACGCCAACGCAGCACCCATTTTCCCCAAGATTTCGACCCAGTGAAAGCGGGTATGCAGATTAAATCTGAAAATTAATTAAATAAAGTTCACCGATCGTACTTGCCTCAAGATAGAAGATTTTTTCCCTAAAAAAGTTGTACTTTGGTGAAAAAGCCTATCTATGAGGTTGACAATGGAGGCGAAAAGTGAAACCCTCAACCGACGCGCACCAATAATCACTGCTGGAATTTTTCTTGGTGTGGGTCTTGGAGGCTTTATAGATGGAATTTTACTGCATCAGATCCTCCAGTGGCATCACATGCTTAGTAACATTCGACCTCTGACAAACACGGCGAATATAGATTTAAATATGGTATGGGATGGGTTATTTCATACCTTAGATTGGGTATTCACTGTGGTAGGACTTGTGTTGCTATGGCGTGCCGGAGGGCGTGATGATGTTCCTTGGTCATCACAGACCTTTATTGGGTCAATATTGATTGGTACTGGGTTGTTCGACTTCGTTGAAGGTTTAATAGACCATCAAATTCTCGGTGTCCATCACGTCAAACCAGGCCCAAACGAGTTAGCTTGGGATCTAGGATTTCTTGCATTTGGTGCGCTACTTATTGTCATCGGCTTGATAACGATAAAAAAGGCAAGAGTCATTAGTCATTAGTCATTGGGGACTCTTGAGAATTGGGGATAAGGGGAAAGACTTGTTGTAAGTTCTAGTTTACACTCAAGTCCTCTTGTCTCCTTGTCCGGGAGCATCCCAATTGTGCTGAGGTGGGATTTTTATTTAGCGATCGCACATTGCCTAATTAGAAGGTAGATAAACCCAGAATTTTGGGATAAATTCTAAGGGAGTTCCAAATAAATAAAATATCTAACTATTTATTGTGGGGTGGGCTATCGTGTCGCCCACCCCACAAGATTGGATAATTTATTTCTTGGTAATCCCTAACTTCAATTCGCCCTTAAAGTTATGCTGGCACTAAGCAATTGGGAAACCGCCGCTACCAGTACCAGAAATTGGGGGTATATTGCCTCCTTGTGGAATTCCATACTTTGTAAAGTTGAAGCTGCCTTCTTGGGGAATTCCATAACTAGCGGAATCGAAGCTGCCACCCGTTGGGATGCTAGAGCTACCCAAACTAAAGCTGCCTTCTTTTGGAATTCCATACTTAGAAGGATCGAAGCTGCCTTCTTTTGGAATTCCATACTTAGAAGGATCGAAGCTGCCTTCTTTTGGAATTCCATACTTAGCAGGATCGAAGCTGCCTTCTTTTGGAATTCCATACTTATCAAAATCGAAGCTTTCAGCCGTTGGGATGCCAAAAGCGCCTCCAGGTGCGAAAGGATCACTGAGGTTGCTAGCCTGACCACCACCATTAACGGAATTACCAAAAACAGAATTTGTATCAGATGCCATTAGAGTCAATCCTCCTAGTAGGACAGAAATTTTGCTTGATTAATAAATCTCAAAAAAGCATAATTATGCTTCTAAGTAAGTGGGTCAAATTAAATATAAAACCTCACCTTGCCTCCGGCTTCCCTCTCCAAAGCATCGGAGAGGGATTGAGGGTGAGGTTTATTATATGTTTAATTACGTCTACCTACTTATCAATTGAAAAAAGGATCGCGGCAGATGGACAGATAAAACCTAGCTACACTAAGTGGTTTTCAATCCAAAATCGAAAATCCAAAATGGTATTGTTTTGTAGCTTTTTTAATTGCTAATCTTGAGCTTTTCTTACTCAATCACAGGGTGTTTTTATGAAATTTACTGACTCAAACAAACCTGCAATTTATGCTGGTTATGTCAATAAATATAAAAAAATTAACTTATTTTTACAATGAAAAATCTTTAGATGCTTGTGCTAAATCTTTAGATGCTTATGCCAAATTTTTAGATACTTTTACTACCGAAATTTGCGGGATAAGATCATTTAAATTGGTATGAATTGCCCTTGACAAATGGGCATCATGAGTAAAAAGACAGAAATGCTGTCGCAAAAGGGACTCAATACTTGGAATTAGGGATTGGCGACTGGGTGTAAAACCCTTAAAATTTAGGACTTACGCTTTCAAGGTACTGAAAGCCTTGATTTCTCGTAGGAGCAATTCATGAATTGCCCCTACATTTCGTACTTGATGCGTAAGTCCTAAAATTATGGTGGTTGCTCATTACCCAGTAATCCTTCTTGCGTTCCTCAAGAATTTTAAGACCCCCACCTCTGGTAACGAGCAAGAAGCTAACGTAACAGTGGCTCCAAATCATCCTCTCTTTGAATCGCCGGATGATTAAGCTGGGAGCATCCCAATTTTGGCTTAAATCTTTTCCCTCACCCTCAGCCCCTCTCCCAAAAATGGGAGAGGGGAGACATAATTCTAGTTCCCCAAATCCCAAATGATGGGATTGGGGGTTACGGGATGAGAGCTATCAAGGTTTTTGCACCTGAGGGGATGCTCCCTTCAAGCTTCCAGGATTTTAGAGATTTTTTAACTCGCGCTTATATACAAATCTTCTCAAGTAAGTTATTATTCTCATGATGATTTAATAGTAATTATAGTTAATAAGGTTATCCATGCTTTTTCCCTTCTTGATCATGTTCCGAGAGGGCGTTGAAGCTGCACTTGTCGTGGGGATAATTGCCAGTTATCTTAAGCAAACTGGTCGTACCCATTTGATGAAGTCAGTCTGGATTGGCATCGCACTAGCGACTTTTATTTGTCTAGCTGCTGGGATTATTTTGCAAATAACTAGTCAGGAGTTTCCGCAAAAAGAACAAGAACTATTTGAAGCGGTAATTTCCATCGTCGCAGTTGGGGTTCTCACCTGGATGGTTTTCTGGATGCGCCGTGCAGCTCGTTCGATGAAAGGCGAGTTACAGTCTCAAATTGAAACTGCCATTCAGTCGGGGGATAAATGGGGTACAGCACTGGTGGGGATGTCATTCTTTGCAGTACTGCGGGAAGGTCTGGAAACAGTAGTATTTTTGCTGGCTACGTTTCAGCAAAATTTGGGAATTCAAGCTCCCGTGGGGGCATTGTTTGGATATGCAGCCGCACTAGCCGTTGGTGTAGGCATCTATCAGGGTGGTATTCGGATCAACTTGAGGCGATTTTTTAAATGGACAGGAGCCTTCATTATTCTGGTTGCTGCTGGACTCTTAGGAAGTGGGGTGAGAGCTTTCCATGAAGCCGGAGTGTGGAATTTATTGCAAACAGTGGTATTCGATGCTAGCGGGGTACTTCCCAAGAACGGGTTTATCGGTTCACTTTTGGCAGGATTTTTTGGATATAACGATGCGCCAACGGTGAGCGAGGCGATCGCCTATTTTGGCTATTTAATTCCTACCATGTCGCTGTTCTTCTTCGCGGATAACCTTAGACAGAAGGCTACAGCAAGGCATTCTTAGTAGTCTGCCAAGTGAACAATACTTGGTTTTTAGTGAGCGCTTGGGCGCTCAAATCAAAGACTAAAGTCCTTACTCAACGGGTTCGTTAGTCGCTCATGGGCAAAACCCCTCTGAGCGACTAAGCACTACGAACTTATTCACCCATCAAAGTTATTGTCGTGGACTATTAGTGGTCTGTCCCAAAAGTTTTCAGAGGTTCGTGGTGTTCAGATCCCCGACTTCTTGAAGAAGTAGGGGATCTCGCAGCCCCGCAAAATTAATGGGACAGACTACTAGCTACTTCAATAATTAATAATTTTTAGGAAAATACGACAATGAAAAATGTTTTAAAGTATTCAACAGTTATCTGTCTAATTGCCTTGACAGTAGCTGCTTGTGAATCCCACAAATCAAGCGAGACTTCCGGGAATAATTCTCCAGAAGCTAAAGTAGCCAGTGATACTTCTAGCAGCAATCCTGCGGAAACTGCTTTGGCTGTGACAGATAAAGGTTGCGAACCCAATCAGCTAACAGTAGCATCTGGACAAAATAGCTTTGTGCTTACCAACAAAAGCAGCCAACCTTTGGAGTGGGAAATTTTGTCTGGGGTGAAAGTCGTTGAGGAAAAAGAAAATATTGCTCCTGGCTTTGTTCAAAAACTCAAAACCAATCTAGAACCAGGTGAGTATGATATGGCTTGCGGTTTACGCAGCAATCCCAAAGGGAAACTGACAGTAAAAGCTGGAGTTGGAGATTCGCAAGCCAAGACGACCAAAGATCAGGGTAAATTAGTAGGTGCGATCGCAGAATATAAAGTCTACATCATCAAAGAAATTGACCAACTGGTTGCTAAGAACAAGACCTTTACAGATGCCGTGATTGCTGGCGACCTTGCTAAGGCTCAGAAAAGTTATGCCTCTGCCCATGTTCACTATGAACGCACAGAACCGATAGCTGAACTTTTCTCTGACCTCGACAAAAGCATGGATTCCCGTGCTGATGACTTTGCTAAAAAAGAGGCTGACCCACAATTCACCGGATACCATCGCCTAGAGAAAGCTTTATTCCAGGACAAAACGACAAAAGGTATGAAACCCTTTGCCGAAAAGCTACAGAAAGATGGAGTAGATTTACAAAAGCGCATTGCCACCCTGACCATCGAACCGAAAAACATGGTTGGCGGTGCTGCTGACTTGATTGAAGAAGTGGGTAAAACCAAGATTTCTGGAGAAGAAGACCGTTACAGCCATACTGACTTATGGGACTTCAGCGCTAATGTAGATGGTTCCCAAAAGATTGTGCAGTTATTGCGCCCCGTCATCCAAACAGCCAACCCAGATTTACTGGCGCGTGTGGATACAAATTTCACCAAAGTTAACCAAGGACTTGCTAAATACAAAACCCCTGATGGTGGTTTTGCTACTTACGACAAAGTGAGTGAAACAGACAAGAAAGACATGAAAACAGCGATCGCTGCTCTTTCTGAAGATTTGTCTCAGTTACGCGGGACTCTAGGCGTTAACTAAGGGACTTCCAAATAAAAAAATGTTCCAAAACTGACGCAAAAACTCTCTCTATTTCTTCTCTCTGCGTTCTCTGTGTCTCTGTGGTTCGTTTATTGGAATAATTTATTTCTTGGAAGTCCCTAATTTATTGAACAGAATTCAGTTGGTTATTCTGACCAAAAAAACGAATGAATAACCAGCGTTTTTGCACCCCTACTATATCAGTGAACAGTGAACTATGTCTAGTTCAGAGCATCCAAGGTTACGTATTACTCCCCACATCCGCCGTCGTGATTTGCTCATTGGTATGGCAGCAGCCGGTGGAGTAGCAGCTTTGACCAGTTTGGGTTATCGGACTCTTTCAGAACCTAGCGAAGACCCATCTGAAGAAACTGTGCCATTTTTTGGTATTCACCAAGCAGGTATTATTACCCCCGTCCCGGCTTCGGCGTTGATGGTGGCGTTTGACACAACTGCTAAAACCAAAGCGGATTTGTTGCGGTTGTTTCAAACCCTAAGCGATCGCATTCAGTTTCTCATGGCTGGGGGAACACCCAAGCTACGCGACCCCAAATTTCCACCCAGTGATTCGGGAATTCTTGGGCCTGTAGTGGTTCCCAATAACCTCACCATCACCCTAGCAGTGGGTGACTCGCTGTTCGATAACCGTTTTGGACTTGGTAAATTGAAACCCAAGCGGTTAGATACTATGCCAGGTTTTCCCAATGACCAACTTGACCCAGATTTGTGTCATGGGGATATACTGCTACAATTTTGTGCGAACACAGAGGAAGCGAACATCCACGCTTTGCGGGATATTATCAAGAATCTGCCTGACTTGATAACTTTGCGTTGGCAAATAGAGGGGTTTCTACCACCTAATACTCATAAAAAGCTTGGCAAAACCACGGTGCGGAACCTACTAGGTTTCAAAGATGGCACAGCAAATCTAGATGCTAGCGATGAAAAGTTGATGAATCGGACTGTCTGGGTACAGCCAAACACCGACGAACCAGCTTGGACAGTAGGGGGAAGCTATCAAGTAGTGCGCGTCATCCGCAACTTAGTCGAACGTTGGGATCGAACTCCACTACAGGAGCAACAGACAATTATTGGACGCAGTAAGGACTCTGGCGCACCTTTGGGGATGAACCACGAGAAAGATATTCCCAATTACGATCAAGACTCAAAGGGTCAACAAATCCCCCTAAATGCTCATATCCGCCTTGCTAATCCTCGCAAATCAGAGTTGGGTTTGATTCTGCGGCGTGGCTTCAATTATTCACGCGGGTTTGACAAAGCTGGACAGTTAGATATGGGTTTGTTGTTTGTCTGTTTTCAGGCTGATTTAGAGAAGGGGTTTGTGACAGTACAAAATCGCTTGAAAGGAGAACCTTTGGAGGAGTATATTCGCCCCATTGGTGGTGGATATTTCTTCGCTTTACCTGGGGTTAAAGCTGAAGGAGGTTATCTTGGTCAGTCATTACTAGAAGCGTAGATTTATGTTTAATTTTTAATTTTTTGACGATGGTTAGCAGCTTGTAATAACAGAGATTCGGCAAATGCGATCGCATCACTTGCAGATTTACCACCAGCTAACTGTGCTAGTTCTTCCCGGCGAGTATTTAAATTCTCTAAGGTAGTCACTCTAACAACGGTACGCTGATCGGCATTACCTTTACCTTGATTGATAGTTTGCTTATCTACGCGGAAATGCCGATCGGCCATTGCTGCAACTAAAGGCTGGTGTGTAACACATAATACTTGGTTGCGTTGACTGAGTTGGTGTAATTTTTCTGCGATCGCTTGGGCGACTCTTCCCGAAACCCCGACATCAATTTCATCAAAAACCATTGTCCCAGCCACATCAACCTGAGAAAAACAAGCTTTCAGCGCCAATAAAAAGCGGCTCATTTCCCCGCCAGAAGCAACTTCCGTTAAAGGTTGCAGGGGTTCTCCAGGGTTGGAACTAAACATAAAGGTAATTTTATCTGCTCCCATAGCAGTTGGGAGAGCAGGAACTATCTCAACCAGAAACTTTACCTTTTCCATCGCTAGGGGCTTGAGTTCAGCTATCAAACGTGATTCTAAATTAGCAGCCGCCTTACTCCGCAATTGAGTTAACTGATTACTTGTTTGGGTAAGTTTCTCAAAACACGCCTTTTCTTGCTGTTCTAAACTTTCGATAGATTGTTCGCTGTCGTTAAGTTGGGCTAATTCTTCTTGGATACGTTGGTAATAAGCGATCGCTTCTTTTAGTGTCGGCCCATACTTGCGGCAAATTTGCTTTAATTCCTGAATTCGTTCTTCTACCTCTTCCAACCGGTGCGGATCGGCTTCCAAGCCATCCCCATAAGCATTAATCTGCCTTCCCACTTCCATTACCGCAGCTTGCGCGTCCCTGACCAATTCCAACAAGTGTTGTAGTTGGGTATCATATTCCACCATGTCATTTAATATCGCCTCACTGTCTCCCAATAAATCACCTGCGGCGGGAGTTTCATGATCGTTTTGATACAAAGCTTGATAAACCTTGTAGCTCATTTGTTGCAAATCGACTACATGATTTAGGCGTTCTTGTTCTTGTGCCAACTGTTCCAATTCATTAGCTTCGCAAAGATTAGCTGCTCCCAATTCTTGCACTTGATAAGTGAGCAAGTCGAGTTGTTGCAACCGTTCCCGTTCTGATGTCCGGCGTTTTTCAAGTGCTAAATGCGCCTGTTGGTAAATACTAAAATTCGTAGCGACTTTATGACGCTGCTGCATCAGAGAGTCACCCCCATATAAATCTAACCAATCGCGGACTTGGGCAGATTGTCCCACTTGTACAGTTTGACCTTGGGCTGTGATTTCCACCAAGCGATCGCGCATTCCGCCCATAATCTGCCGATTTACCAACACGCCATTTACCCGCGATCGACTGCGGATATTACTAGCAGTAGCTGTGATTTCTCGGCTAATGACTACGGAATTTTCATCAAGCAAATCTATTTCTTGTTCGGTTAACCAAGCCGCTAGGGGGGCGTTTGAGGTAAAAGTAGCTTCTACCATTGCCCGACTTGTCCCCGTGCGAATGACTCGACTAGAGACTTTACCACCCAAAGCGGCATCAATGGCATCCAAGATAATCGATTTTCCAGCGCCGGTTTCACCTGTTAACACATTTAGTCCCGCGCCAAATTCCAATTCCAATTGATCAATTAGGGCAAAGTTTTCAATTCGCAGGCAAAGCAACATCAGGCCAAATTCTCCATGAGGGAAGATGCCAAATACTTCCAACTTACAAGACAATAAGTATGATATTTCAGCAACTAGCAATACCTACTACTATTGAACTAGTATGCCCATCTAAGTGTAGCAGACAGTGGGGATGAGGGAGATTAAAGCAATTCGCAATTCGCAATTCGCAATTCGCAATTCGCAATTAAGTTTTGTGACGGGGATTTAGATTTAGGCATCAAAACACGCTGCTTGTAGAAACAGGGGACTTAAACCCCCAAAATTGGTTAAAAACTCCAAACTCCAAACTCCTAACTCCTAACTCCTAACTCCTAACTCCTAACTCCTAACTCCAAACTCCAAACTCCTAACTCCTAACTCCTAACTCCTAACTCCTAACTCCTAACTCCAAACTCCAAACTCCTAACTCCTAACTCCTAACTCCCCACTCCCCACTCCCAATCCTTCAACATATTGTTACAATACTTAATGTGATCGTTATGACTGGTGGCCTTCTTCATGATTGTTAAGACACTTCCCCCTAGTTCCCAACCGATTCAGGAGGACAGTCGCAATGGCACAAATCGCCGAGGCGAACTGGACGTTATTGATGTAGTGCCAGAAGATGGTACACCAAGCTTAGTTGTGCGTAGGCATAGCCCGTCGCAGACATCGCCAAGGCTCTTAGCAGCCCAAAAGGTGAGGACAACAGCCCAACCTGAGACGCTTTACGATCCTGTAGGTATAGCGGCGCATTACCAAAACAGAAAAGTGCAAGTTCTACGGCGGATTTTCGCTGTGTTGGGGCCGACTATATCCTTTGTTTTTGGATTGTGGTCGGATAATAAACGGGGAATTGTCGTCAAAAACGATCGCCGCCGAGCTACTCAATTACGAGTATTGCTGACTAAATTGGGGCCTGCTTACATCAAAATTGGACAAGCTTTATCCACTAGACCCGATCTGGTTCCTCCCGTATACCTAGAAGAATTAACTAAACTACAAGACCAATTACCGCCTTTTCCCAACGAAATTGCTTACCAGTTTATCAAAGAAGAACTAGGCGCTCCACCAGAAGAGGTTTACGCTGAACTCTCGGCCCAGCCAATTGCTGCGGCTTCATTGGGACAAGTGTATAAAGGTAAGCTAAAAACTGGTGAAGAAGTCGCTGTTAAAGTTCAACGCCCCGACTTAAGAGAGGGGATTACCATTGACTTGTATATCTTGCGTAACCTCGCCGCTTGGGTGCAGAAAAAAGTCAAACGGGTAAGAAGTGATTTAGTTGGGATTCTCGATGAATTAGGCGATCGCATTTTTGAAGAGATGGATTACATCCATGAAGGCGAAAATGCTGAACGATTTTTCGAGTTATACGGTCATATAAAAGACGTATATGTACCGAAAATTTACTGGGAATACACCAATCGTCGCGTCTTGACGATGGAGTGGATTAACGGCACCAAATTAACCCAGACAGAAGAAATTAGCGCCCAAGGTATAGATGCTCGTTATCTAATTGAAGTGGGTGTGCAGTGTTCTTTGCGCCAACTGCTAGAACATGGATTTTTCCACGCCGATCCCCACCCTGGTAATTTGTTAGCAACACCAGATGGAAAATTGGCTTATCTCGACTTTGGGATGATGAGCGAGATTAAGCCAGCACAGCGTTATGGTTTGATTGAAGCGATCGTCCACGTCGTCAACCGCGACTTTGAAGGATTAGCAAAAGACTACGTTAAATTAGATTTCTTATCACCAGAAACCGATTTAACACCAATTATCCCAGCTTTTGCCAGAGTCTTTGCTGATGCCCAAGGAGCCAGCGTTGCCGAACTTAACATAAAAAGCATCACTGATGAACTATCGGCTTTGATGTATGAGTATCCTTTCCGCGTACCACCCTACTACGCCTTAATTATTCGCTCCCTTGTGACACTTGAAGGGATTGCAATATATATAGATCCCAACTTTAAAGTTCTCAGCGAAGCTTATCCTTACGTTTCTAAACGCTTGTTAACAGATCCAGCACCGCAATTAAGAGCATCATTGCAAGATTTGCTATTTAAAGATGGCAGATTTCGCTGGAACCGTTTAGAAAACTTGTTAAAAAATGCGCGGAATAGTCAAGACTACGACTTTAATTTAGTGCTGAATCAGGGGATAGAATTTCTAGCATCTGAACGCGGTGCTTTTATTCGTGACAAGCTAGTAGATGAATCTGTTAACGGACTCGATGCTTTAGGTAAAAATGTTTTGCATAACTTCACCTATTTGCTGCGGAAACGCGTTGGGTTGACAGCAGTTAATGAAACTCCGGCGGCGACAGTTGAGCAACAACAAACCTTGGAGCATATCAAACGTATATTAGGTATTCTCCAGGAAACACGGGGCTTTGATCCAGCGCAATTTGTACCTCAAATTGCCCAGTTATTGGTAAATTCAGATGTGCAACGTTTGGGTCAACAAATTGCCAACCGCTTTACGCAAAAGGCTGTAGCCAGGTTAATTCGGCAATTATTGGCATCTTAGTAAAATTGATGAGTTGAAGAAGAATGTAGAATTTTGAATTTTGCAATCTTGACATTCTCCATGAGACACTGTGCAAACGCAGACTCGAAAAGGCTGCCTTATCCACCCTTTTGGTTCAGCAGTCAATACTGCGTAGGTTTTGAAGATTTGTAGGTTGGGTTTAACTTAAGTGTTACCCAACAAAGCCGTAAGATTGTTGGGTTTTGTTCCTCAACCTAACCCACAATTATGCTTAAGGGGCTGACAAATAAAAAAATACCCAAAAAACCCTCTCCTCCTTATTCCTCTGTGTTCTCTGCGCGGCAGTCGCTCATGGGGGAAACCCCCAAGACCGCGCTGCCTTGCCTCTGTGGTTCGTTTCTTTGCATAATTTATTTCTTGGAAATCCCTTAACAAGTTCCGTGGGTTTAAGTTGCATAGGTTCTAAAACCGGTAAGTAATGCGATTGGGGTTAAATCGCACGTTGTAATGCGAGTCGGAAACCGTCCCCACAACAGCACTCTTCATTACAAAACAAAATTTACGTACAGCCCTTTAGCCCATGAAAACCGCGCAGCGTGCCGGAGACTCTATTACGAATTACGAATTACGAATTACGAATTACGAATTACGAATTACGAATTACAAATTACGAATTACGAATTACGAATTACGAATTATTTTAACCCAAGCGTATTGCTATATAACCCAACTCTTCCAGCTTTTCTAAGACCTTGGTTGCACTTTGAGCAATGCTTTCTTGATTCGTTTTGCATTCGACTTCTGGATGGAGTGGTATTTCATAAGGATCATCAATACCAGTGAAGTGCTTAATCTCCCCGGCTCTTGCTTTTTTATATAACCCTTTTACGTCTCGCTGTTCACAAACTTCTAATGATGCATTGACGTAAACTTCAATGAAAGATGAAATACTTTGGCGCACTTCTTCCCGAATTTCGCGGTATGGTGAAATGGCCGAAACCAATACAATTACATTATTTCTGGTAAGAAGATGAGCCACAAAGCCAATGCGCCGAATATTTTCTTCTCGATCCTCTTTACTGAAACCCAATCCTTTGCATAGATTTTGACGTACCGCATCGCCATCGAGAACTTCAACTCTGTATCCCTGTATCCGCAGTTCCTTCTCTACGAATTTACAGATAGTAGTTTTACCTGCACCACTTAGACCAGTAAACCATACTGTTACGCCATCCTCTTGTTGTTTCATCTTACCTCCGTCGTACACTTAAAATTGCACACCAAAAAAATGCTTTTTTGGGTACTTTTAGGTTAATAAATATACACTTGAGCATGTTGTGGCTTTGTCATACAATTTTGGATTTTAGATTTTAGATTGATTTAAAACCTAAAATTCGGTAGGCAATACCAGGGCTATTTCATTCTCATTTAAGTAGGTCGGCGAGAAAAAACCAAACTATGTAACGAAAAGTAAAATCTCTGTATTTGGCTCGTAGTTGCGCTTTAGCGCATCCGGATAAAGATGCGCTAAAGCGCAACTACAAACCAGTGATGATTATTTGCGCCGACTTACTTAGCCCGCCTCAGAATGAATTCACCTCTCTTATAGCACTCATTCATCTTTTGATGACTGAGACTCATGTTCTAGTCCGTTTTAATGGACTTTAGCTAAGAGCCAGGAACTTTAGTTCTGGGCAGTTTATGTATAGAATGAAATAGCCCTATGGGCAATAGAATTACAAACTTTTAACTTTCCTCTTGGGGATAACCATTTTTTTCGCGTTTGAGGCTTTCTTCTAAGGCTTGAATTTGTTCACGACGAGCTTCCAATTCTAAGGAACGCCGCGCTAAATCTTGGTTTTGCAACGTCAGGGATTGTCGCCAATGTTCTGCTCGCTCGGCTTCGTGCTGCAAAAATTCTGGGGTAATGCCTATAGTGAGGTAGCTTTGTACCAAATGGAGTACCCAGTTGGTGGCTTCTTCTAGTCTTTCAATGTCGCCTGTAGGGGAAAGTTCCACCAAAACAAGCAAGTTCTCACTCATAATCTTTCCCTTTCCTAGCAAAATGAAAGCCTCTTCTGGAATTATCGCCCACAAGTTATCAGCTTCTTGACGCGCCAATAAGCGTAACTGGTGCTGCTCTAAAAAATCGTTTTTACGCACCTGGGCTAGATATAGCATGAGGGTCGCTTTGCTCCAATTCAAAATTAAAAATTAAAAAAAATTAATATAAAATAATAAATGCCAAAATTGATATTTTCTTAATTGATAATGGGTAATTGGGAATTATTGATACTCCTATTACCCATTACAGTTATCCTAAGCCACGCAGGCGATCGCTACGACAATCCCTTGAGCCGATCGCGCAAAATTTCAGCTTGCTTTTGTGCTTCTGCTAAGGCATCCCGCGCTCCCTGTACCACATCAGCCCTAGCTCTATCTACAAAACCAGGATTGTTTAATCTGGTACTCAGGGATTGAACTTCGGCTTCAGCTTTACTCAAGCTTTTTTCTAGCTTGGCACGCACAGCTTCAATATCTACCACACCGCTTAGAGGAATTAGCACTTGTATTGTACCAATTACACCTGCGATCGCATTTTCTGATTCTTGTGGTTGTTCTAATTCTTTCTGCGGGAAAAATCGGCTCCATAACCTAAGTCTTGCTTGAGGAGTGAGTAAATTTTGGCTAACAAACCACGCTGTGTAACCGAAACCAACTAGTTCAAAGAAAGTTCCCAAGATGGGAATGTCATCAATGGCATTTCCCGCAGCTAAACCCAATCTACCAAAGACAATGGCCACGATAATTAAGCCAATTGTCTTCAAACCCCTCTGAGGTTTTTTAACTGCAACAGTTTGGCTTTTTTCTTTGTCAGTAATAGTTAAAGTCTCAACCTTCGCCAAATCTTTAATATAAGACTGTCCAGCAGTGAGAATTTCTCGCTCTTTCTCACTTTCAGTTTGCAAATTCGCTATTACTTTTACCCCTGGTTTAATATCCGCTTCAGCCCGCAAATTCCGAATTGTGCGGATAGTAGCAATCAGTAATTCAAATTGTTCTTCCAAAGCTTTATCAATCAAGTTTGCATCTACCTGGGGATAGATTTGTAATGGTAAAGTTTGCGGTGAATCTGCTGATTGTTGGGTGAGAGTTTGCCAAATTTCTTCGGTAATATGAGGCATGAAGGGATGAAGGAGTTTCATAATCCCTTCGAGTATGTAGCCGAGAGTTTGCTGTGCTACGCGCCGCGATACTGGTTCGGCATCTGCTTGCAATCTGGATTTCACCAGTTCAATATATTGATCGCAGAAATCGCCCCAGATAAACTCATACAATCCCTTAGCTGCTTCTCCTAAACCGTAATTATCGATGTAATTGGTAGTTTGTTTGACAACTTGATGATACCGCGAGATGATCCAGCGATCGCTCAATTCGATAGCGACTGGATTCCCCAATTGTTGCGGCGTTTGTCCATCCAAATTCATCATCACAAACCGGGCAGCATTCCACAACTTATTTGCAAAGTTGCGCGATGCTTCTACTGATGCTGATTCATCCTTTTTGCGATCGTATTCTAAGCGGATATCTTGACCAGCGCCAGCCACTTCTCTAATTAGGGTATACCGCAGCGCATCAGTACCATATTTGTCAATTAATAACAATGGGTCAATGCCATTACCTTTGCTCTTTGACATCTTCTGGCCTTTTTCATCCAGCACCAAGCCATGAATGTAAACCGTTTGGAAAGGCATTTGCTGCGTAAAATGCCCAGCCATCATGGTCATTCTGGCTACCCAGAAAAAGATGATATCAAAGCCTGTCACCAAAGTAGTAGTTGGGTAGTAAGTTGCGAAATCTGGAGTTTGTTCCGGCCAGCCCAAAGTGGAAAATGGCCAGAGTCCAGAAGAAAACCAAGTATCTAGCACATCTGGGTCTTGTTCTAACTTGACATTTTCGCCAAATTGTGATTTAGCTTTTTCCCAAGCTTCAGATTCCGATTTCGCCACTACAAAGGGCGTATTATCGGTAATTTGCCCATCCGTTTCACTGACAGCATACCAAGCGGGGATTTGGTGTCCCCACCATAATTGGCGAGAGATACACCAATCTTTGAGTTTTACTAACCAATCACGATAGACCTTAGTCCAGCGTTGGGGGACAAACTCTGGGGAAGTTTGCTGGTCGAGGAATTCGAGAGTGTTATCAGCTAGGGGGCGAATTTTGACAAACCACTGAGTTGAGAGGAGAGGTTCAATAGGTACTTTACCGCGATCGCTGTAGGGAACGGTATGTTTATAATCTTCAATCTTCACCAAAAAGCCATCTGCTTCTAAGCGAGAAACCACATTTTTTCTGGCAACAAAGCGGTCTTGTCCTTGAAACTCCCCGGCATTGGCGTTGAGAGTGCCGTCTTTATTCATAATGTTAATCAACGGCAGATTGTGACGCTTACCCATTTCAAAATCGTTGAGGTCATGGGCGGGAGTTACTTTCACGCAACCTGTGCCGAAAGTGGGATCAACAAAATCATCGCCAATGATCGGAATTTCTCGTTGTAGAATGGGCAGAGTTAGAGTTTTGCCAATGAGATGTTTGTAGCGATCGTCATTGGGATTAACTGCTACAGCCGTATCACCCAGCATCGTTTCTGGTCGAGTTGTCGCCACCTCTACAAAACCAGAACCATCTGTAAGCGGATAGCGGAAATGCCAGAGATTCCCATTCACCTCTTGATTTTCCACTTCCACATCAGACACCGCCGACTGGGAAGCTGGACACCAGTTAACTAAATATTCACCACGATAAATTAAGCCTTCCTCGTAGAGGCGAGTAAATGCCTCGACAACAGCTTTAGATAAACCCTCATCCAGGGTAAATCTTTCCCGTGACCAGTCCACCGAGACACCCAAGCGTCGTAGCTGATTAAGAATCGTTCCTTCAGACTCCGCCTTCCATTGCCAAGCGCGTTCTAAGAATTTTTCGCGCCCCAATTCGTAGCGAGTCTTACCCTCCGTTTTGAGTTGCTTTTCCAGCATACTATGCACAGCAATGCTGGCGTGGTCAGTTCCGGGTAGCCATAGGGTATTGCGTCCCTGCATCCGGTGGTAGCGCACGAGGGTATCAATTAAAGCGCTTTCAAAGGCGTGACCCATGTGTAAGCTGCCGGTGACATTCGGTGGGGGAATGACGATGCAGTAGGGTTCACCGCCTTTGTTAGGGTCAGCTTTGTAAATTTGGTTGTCTTCCCAGAATTTTTGCCATTTGGCTTCGGTGGAAAAGGGGTCGTAGAGGCTGGGGAGATTGGGGATGGTTGCGGTCATGCGGGAAAACTAAGGAAGGACTTTAATAAATTTTGCCATAGGGTTGGAGAGGGATTGATGGAAACGAACCGCAGAGGCGCAGAGAACGCGGAGGGAAGAGAGTTAGGAGAGGAGATGAATCAGCTTACAGGTAAGGTGATTGGGGCGGCGATTGAGGTACATAGGGTGTTGGGGCCAGGGTTTTTGGAGGAGGTGTATAAGGAGGCGCTAATTATAGAATTTTTCAGGTGCGGGATACCTCATCTGGTTCAGAAGTCGGTAACAGTTAATTACAAAGGACATGAAGTAGGCAAGGGTAGATTAGATTTTCTGGTTGCCAATTGTCTAATTGTGGAATTGAAAGCTGTCCAAAATTTAGCCCCAATCCACGAAGCTCAAGTCCTCTCATACCTTAAAATGACTAATTACCCCTTAGCCCTTCTCATCAACTTTAACGTCTCCCTCCTGAAAGACGGCATCAAACGCATTATCCTCTCTTAATCTCTCTCTGCGCCCTCTGCGCCTCTGCGGTTCGTTCCCCAAACCCATGAAACACCAAACAACTTCCCCTTGGACACCTCTATTTCACCTCCGGCATACTCCATCGGTGAGAGGTTAGGGTTATAGAGTTTTTGTCAATTTTTTATTGCAATTTATAGCAATTCTACATAAGTTGTGAAAAATAGGTTTCTAATCGAACCTTATTAGGCGCAGAGAACACAGACAGATAAGAAATAGAGATTTTGAGAAATGAGTTAGGGCTGCTATATGAGTTATGTTTTGGGGATAGATGGCGGCGGTAGCAAAACTGTTTGTGTTTTGATGGATGATTTGTGTCAAGTGCTAGTCCGCGGTGAAGCAGGGCCATCTAACTATCAGAGTATAGGTATCGAAGCAACTTTACAATCTATTCAATCTGCAATTCATAATGCGGTTGATGCAGCAATGATTACAAATACTCTGAAGATTGACGCGATATGTCTGGGTTTAGCAGGTGTAGGTCGTGCAGCAGATATCGAAGTAGTAAAAGGTTTAGTTAAGGAGTTACAGAATAACAAATTGCCTATTCGTTGGGGATTACAGCCAGCAAATATTGTAATTTGTAACGATGCTTTAATTGCTTTAGTTGGTGGAATTGGTCAAACTGTAGGAATTGTGGTTGCAGCCGGTACTGGTTCGATAGTTTTTGGCCGAAATCATGCAGGACATACTAAGCGAGTCGGCGGCTGGGGATATATTCTAGGAGATGAAGGTAGTGCTTATAAAATTGCGATCGCACGCATGAACGCAGCATTAAAATCTGATGATGGGCGAGAAATATCAACGAGTTTGCTAGAGGGTTTCAAACAGCATCTTGATTTGGAAAGTATCGAAGATTTAATAGAAGTAATATATCGACGAAGATGGGGAATTAAACAGATAGCGGCTTTAGCACCAGTTGTAGATTTTGCCGCCGCGTCAGGTGATATAATAGCGAATATCATAATTGATGATGCTGTAAAAGAATTAGTGAAAGCTACATCTACAGTAATTGACGCAATTTTTACTGCCGACTCAATTTTAGAAGTAGTCACAACGGGAAGTGTATGGCGCGGTAGATGCAAGATCCATGAAAGATTTGCAGCATCAATTGCTAAGAAGTTTCCTAATGTAAAGGTGATTTTTCCGAGGGATGAATCTGCTTATGGTGCTGCTTTATTAGCATTGCAGACAACTCGAAATTGACGACAAAAAAGCAAGAATAGAGGGAGCATCCCGTCAGGTGCAAAAACTTTGTGTTTGCCCTCATCCCCTAACCCCTTCTCCCTTCATATGGGATTCGGGGAACTAGAATTATGTCTCCCCTCTCCCTTCAGGTGGGAGAGGGGCTGGGGGTGAGGGAAAATATTTAAGCACTCATTCGGATGCTTCCAGAATAGAAGTTTTGAATCTGCAAATATGCGCCCTAAGAAAGTTACTATTTCAGACCATGCAGCAGTGGTAGCACTAGAATCATAACGATAACCGTCGTCGCGCATGAATGTATGTTCTGCTTCATATAATAAAACTTGGTGAGGTATGTTAGCGTTCTCAATTGCTTTTATTATGGTTTGGCGATCGCTATCTGGTATATGAGGATCAAGAGTACCGAATACCATTAGCATTTCGCCTTTGATTTGACTTACCCGCCCGATTGTATCAGCTACCTCTTTACCCAGTTTACCACTAGGAATACCAGTCGGGTAACAGCAGACACAAGCCCGAATTTCGCTTTGAAATGCGGCGCGAAAAGCTAAATGTCCACCAATACAAAAGCCGAGAGTGCCTATTTGATTTGGAGAAACTGCACTCTCTGTTTTCAGAAATTCAATCGCAGCAAGGCAATCAGCATCATAATCAGCTACGGAGGTTTGACGCGCATCGTCATTACCCCGCATCCTCCCGATATCGTCTGGCTCAATTACTAAACCAACTGGTTCTATTCGGTGAAAAATTTCTGGCGCTGCTACTACATAGCCGTATCCTGCTAAATAGTTAGCTAGACGAATCATTGCATCACCTAACTGATAAATATCACTGTAGAAGATAATACCAGGGTATTTGCCGGCTGCTTTGGGAGCCGCTACATAAACACGCATTAAGCTGCCATTTACTCTTAATTCACCATTGCGCTTAGTAATTTGCACTTTTTTATCTCCGTGTTATGCTTGCTGTCATTAGCTTTTACACTGTAGCGCCGCAGCATCCGGTTACTTTTAACCTACAATTTTGCTTTATTTTACTATGACTGCGATCGTTTAATATGCCCAGTGAAGTTAGTGGCGATCGCCTTAATACACCTAGTAAAACCTGCATCTACAGTAAAGGACTTCTAACAAATAAATTATTCAATCTTGTAGGGTGGGCATCTTGCCCGCCTTTAACTACTAAGCAACCACATATCATATCTTTACGTGTTTGTACGCTAGCATTTTATTTATTAATAGTTTTGGATACAAAGTATAAAGCCCCTGAACAGGCAGGATATACAGATATTCATCAAATGATCAGCTACGCCAACACAACAAAATGCAAGCAAGCCTTTTTGATATACCCCAAAGACTTGACACAGCCACTAGATATTAAAAGCGATCAAATCCGAGTCCGCAGCCTCACCTTTTCCCTAGATGATAATCTTGATCGCGCAGGCCAAACCTTCTTAAAAAACCTTTTTCTTTTCTCCTAATCCCCTCAGAACTCAATACACTTGAGTTAAGCATTTCTTCTCTCTGTGTCCTCTGCGCCTCTGCGGTTCGTTAAAAAATAAAGAGTTAGTTATTAGCCTTAACCCAAGCCTATCGCCTGAGAGAATATTTTAAAAGTCCTCTAGTCAGTAGCAAAACGTATTAGATCCCCCTAAATCCCCTGCTAAATTGGGGGATTTTGATTCTGGTTGCCCCCTTTTTAAGGGCAGGGCTGTTTCATTCCCTAAATAGCTAGAAAAATCAAGGTTTCTAGCGATTAAAAATTGATTATTTTGTTACTAACGTGCCGATAAAATGAACAATTTTACTGTTGTTTAAGTGCTTAAAAGTTCATCTCATCGTCACCCTCACTTACAATTTTTCTCGCTAACCATCTTGACAAATCCTGTTTGAAATGGAATGAAACAGCCCTGCTTTTTAAGGGGGGTTAGGGGGGATCAACCAGTGCCTAAAATTACAGCCAACCACTTTTAAAACATTCCCTTAGAATTCACACCAATAATTAATAAAGGGGACAGATGACATTCGCTTGCTGCGAAGCACCCATCCCCGAATAGCTGCCCAGATCGTGAACCTGGAATCTATAGTCCGGTATCTAATAATCACAGTATCGGCCGAGATATCTAGATTGTCACTAGGATAGATACTGATTTACAAAATATCTACGAAAAGATAGTTGTACAATTACCCCTGTTTCCCCATTGCCAACAGCGCCGTCCCGTAAGCTGCTTCTGTGTAGACTGAGGCTACTACAGGAACCTGCAAATAACGCGCCCTAATTCCAGTCCAAGTTTCATTCGCCGCACCACCACCAGCAGTATAAACACGGCTCAATTTGTCTGCGCCTTTATGCTGTAATAATTCATACCCTCGCGCTTCTATGCGGGCAATGCTTTCTAACAATCCATGCAAAAATTCCACTGGATTATTTGGGCGTGGTGACAATCGTGGCGGTAAATTGGGATCGTTAATCGGAAAGCGATCGCCTGCCTTCAACAACGGATAATAATCTAACTCGCTGGCAATTGAAGCATCAATCTTACAGCTAAGGCTTTCTAACTCAGCATTTGTGAAAAATTGCTTTAGTACTGCACCTCCAGTATTAGAAGCACCGCCAGTCAGCCACAAATCACCCAACCGATGGCTGTAAATTCCATATCTGGCATCTTCTTGTCGGGTACGACTTAACAACTTTAGTACCAACGTTGAACCAAGGGAAGTCACGGCTTCACCAGGTAATTTTGCCCCACTGGCGAGAAAAGCGGCAATACTATCAGTTGTACCTGCACATAAGAGACAATCACGGCGTAAACCGAACTTATCCGCAATTTCAGGACGCAATTCGGCAATCGGAGTTCCAGGAGTTAAAACTTTGGGTAGCTGAATCGGTATTTGCAGCAATTCTAGCCATTCTGGGTATTTCAACTCTTCTACGTCATAACCCAGCTTTAAAGCATTATGGTAATCGCTAATCCCCAACTGTCCATGTAAGAGAAACGCCAGCCAATCTGCTTGATGCAGGAAATATCTAGCTTCACTAAAAGCGGGTTGCTGCCTCATCCACAAAAGTTTGGCTAGGCTGGAGGTGGCACTCAACACGGTATGATTGGGGGGTGCAATACTCCTCAAATGCTCTAGCACCAATGATCCTCGCGTATCGTTGTACAACAGGGGTGCATCTGTTGGATTGCCAGCAGCATCGACTAGTAAGACGGTGGAAGAGGTACCATTAATTGCGATCGCTTTAATTTCTCGCCGCAATTGCTTAGGTATTTGTTCCAACAGCACAAACAAAGCCTCTTGCCAAATTTTTGGCGTAACGGCGGCTGCTGAGTCCTGGAAGGGATATTGCACCTGTGCTTGGATGCTAGCTTCCCGATCAATCACCATAGCGCGTGCGCCAGAGGTGCCAAAGTCGATACCCAAATACAAATCCATAGTTTTATGAATTTTTTTAATAAATAATCACTAAGTACTACTGATTAATGACTGCTTTTGTTGCATCTTGTAACAAGATATTCCCCAATCTTGGCAAAACAAGGAAAAGTAGTAAACGAACTGTTCAAAATCTATTCAGGTTAGGAGGTTTTCAGCCATGCCTATCTTACATACTCTGTACATCGCTCAGATATCTTCCATCTCAGATACTCAAGTCTACATCGCTCTAGTTGTGGCGCTGATTCCAGGAGTTCTAGCTTGGCGATTAGCCACAGAACTTTACAAATAAGCCTACGATGTGACACAGTTAAAAAGCTAATAATCCTGGCAGTACGGGGTGCAATTTCTAGATACTTGTGGCATAAAGCCACAAGTATCTAGGAAACTGGCACTTACGTAAGCCAGGTTATTTTTTAACTGGTACAACACTTGTAGCTATTTCAAAAAAATGAAGTAATATGACAGCTAAATCAGCAGTAATTAGCGCTAGAGAGCTTTTACAGTGCTTCCCTTCACTCAGCGAGGTTATTTTTTAGCATTATGAACGCGATTCAACCCTCCAGACCACCGTTACAACCTATACAAAAACGCCGGGTCATTCCTCGACCAAAACGGCATCTTCGCCAGCGTTCTTACCAGGTGATGGCATTGGAAAGTACAGCCAAAATAACAGTTAATCTTGTGATTACAGCCGTTGCAGCATCAGCCTTATCACAACTTTTGCCTTATCATTGGTCACAGCAACAAAAGTTGCGCGAAATTAGTACTGAAGTCAAGCAGATGGAAGGACATGTCGATGGTTTGCAGGTGCAATTTAGCCGTAACTTCGATCCTCAGGAAACTAAAAGTATTATGCAAGAACAAGGATACCGATTTGATCCTAGCCAGCGTCGGGTCGTGTTGATGAATCGCGATCGCAAAGAAGATGAACAAACAGAGTCATCACCCTAAGATAAATAGCGAATTTCGGATTATTTAAGTTTCTTGTGATTCAGGCTACGTATAAACCGGGTGTTAATTTATATTATTGCTAATAAATAATGGTTAATAGCTAATTTTTGAATAGCTATGTAGCTATCATCTATTAGTCATTAGCGATACAGCGTCACTAAAATCTCATTCAAAATTTAATAATTTATTTTGAATTTTGAATCCCCCAGAAGAACTAATCTACCAATTAGGACGCTGATGCAAATAGCAACTCGTTTAGCCAATTTTCGAGTTGTAAACGCAAGCGATAACCAGTAATATCCTTACTGTTGTCGATAGAGGGCAGTTGAGTGAGGGCGCGACGATAATCAGCGATCGCACAATTCCAGTCACCCCAAAGATGGTAAGTCCTGCCGCGTTCAGCCCAGATATGACCTTCTAGTTGACCAAAAAGCAGTGCTACCTCAAAATTCTCTATTGCCACCTCATATTGCCCCAAATCACGCCAGGTAATGCCTCGGTTAATCCATGCCCGGACATGGCAAGGGTTCAAATCAATCGCTTGATCGTAATCCGCAAGTGCTGCTGCTAATTCTTTACAAGCCGCGTAGTAATTTGCCCGATTATTATAAGCACTAGCTAAATAGGGATTAAGTTTGAGGGCGGTATTATAGTCACAAAGCGCTTTTTGCCTTTCACCACTTTGGAAATAAATTAGCCCCCGGTTGTTGTAATCAATGGCATTGTCGGGATGGCGGGAAATTAGTTGCCCCAAAAGTGCGATCGCTTCGGTATAATCTCCTTGTTGAGCCGACCTCAAAGCACAAGAGCGTAAGGAGCGATCGCCTAAAACAGATTTACCAGTGTCATTTTTCCTCTCGGCTTGGGCTTCAAGTGTAATATTTAAAACAATTTTACATTTGCTACTTTGCTGGTCACCATCAGCTAAAAATGAGTGAATATTCATATTTACCTATAATAAATCCGTGCTTAGTGGAATCAAAATTTAGTTTTTGTCTGCTAAGTAGGTAGACAAGATAAAACCAAACTATATAACGAAAAGTAAAATCTCTGTATTTGGCTCGTAGTTGCGCTTTAGCGCTAAAGCGCAACTACGAACCAGTGATGATTATTTGCGCCCACTTACTTAGTGGTTTTACTACTATGTTTATTTTTAAAGTATTTAGGGTTACATGAAAGCTATCTCAAGAGAGAACTTAACCTAGCCGCACAACATAAATCTACGCCCTAGATAAACAATTAATCCTCAAACCTAATCATGAATACTTCATCCCCAGGGTGAATTCCAGAAATAGCAGATGTCAATCTCAAAGGCTAGTCAAGTAGTAAGAGCGGCAAATTGGTAGAATGCCAACAAGCCGTTCATTAAACCAATTCGCAATTCGCAATTCGCAATTCGCAATTCGCAATTACGTTTTGTGACGAAGAGAAGTTTGTGGGGACGGTTTCCGTCCACAAAACTTCGGGGGATTTAGATTGAGGCATCAAAACGTGCTGCCTGTAGAGACAGGGGACTTAAACCCCCAAAGTTCATTAAAGAGGGGATGAGGAAGCAAGGGGAGAATAATTAATGCCCAATGCCCCATTCCCTAAATCCAATTTTTAAATTTTGAGAAGTTTTCCGATGACAACCGCAATTTCCTATCCCAATGCCCCTGATTTAGCAACCGATGATTACATTGTTATCGGCTTGGCAACCTGCTTCGTCAAAGAAGATGGAGAAGTTTATCAAATCGAAGTTATAGAACCGATTCCCTCTGCGGCTTTGGAAGCGCTCTTAAAGGGCATTCCTACGTCCTATAAGCTGGCTCATGCCACAACTTTGGGATCTCTGCTTGATGGCGATTCACAACTCTTGCCAGATGGCTTCCCATCGGCTCAGTTTGGCGAAGAATTTGTGCCACGGGCATTTGCAGCAGCTCGTACCTACAAACGTCGTGAATCTGCAAAATCTTTAATTCCCTTAGGTACAAACTACAGCGAATTTAAGTATTCTATTGAACGCAAACGGGTATTAAATGCCGCTAGAGTTGTCACCAAAGAAGATAACGTTAAACAACATTCTCACACTCACAAAGTTCTTTAAAGTAATTAATTATGCTCAAACTTTACGGTGGCGCTCGTAGTCGAGCGTCAATTGTTCACTGGTATTTAGAGGAACTAAGAGTACCCTACGAATTTGTCAAACTTGATATGCAGGCAGGTGAACACCTCAAACCTGAATATTTGGCAATTAACCCATTTGGTAAAGTTCCAGCAATTGTTGACGGGGATTTTAAAATTTGGGAATCTGGGGCAATTTTATTGTATCTTGCCGATAAGTACGCTAAAACTCCACTTTCACCAGAGGAACTTGCTGTATTTTGCCAATGGGTATTGTTTGCCAATGCTAGCCTTGGCCCAGGGATTTTTGGAGAGGAAAATCGGGAGCGGGAAATGTCCCGCTTGTTGACTCCCTTAAATGAAATTTTCAGTAAACAACCTTTTTTACTGGGTAATGAGTTCACTGTTGCTGATGTGGCAGTGGGGTCTATTCTGAATTACATTCCCATCCTGCTAAAGCTAGACCTCAGTTCCTACCCAGAGGTGTTGAACTATATGAAGCAGTTATCTGATCGTCCGGCATTTCAAAAAAGTATTGGCGGACGGGCTTAAAATAATTCGTAATTCGTAATTCGTAATTCGTAATTGAATTCTTAACTACGAATTACGAATCTGTTAACGATAATTTGTAAATTGTAAAGCAGCTGGGTAGTCTTCTTGTTTCAAGCGTTGCATGACTACTTGTAAGTCATCTTTAGATTTGGCAGAAACCCGCACAGCATCCCCTTGGATTGAGGCTTGTACCTTTTTGAATTCGTCTCGAATCAATTTGGAGATTTGTTTGGCGATTTCTTGACTTATGCCTTTTTTGAGTTTGATTTCTTGACGCACGCGATTACCACTGGCTGATTCAACTTTGCCAAAATCAAAGATTTTTTGGGAGAGGTTACGCTTGGCGGCTTTTTCCCGCAGAATGGTGTGTACAGAATCTAAGGTAAACTCGCTGTCAGTACTAACGTTAATGCTTTCTTCGACTAACTCGACGGTCGTTTCAGTGTCTTTGAGGTCGTAACGACCTTTGATGTCTCGGATAACTTGATCGACTGCGTTAACCAACTCTTGTCGGTCAAAGTCGCTCACAATGTCAAAAGAAAAAGTAGAAGCCATAAAACATTTTGGATTTTAGATTTTAGATTTTGGATTGGGAATTGGGAACAAGGGGAAAGACTTGTTGCAAGTTCTCCTTCTTCTCCCCCTGCTCCCTCATCTTCCCACTCCGCAATTAACTACTTACTAGTTTGGATGATACTCAAGAAAAAGAGAGTGCCAGAGCTAAGGATGCCAATGGCAAACATCAGCGATCGCAAAAGGGGTATATTCAAAATATAAAAAATTGAGTATAGCAAACGGGCTACCACAAAGGCGATCGCAGCCACTTGTGCTGTAAAAGAATTTACACCAGTTACATAAGCCATTAATGCTGCTGCCGCAAACACCATAAACGCTTCAAAGGTATTCTGATGCGCCCAAGTAGCTCGTTGGGCATAAGGTGGCAATTTATCAAACATCGCGCGAGGAGTAGAAAACGTTTCATACCCCATACGCACACGGCCATAAGCTACTAGCAAAAATGGCACGTAAATTAGAACGGCAGCAGCAGCGATCGAGTACAAAAAAATTATCATTACTTATTAGTCATTGGTTATTAGTCATAGGTCATCAGTCATCAGTCATCAGTCATCAGTCAAAGACAAATGACAAAAGACAAATGACAAATGACTAATCAAAGTAGAAAAGTGTCACTACTTTTCTTTGTTCTTCTGCATCCTGACAAGTTTGTAACAGGGTGCGGCTGTCGTGAAACGCAAAGCAGATTAGTTGCTGGCAACGGGAGACAATCTCCTTGTTGCACAAGTAACTAGCTTCAGCAAGAGATAGATTATCATTACTGGGATTTTCGACTAGATGCATTACCTGTTCTAGTTGCTGGCGTGATTCCAAAGGCTGGCGTTCCAGGCTTTGGGGTAGAATCACTGTCAACAAATTTGCATCAGCCCGGGTTGCTCCCTTGATGGCAGCTGAATTTGTCCCTGTAGCACCAGAAGTAATGATTCGATTACCCGATAAAACTAGGGCATAAGTCATCATTTCAATAAGACTCTGATGCGTAATCGGGACGTGACGAGAACCCAGCAAGGCGATTCTTTTAGAACCCGTTTGCTGGATTGTCGCTAGTTCTTGCGCTAATGTATCTAGGTTAATAAGGTCTGTTGATTGGCTCAAAGATGGGGAAAATCAGATTAAACGACCCAGATATTCTACCAAACAGCGTGTAGATGCGAGGAAAACTTAAGTTAAACATTGCTACTAATTTTCAATTGTTTGGTTCAGTAACTCCATTACTTGCTTACACCAGGCTAGGCAATGTATTTCGTAATTAATGCCATTTAGGAGAGTCTCTTCTCTTCTTGAACAGCAACTCTACCCGAACTGCCCCCCCTCCCTCAACCAAAAATTTTCCTTAACCGAACGGTATTGCCAGCTATGGGGCCCAAGGAGACAGCACGCCGTCCCTTGGGAGGTGACGGCGAGCCAGCTGTACCCTTACCAGTAATACAGCCTCCTAACTGATAACTGAGCAATGAATCTAAGACAATGCCGTTGCCGGAGTTAAACCTAGTTTGGATAACAAGCGGTCAATGTCAAAATGCTCGGACATCAACTTGTGAATATACTGAACCTTAATCGGCTCGTGAATACGAACTTGACCAAAAGTGCGGTCAACAATTTCTACAGTAGTTAGGGTATCTAAGTCAACAGACAAAATGGGTATTTCTAGGTCTTCAGCGCGACTGAGAATGAACGGTGGGGGTGGTAGTTGCCCGGTGAGAATTAAACATTGAGTAGAAGTTTCCAAAGCCGCTTGCTGAATTTCCACGCGATCGCCTCCTGTTACCACTGCCATATTCCGCCGTTTGCGGAAATATTTTACAGCAGAGTTGACATTCATTGCTCCAATTGCCAGACTTTCGACTAACAAATCCATGCGATCGTTGCGACAGAGAACATCAGCTTTTAACTGTTTGACTAGTTCGCCAACACTGACACTGCGGAGCAAATCGCTATTGGGCAGCATTGCTAGGACTGGAATCCCCTGCTGTTCCAAAAATGGACGCAAGAGAGTGTCAACTGCCTCTAGTTGAGTGACAGGGATATCATTGATCACAACTCCAATCAAGCGATCGCCCACACGCCCTTTAGCAGCCAATAGCGACTCAACCGAAAGCAACGATTTATAGCGGGCTACTAACAGCACGCCAGCATCTAATACTTCAGCCATTTGCAGCAAAGACAAGTCAAACAAATTGCCTTCAGACAAATCACCTGGCCCCTCCAGTAAGACTAAATCTCCTTGGGACTTATGCAAATATTCCTGTATTAGAGACTGCTGATAATCGGTTTTGTCTTCCCCCCGCAAGCGCTTTTGCACATTTAGTTCATCCAAAGCCAGCATTGTAGGTGCAACGCGGTTTTCCGGCAAATTGAGGCTAAGAGCGATGAATTGGACATCTTCCTCAATCACGGTTCCACTGGACGAATTCAAACACGTACCAAGCGGTTTACCGTAGGTAATATCCAGTCCTTTTTGCTGTAGCTGATGAGACAAACCCAGAACAGTTGCAGATTTACCGCTGTAAGTCTCGGTTGATCCAATCAGCAAATATTTAGGGGATTTTGGCACACATGCACTCCTAATTTCAAAAGTCAGAAGAACCCAGCTAGGTGTTTCCTAATTCTAGTTCCTTCTGGCAAAAGCCTCTCGCTCTCACAAATTAAGGTTTAAGAGAATTAGCTTCTTACGGGAGCAGGGGTAGGGGAAAGGTATTATTCCTTGTGTCGGCTCTGCTAACCTGTACGCCTACCTTGAAGATTTGTCATTACCAACAAATATCATTGCTATAGCGCTTCTAGATATCTTGCAGCATTCTCGATTAGCACCATAGCCCGCCCAAAAATAAATTTCTCATTCTTGTAGCTTAAGCCCACTATAGCGCTTCCCATTCAAATGCAATACAACATAATATCACGAGATGTAGGGGTACGGCACTGCCGTGCGCCTACGGGTGTACCTCACGTAAACGAGAACCGCTATAAACAAACGTGGAATCAAAGCCTTGTTCAGTCTTCTTTAGAAGACTTGAGCTATACGCCTGGTGAATTCATTCTGAGGCGGTTGGTTGAGACTGGTGCAAGAAGTCAATAAAAACGGATTCAATTAAGTGAGTTTGAGTCCGTTTTTATTGACTTCACTTACACTGCTATCTGTGTTGTCCGTATTTTTAGCGCAAAAGTGCGTTTATCAGATATCAATTGGGATGCTCCCAAATCAGGTGCGATCGCACCTGATTTTGCTACTTTTAAAAAGTATTTAGGAAAGCAGTAGCTTCAGTTAAATCCGAGAGTAGCGAAAACGGAGTCTAAGTAGCCGAAGCCAGCGTAACCACATTTGTGCGGGTTGTTCAAAGAACGTGAAAATATCACCGAAACCCAAATTAGTTTTGTGATGGTGTAACCAATGTCTCTCAGGAGTAGTAATAAATAGAATTTGGCATAAAATATTGACAGCCTTTGAAGTTTGCCAACCTAGTATACTTACGTGTCTCCACCATACATGAAACTGACCAAGCAGTAATCCAGAGATAACGCCGATCGGAGAGAAAGGCCACAAGACTACTGCTACAAGTACATAAGGCAAAGCTCCCAAGATACCATCTAAAAGAACCTGGGAATTAAAAGTCAAAATAGCGTAGTGGCGGAAGTCCTTCTTCCAGGAGTGGTGCGTTTTTAAATGTAGGCTACCAAAAACGTGCTCGGGTACGTGGTAAAAGAATGTAGATAAAAAATCGCCAAAAAACAGTAATATCCAAGCAACAGCGATAGCCTCAAGCATTTGTACTCCTTAAGTAAGTTAAGAAAACTCCACAAAAAATATGCAAATTTTATGCTGTAGGCGTAGACACCTGATTTTCTATGATGCTTGCATCATCTGTGCATTTCATCGGTCTACACTCCAGTTAATTTGGCTCAGAGTATATGTAATTGGGTGAGTTGCAATTTTTTCATGAATCTACAATCCTTAATGCAGTAAACAGCAACTCGTAAGAACCTCCAATTTGGCTTTTAACTCTGGATAAATGGTAACAATACATCTAAAACCCGATAGGAATACTGTATTTTACCATAGTTACTACATAATCTTCTTACTAAGGCATACAGCGTAAGCAAAGGTTAAGTTAAAATTAGTACAAATTTAGGTTAAGGCGTTCTTCAGTATTATTAATATTATAGAAATAGGTATTATGCCAAAGTAGCTTGGGTTATCAAGGTGACGAAAGTTGCTTGACAATTAAATTAAGAAACGGCAAAATTTGGAGAATCTAGAATTAACTACATGCGATAATAGTAAATTATCAATTAGCATCATCCTCTCTTCAAATCCCCGGATGAAAACAACTTAATACGCTAGAGCAATGGATTCTTAACGAATACTGTCAATTAGTCGCACTATTGAAAATAGGAGGTATTGATAAAACGGCCTTGTCTGTAAAATTTGCTCAACAGACTCAGAAAAACTTTGAGTATCTAATCTAGCGATCGCTAGCAAAGTGCGCCTTTATTGTCTACCTACTTAAACCCTGCTTTGAGTTCAGCAAAATAATACCAGGATATCAACGGCGGGATAGCCCCTAAATTATATTTATGGGGGCAATACTAAGGAATAATTACTCAGTGCCTAGCAGGATCTGTTGTTACAAAACGAAACAGGAATTGCAACATAGATTGATTCTGTCTTAATCTGGAAAAACTACTACGCCAGTTTGACGGCACGTTTGCCCTTCTTTTGAGGGTGAGGCATAAGGGACGGGTGACGCTCGTACCAAAGCTCTGCTTCTGGCTTTTCTTTCCTGAGCGTGCCGATAAACTTGTTCAAGAAAACACTTTGATAGCCTAAAACGATGAAAGCATCTGCTAATTTCGACTTTGAAGACGAGAAATTTAATGCACCGCCTTCTCAAGTCCTTCCCTGGTGTCAGATGATTAATCCTCGGTATGGCACAGATGGTATGCAATCCCACGGTTTGGCCATTAAGCTAGATAATGCTAATGCTGTCGGCTTTGTGCCAGATGATAATTGGCAACAAGTAAAGCATGAATTCACCACTGGAGTCGAAACGGTCTTTATTACCACTACTCCACGCGTGGTTATAGTGCGTCGAGGGCCATTGTCTGTCAAAGACCGGGAAAGTGGGTTAAAACTGGGTACGCTCAAAGAGAATTATGATGCTTTTTTAGCCGACAAACTTAAATTTAAAACCTTTACTCGCTATTTAATTTTTCTAGTGGGAGAGAATAAAAATTTTTTACATGAATCACCACTACAACTAACTCTTAATGGTGCCGCCGGAGCGAGTTTCAGCAAAACCTACAGCGAATATCAACAAGGCAAAGTAGTTAGTGGATTCGTTGCTGAACTAGAAAAAGCTTATGCCATTTACCGCAAGCAACCCTTGACACCAAAAGGCCCTTTGTTCCAAGCTCACGGGATTTTTTGCCCGATAATTGAGTGTGAAGAAAGAGGTATTGAACCAAATACAGTTCTGGTAGCTTCAACTGTAGACTACAAACATCCCACGGTTGGGACTTTAACAGAATACTTAATTGCTTCCGATTCTCTTGAGTCTGCAATGATTTGTAAAACTTTTGAAGAATACAAAGATTTTGGCAAGGAACCTGTAAAATCAGAAACACCTAAATTGGCGATCGCAGGAGTTTCTAACTCTTATGTTTATGCTGATGAAGATGATTTTGCTTATCCGCCGTACTAAAGAGAGTGAGGAGTGATGAGTGAGGAGTGATGAGTTTTGAATTAATAACTCCAAACTCCCAACTCCTAACTCCCAACTCCTAACTCCTAACTCCTAACTCCCAACTCCTAACTCCCAACTCCTAACTCCTAACTCCTAACTCCTAACTCCTAACTCCAAACTCCTAACTCCTAACTCCCAACTCCAAACTCCAAACTCCAAACTCCCAACTCCAAACTCCCAACTCCCAACTCCTAACTCCCAACTCCCAACTCCAAACTCCTAACTCCTAACTCCTAACTCCTAACTCCTAACTCCTAACTCCTAACTCCTAACTCCTAACTCCTAACTCCTAACTTTATTCCTTGAGCAGCAAATAATATAGTGAACCATTGCCGCCTGTAATGCCAGCGCGATCGCCTGCTAGTTTACCAGAACCCATGAAATAATCGACCCGGCCAGGGCCTTTAATGGCGCTTCCTGTATCTTGGTCAAGCACAAAGCGGCTGACAGTACGCCTCTCTAGTTTGCCACCACCAGCAGAATAGGGAAATGAGTTGTAAATCAGCGCTAGCGCTCCCGGTGGCATGAGAGACTTATCTGTAGCAATAGAACGTTCTGCTGTTACTGGCACATGAATACTGCCTGTAGCTCCGGTACCACCAGTTTCTTGGAAGAAAATAAATCGTTCCCAGCGTGGCAGATAATTGCTCAACTCGCGCGGCTTTTGTCGGAAGTAAGCGATCATCCGTGGTAAGGTCAATCCTGATAGTGGAAGTTTGCCATCTTTGGCTAGTTCTTTGCCGATACTAGTCCAAGGGTAATCGGTTCCACCTGCATAGCCAACTGACGTTGTTTTGCCATCAGTTAATTTAATTTGGGCAGAACCTTGGATATGTACCATATATGCGTCTAAGCGATCGCGGAACCAAAGCAGTTCCAAACCGTGCAATTTGCTCTTACTCCCTTTTAAACCATCCCTCCCCTCCAAATCAATTCGTTTTGGGTGGGGTTTGCGCCATTGGCTGAAATCAGCTGGTAGCCGATAAAGAGGATACTTGTATATTGCAGTCCTGACACGGCTGGCGGTATAAACAGGTTCGTAGTAAGCAGTGAACTTGACAGTACCCTTGCCATCATTTCCCACAGACTGGTAAAAGACAAACTCTCGACTGACAGCAGCTTGTAATTGGGCTGCTGAGGTGGAACTAACAACCAGTTGGCGGAAGCGTAGCAAACTCCTTTGAACGCGATCAAGGGTAATTTCCTTGATCGGATAATTTTGATATGCTGCGATCGCCTCTTTCTTTGTTAGATAAAGCAGACTGTTATCAATAGAAGCCAACAGCGCGTTGCGATCGCCTATTTTACCTCTTTGACCCCAAATTTGGTCATCCAAACCCAAGCAAGTCTGCTGGAACGTACAATTGGTTCCGATAGCGATTGGTTTTAGGGGTGGCGTTATCTCAGGAGTAATTGGTATTGGCTGAGGTGGGAAATCAGGAGTTATGGGTACTGGCAACGGCAGGAAGTTAGGAACCTGAGCAACAGCCGACCAGAGAGGGTTTACCAGGGCAATTCCCAGACTTAAGGAAAGCAAAGCAAAGGTTTTTCTCATCATTTAGTTGAATCTTTCAACACTGGAACTAAAAACGGGTTCTACCCGGATTGCGACAACCCGAGAAGGTCTTACTACCATATATTCCCCTTGAATATTTTTGATCGGCACGCTAATAAAGTCATTAGAAGCAGATTTTGGGACAAGTTCGCCACTATACCACTTCTGAAACTCTTGAATAGTCGGAAAACGTACTTCTTCTCTGTGGCCGCTTTCCAGTAGGAGGTATACGGCATATTCATTTGCAGTTCTAGCCATAAAGTTGAATCATTTAAAAACATTCAACCCATTGTTAACCACCTAACCCCCGAATGAAAAGGGTAAGCATACGGGAGGTTGGAAGGAGGGGGCAGGGGAGAAGAGTTTCCCCTCTGCCTCTTTTCAATGTCCAATGCCCAATGACTCTTCACTCTAGACGCCTAATCTTTTAACCAGTTCCTTAATGTATGACGAATCCCCAATTTTTCTGGTAAGGTCTTGTATGTCTTGACCATGAATGCCGTAAGTGAAAACCAAGCTAATTAGGTAAGTGTCGCATTCTTAAAGATTTGAGTCTTGGGAACCAGGACTTCTCACAAGAGGAGGGAATGTAAGACACTTATCTGGTGTAGAATAACACCGCAGACATTGCTGCTGTATAATCTTAAGTGGTAGCGTAATATAAAATACTTGGGTTTCTGACAAGATGCGAAAGCCAGTAATTTCTAGAGTATTGGGTTCCTTGCGAAAACCCTCTAGAAGTTGAGTTTCAAAACTATCGGCTTTATCTGCTAAATTAGTTGGATTAAGTGTTGCATCTTTATGAAAAAAGTTACTATGTGGGTCTAATATTTATTTATACCTCTGATAAACCATCTCAAGAATATTTAAATAAATATTAATTTTTTGCTGCAATATAACCTATTTAGGGAGCAGTCAAAGTTATCTAAATTAGTCTTGAAAGCCAACTTGTTTTCTTAACCATAATTAGTAATGTTTTTGCGATTTTCTCGTCGTTTATTTCTGTTTAATCTGCTAGGTTTGACATTTGCCGCCTGCCAATCACCACGGGAGTTTGAAGGCACATTAACTATTGGTGTTATAAACTATGGTGGAGGCGAAGAAATAATTAACCAATATGCTAAATTTAATAATTACTTGGGTGAAAAAACAAACTCATATATTCAGCTAGAGCCTGCTTTTAATGAAAACAAAGCGGTTGAGCGCCTTGAGGCTCGTGCTTGGTCATTGGTATTTGCTCCACCGGGGTTAGCTACGATCGCAATCGCCCGTCACCAATATGTTCCCCTGTTTCCTTTAATAGGTATTAGTAATTTGCGTTCAATCTTTGTTGTTCGCAAAGACAATCCAATATCCGATTTAAAACAGCTACAAGGTCAAGCGATCGCTTTAGGTCAGTTAGGTTCAGCAACAGGATATTATTTTCCACTTTACAATCTTTTTGGTACAACACTAGCACAGATTCTATTTGCACCCACGCCTAAAGCCGCGCTGGAATTGGTCGCTGAGGGAAAAGCGATCGCCTGTGCTGTCTCGGAGGCTGAATTGAGCCTCTACGGTTCACAGTTGGGGTCAACTCAATTCCGCATCCTATTTAAAGACCCTCACTATGTACCATTGGGTGTTGTCTTGATTGGGCCTAATGTCGAACGTAACCGTCAAGAGTTCATCCGTAAAGTAATGAGCGATGCGCCTTCAGGTTTAGCTGAAGAAGTAGGGTATGTACCCAATGGACAAGTACCAGATTACAAATACATGATTTCTATGGTTGATCGGGTCAGTTCTATTACTTCCAAGCTGCAAAATAAACCCGTTCGTTTATTTTAATCAACGTAAAATCAACCTTTTTAGCGTTTACTTTTATTTAGATTCTTAAATAATACCCAAAATCCCCCCTACGAGAAATCTATATGTATCAGGATTTTCGTGAATTGATATAAGGCTTTAAACCTTGATTTTTGGATACTGTTTAGGCGATGCCTACGGCGGGCTGTTTGGTGTCGCTATTTATCAAAAGATGATTATTCAAAGCCTGAAACGATGTATTTTCGTTAATCCATAAGATAATCAATTTGTACAGTGCGTAAGTCCTAATCTAGTTCAATCATTTATATAGTACCTTTGTTAAATTTTAGTACAAAATTACTATATAAATAGTTCGATTTTTGCTAAGTAATATTATCTTCTATTATCTTGCTCAAAAAAACAATTTGAATCGTGCTAGTTGATTTTGAAGCGTTTCTGTTAGGATTTTATTTAGTTCTACGGTGTCTTGGAATTGCAAAATTTGCTGTGTCGGTAAGTCGAAAGGAAATTGTCCTTCAAAGTCTGGACGTTGCATTTGCGCTAGTAAAATTTGCTCAGACCTCTTACTTTGGATGGCATAGCCAATTTCAATACAGACATTCGGACTAGGAATTAGTTGAGAAGTTTCTTTACCATCAATACTAGCAATGGGCGTGGTGTCAGCGATAAATAACAAACTTTTACGGATTTTTCGCATCATCGCGCGGTTAATCCTTACAGTAGCATCAGTGGGGCGAGAGGATTCGACTAATGTTAGGGGAAGGCGCGATCGCTTGTTTAAAATTTCCAAACTTTTTCGCAGTTCTTCTCTGAGAACATTCGTCGCTGCGGCATACTCTCTTTGATAAGATAAAAAAATCGTTGGTTCTAACTGAGCCAACAGCGCCTGTTTGATAAAATAAATTTCATGACTAATTAAGTCAATGTTGGCGACGCAATAGCCACCACTACCTTCAATATAAAATTCAATATTTTCTCCTTCCAGATAGCGTCCAAACCAAGTTGATTTCTTAACTTCGTCGCTTTCTTCTAAAAAGTCTGCTCGCAATGCTGATCTCAACAGGCTTTTTTTGCTTAACCGAATGTCTGGCGGACGTTTTTCCAGTTCTGGAATCGGCTCGTAATCTTCTAAATACCACGCTCTGAGCGCAATAATTGACATAAGGCGCTATTTAAACTATTTTTCACTATTTTACTTCGTATAATCTTACACCAAGAGGAGTCTTTATCTCAGACTTATCTTTAAACACAACAACACCCAAACCTCTACTCGCTGAACTATCTCCTCTCATTGTTTATCATAGCCAGGGATGTACTAACTTTCATCGCTTGTGTAAACAAGTTATAAAAACTAATTACAGCGCCCCCTAATATTCCATCTTTGAGGAAATAGCAGTTTTCGCGTTGGGTGTTGCTGTGTTTTTACGAGACAGATTTAAGTTAAACAGCGTCTTTTACCTCTTACTACATTCCAAATGCAGCTGTTATATCTGCCAGGGAAGCTTTATTAGCTTCAATTATTAAATTATCACTTCTGGATGGAAGGGATTTTTTTTGCAACTAAACTTTACTTTGGTCATTTGTCATTGGTCATTTGTCATTGGTCATTTGTGATTTGTCATTTTTCTCAGTCGAGTTTAAAATCTTCGTCTGAAATGTCTAAAATGTTTGAATGCGTGAATTGTTATTTAGTGATTTATTTTGGCTGGAGGTTTGAGGGGAATTTCAATCCAGAACTCTGTACCTTTGCCAGGTTCTGAAACGCACTCCATTATTCCACCATGTTTTTCGACGATAATTTGATAGCTGATTGCCAATCCTAGTCCTGTACCCTTACCCACAGGTTTGGTAGTGTAAAACGGATCAAAAATCCGCTTTTTCACCTCTTCACTCATCCCAGACCCATTGTCGCTAATACGAATTAATAGACGAGACTCGTCTGCTGAGAGTCTAGTGGAAATGTGGATAGTAGGCATTGAGTACTTGTTCTGAGCGTTCGCATAGCGTCTCGAAGAGTTGCCGAAGTATTGGGGATTCTCTTTGTCCTTCTTACCGTCAATGATCGTTTCTAGCGCATCTATGGCATTGGTAAAGATATTCATGAATACCTGATTCATTTGACCGGCATAACATTCTACCAATGGTATGTTGCCATAATCTTTGATTACCTGAATACGTGAGAATTCACTATTTCCTTTCAGTCGATGTTGCAAAATTAACAAGGTGTTGTCAATGCCTTCATGCAGGTCAACACACTTGTTTTCAGCCTCATCCAAGCGAGAAAAACTGCGTAACGACAGCACTATTGAGCGGATGCGATCGCTTCCTACTTGCATTGAGGTGATGATTTTTGGGAGGTCTTCTACCAAAAAGTCAAAATCGATCGCTTTGATAGCTGCCTTAATTTCACTATGGGGGTGGGGATAGTATAACTGGTAGAGACGTAAAATTTCTAGGATTTGTACCGTGTAATCACTGGCATGGCAGAGGTTACCGTAGATAAAGTTAACAGGGTTGTTGATTTCGTGGGCGACACCGGCGACCAACTGTCCTAAGCCGGACATTTTTTCGGTGTGAATTAATCTTGTCTGTGTTTCTTGGAGTTGATGTAGGGTATTCTCTAACTGGGCAGCTTGATTTCTAGCTTCAGTTTCGGCATTACAGGTTTGTTCGTAAAGTTGCGCTTGTTGAATAGCGATCGCAGCCTGATCTCCTAGCTGTTGCAATAAATCAATTTCTGCATCCTGCCAATCTCTAGGAGCCTCACACTCATGGACTATTAGTAACCCCCATACTTCCAGACCTATATTAATCGGAACTATTAAGGTTGCTTGGATTTGCAGACTCTGCAAAAACTCTCGATGACAATCATGCAAAAAAGCTGTCAAAACGTTGTTAATTACCCGTACTCTGCCCTGACTATATAGATGGCTATACTCATCAGGAAAGCAATCGCCTGGTGCATTGATTCCCAAAACCGACTGCCAATTGCCATTAATCTCTTCGACAATCACCGATTTCCTCTTCAGTTCAAAAATCACCACCCGGTCTGAGTTTAGCAGGCTACGGACTTCTCGAACGATGGATTGCAGAGTTGTCTGCAAGTCTAATGTGCGGCGAATATGCTCTGTGATTTGCTTGAGTACCTTGGTAAACAGTAATGATTTTTCGAGTTCATAAGTTTGTTCTTGCACCCGCAGTTCTAGGTTTGCATTCAGGGCTTGTACCTGTTTAAACATTTGCTGCTGCTGAATTGCCATTGAGAAATGATCGTACAAGGCTTGCGCTAATAAGATGTCTTCCGCTTTCCACTCAGCTGATTGCCCCTTTTTTTGCTCTCGCCAAAGCTCAAAGGAAAACTGGGGTAATATTTGCCGCCGATTTTGTTCACATCGTCCCGCCCACAAGATTTCTGTTTCAAATTCACAGCGAAAAATGCTTAATACACCGATAAATTTTTCCCGGTAATGTAGGGGAATCACCATAAGTCCGCGAATTTGAGTAGAACGGAATGCTAAAGCCAAAATTCGCAAATGTAGTTCTTTATACAGGTCAGTTGTTGCCCAAATATTACCTTGTTTAGACTCAGCCATCCAGTTTTGCCAGATGGGATGCTGTTCGATAATACTGTTATCTAACTCGTAGGGGAGTGTCGGTTGGTCGCCATAGGTGTATAGTTCCTGACTTTGTTCAATGTAAAGCCTGCCACCTATTCCATTGAAGGCAGTAATAACTTCTTCTAGGGCTTTCTGCAATTGGACTCTCGGTAGTTTATGTAATAGTGTGGTTACTCGGTTAATAGTAGCTTCTCGCTCTTGCTTGGTGCGGGCTGCGGTGAGGAGATTACTTTGACCGATAGCGATCGCAACTTGGTCAGCTACTTGCTGCAATACTTTTAGTTCTCGCTTCAAAATCTTTCGCGGTTCACTTTGGTGAGATACCAACAATCCCCACAATTTAGGCTTTGCCGATTGTTCTTGTGGATCGCAATCTAAAATTGGTATTACCAACGAAGACTCCACGCCCATTGCCTTTAAGTATTGAATATGGCACGGGTCTACCTGCCGATAGTCGATATTAGTTTCTAAAAGTTTGCCAGTTTCTTTTGACTGTAGAGGCGATAGCCCGATCTTTCCATTTGCCACATCCACAATCGAACGTTGCTGTGCTAAGAGAAACATCTCCCTAGCTTTTTCTGGAATATCATCAGCTGGGAAGCGCTGCCCCAATAAGGATGGCAAACGCTGCTCATGGATAGATTCAGCAATGACTTCACCACTCCCATCGGTATCAAAACGATACACCTTTACCCGATCTGCACCCAAAAATAAACGCACCTGGCTAACGGTAGTCGTTAATATCTCTTGGAGGTCGAGCGATCGCCTGATCTGGTTTATCATCTGGTGCAGTAAACTTTCTTGGTCTAAGTTTTGCTGCAACCCTTTTGGTTTATCGGTAAATGTCATTGCCTACATACACCATTACTGAAGTATAATTTTTTTTTATAATTGTCACCGATCAGAATTTTCAACTTAACAATGCCTTGATTTTCATCCCATTCCCAGAAATTACTGCTACAAATGCGTTTGCTAGTGGCGTACATCTGTTGCAAATATTTGTGAAAATGGATTAGAGGATATTTGAAAAAGATCAGATATTTTACTTAATCTCTCTAACCCTTCTTAAGTAGATTTAGGCGGATATCAAAAATATGACTGTATTAGTAAATACTTTCAAAACATCCTTTTAAGTCTAAAATTAAGAAAATTTTAACCACCAACACTTATTAATTTTATATTCTCAATCATTAAACTATTTCAGTAATTTTACTTAATTTGTTAGCGCAAAAACTGCGTGAAATTAAAATTTTTTTACCCTTTTTGCTGATTAATTTAACTAATTAAAATTTTTTCAAATAAATAAACCTTATCTAAGTTGAGAACCGTAGTTTTCACCCTCTCCCTAAATCCCTCTCCCAAATCTGGGAGAGGGACTTTGAAATTCTGGCTCCCCGAATCCCAAATCTGGGAGAGGGACTTTGAAATTCTGGCTGCTCTTGGACTATATATGGGGGATAGGTTGGGGGATGAGGGCAAATCCTTTTCATCGTAGAAGAACTATAGGTTTCAAGATAGACGTGGTTTAACTAAATTATTGGCAACTTTTTTAAAGGTTTTTGGCGGGGGAATTTTACTATTCCCCGTCGAATTGGTAATTATATATTAAATGTAACTATTTTGATTAGATTATTCGGAAATTACCGTTAAAGATAGTAAATTACGGATTTCTTCACGCACACTCATGAGGGTTTTACCGAGATGGTTTTGACCTGCTCTATTAGCACCACAGCCCCAAAAAGAATCGGTTGGGGAGTTTTCAACCAAAATCTCATCGCCAGTCTTCAGGAGAACTTCTCTAATATCACTATGAGTGATAAACTTTTTGAGTACAGCTTCTCGCATAATTTCAGTTTTGACCAAATCCCAGTCTTGACGGAGTTGGCGAGTGCTACATCTTCCCAACGCGGCAGCTTCTTCTGGGGTTGCGGCAGCATGGATCAGGCGTATAATTGCCGCATCTGTGCTGCCAACAAATTTTTGCGATTGATAATAATGCTCAACCGTTGGCCAGTAAGTACCCTGGATATGGATTCCGTGGGGAGAAAAGTTAGAAAAACAGCCATAAGGCTGCCAAACCTTATAAAAGTAAATGGTCATTTTAAAATTGCTCTTTTATATATTCAATTTCAGGGTAGCTGAAAGATCGCAGTCGCAACCCAAAACCGAGCTTATCAAACAGATTTTCTTTCGTTTGAGATCACTGGGGATCTTCCCAACGACTTATAAAGATTATCAAATTTTTACGGAGCGATCGCTCAATTCTGTAACTTCATCGGAATCGAGGGTGAGGTTTGATCTTATATTTAATTACGCCTACCTACTTAATAGACCTCTTGCAAAAGTCGCTAACACCCCACCCCCAAACCCTCCCCGATATTTTGGGGAGGTGAGCGTAAGATTTACTCATATCATGTCCGCTTGATTGCTTATTAAACCCGAAGAACCCCAAAGAGCCATTCAATTAAAAATCGAAGGTTGTGCGAATCACACCCACATACTGCGGATCATTTCTGCTGTCATTTTCTGGGTTGAGAATCACCCAAAAACCAGGAGTAACTGAGATATTATCGTTCAGGCGGTAGCGATAGAAGGCTTCGATATGGTAAGCGTTGTCTCGCTCTTGACGAACATCACTGTTAGAGACACGCGGCGGTATACCAAAGAGAATTCCTGGTAAGTTACCCTCACCCCCCACATCAGGAAACGACATACCAATCGCCCCAAACCAGACATTGGCATTGTCCCCACTGTTCACAAATAGAGAATCTGTTCCACCCCTACCATTAGAAATATCACTCAAACCAGAACTCTTGGCATTTGCCCAAATATATCCCCCCCAAGCGTGGATTTGGAAATTCGGGGAGAACCGATAAAATCCCTGTGCGCCGACAATATCGTTGGAAGTCGCAATGTTATTACCAAAGGGAGCGTTTGACAGGGCGCTACCCGTTCCAGCTGCGATATCGACTACTCCAGCAGGGCTATAGCCATGAGAGTAGGCAAGACCGATCGCTCCTTGTTCACCATAATAGGCTAAGTGAGCCAGGGCGTTGTAGCCACCATCAAACAAGCCGTTGTTAGCCGATGGCACATTGGGACTGCTTGCTAAATAGCCCAAGGTAAGAACCAATTCTTTGGTAATGTTCCAGTTAGCGGCACCGCCACCGCCACCTCGCCGGAATAAGGGACTATATGACCCAAATAGTGAGGGAACCCCATTGCCGTCGTCTGCGATCGTTGGGGGAGTGACGGTGGTTGAAATATCGGTGTAACCAATGCCTGTAGGCCCAACAACGAAGTTAAGAGAATCACTGACTGGGAAGTAGTAACGGATGTGGGGAACAAGAAGTGTACCGTTGCTGTCATAATCGAAGTTCAGGCGGGTCATGCCTGTACCTGTGGCGGCGGCAATTTGGCTTGTACCATTAGAATTCGCAAAGTTGCCAAACTCCAGCCGGACTCGCAACAAATCTTTCCCTGTGAAGCTACTCTCTAAGTTGAGACGACCCCGGTTTGCAAAGTAGGGGCGGGATTCATCGCGATCGCCACCCACTCTATTACCAAAGGTATCACTAACGGCGGTAATAATTTGAGCAGTCAGCTTGGTAGTAGTAGAAAACTGCTGTGCCTCCAGCGTTGCTGTGTGTGCCTCCACCGTATCCACCCGCCCACGCAGAGTTGCCAATTCTGGCGCAAACTCTGTTTGCAAATTTTGCAGCACTACCAAATCTTCTTTTTTGACTAAATCACTAGTACCCGCAGCAATTAATTGATTCACCCGGTCTAAACAGGCATTTAAACCAGCAGCAAATTCATAACGACTCAAGGCACGATCGCCGCGATAGGTTGCGTCAGGATAACCTGCAATACAGCCATAACGTTCGACCAGTGATTGCAATGCCTGGAATGCCCAATCGTTCGGTTTGATATCAGAAAGTTGGGAAACAGAATTAACTTGTCCCTGCAAATTTCTATTAGCATCTGCTGCATTAGAATCATCTTTCGGAGGTAATGCCCAAACTGCTGGAATTGCCAAAAATAAAATAAAAAAGCTATGAAAAATCACTTTTAGCATTGGCTTATTACTTGATAATGGTTTAATTCTGACTTGGTAAATAAAAAGACAAGTAGGTAGGCATAATTAAATATAAGATCAAACCTCACCCTCAATCCCTCTCCGATATTTTGGAGAGGGAAGCCGGAGACAGGGTGAGGTTTTATATTTAATTTCACCCACTTACTTAGCACTAAAATAAAAGCTTTTACCTTCTAAGCTAATCAGTATTAAATTTACAGATTACAAGCTGAAAATTTAGCTTATTTTAAAAAATTTTATCAACAAATGATTGATTATTAATACCTAATTAAACAATACTTAAAACAGCCCACACTTAATTTTTATAATAATCCTAAATCATTCAAAAAAATCTCTCTTTATTATCTCTGCGTTCTCTGCGCCTCTGCGGTTCGTTGACGCGTAGCTACTTGCCGCAAAGGACACAGAGATACGAATTACATATCTTCTAACTCAATACCTTTGGTTTCTTTAATAAAAAAGAGAATGAAAAAGAATGAGGTAGCTGCCGCAATTGTATAGAGTCCATAGGCAGAACCTAGACCGAAATTTTTCAGTATGGGAGGAAACGTTGTGGAAATGACGAAATTCGCAACCCATTGCATAGCAGCAGCAACTGAAAGTGCAGCCGCTCGAATTTTGTTATTAAACATTTCTCCCAACAGTACCCAAACCACTGGTCCCCAGGAGAAACCAAAGCAAAATACATAGAGGTTGGCCGCAATGAGAGCCAGAGTCCCGGCGCTTCCGGTGAGATTGGGGTTCCCAGCAGCATCGATGGGAGCATTGCCAAAAAGATAAGCCATCGTCCCCAAGGTGAAGGTCATGCCAATCGACCCTAGTATAAGCAAGGGCTTGCGACCAAATTTATCGACAAAGGCGATCGCAATCAGTGTTGTAATAATATTTACGGCTCCTGTAATCACCGTGATTGTTAGGGAATCTTTTTCAGAAAACCCAACTGCACGCCACAAAACGCTGCTGTAGTAAAAAATTACATTAATACCAACAAATTGCTGTAATACAGATAAGCCGATTCCTATCCAAACAATGGGGAGGAGTCCGCCACTTCTGCTTAAAAGGTCAGAAAATTTAGGCTGGCGTTCTTGAAGCACTGTCTGCCGAATTTCTTCAATTTTTGGTAGTACATCACCCCCCAAAATCTTGGTCAGAACGTTAGCAGCTTCTGGTTCCCGTCCTTTGGCAACTAAGTAACGAGGAGATTCAGGAATCGTTAAAGCCACCATCCCGTAGAATACTGCTGGCGGGACTGCTGTCCAAAACATCCAGCGCCAAGCTGCAACCCCAAACAAAAACGGCGAGTCTGCCGAACCTGCTGACACAGCGATAAAGTAGTCGCTCAATAAAGCGACGAAAATTCCTACTACGATCGCTAATTGTTGCAGAGATCCTAACCTTCCCCGCAATTCGGTAGGAGAACATTCGGCAATGTAAGCTGGGGCGATGACGCTAGCAACGCCGATTCCAATCCCACCCAATAGTCGCCAAAAGATAAAATCCCAGATGGTGAAGGCAAGCCCAGAGCCAATGGCACTGATAGTAAACAACACTGAAGCAACCACCATTGCCTTAACTCGACCATAACGGTCTGCAATCTGTCCAGCAAAGAAGGCTCCTACGGCAGATCCCAGTAACGCTAGGGACACTGCCAGCCCTGTTACCAAACTACTGGTGTTAAAAGCTTTTGCTAGAGATAAAACCGCGCCGTTGATTACAGCAGTGTCAAAACCGAAGAGAAAGCCGCCGAGGGCAGCAGCACCAGCAATCAAAATCACATAAAATGTGTTGGATTTACGACGAGTAGTAGTGGAGGTCATAGTTTATATATTGGGAGTGGGGAGTTTTTGTTGGGGGCAGGGGAGTATCAAAGACTTTTTCATGAGTATTAAGGGACTTCCAAGAAATAAATTATTTAAATAAACTAACCACTCCAGACACAGAGAAGCCAGCGCGTTGCGGGGGTTCCCCCCGTTGTAGCGACTGGCGCAACACAGAGAGAGGAGAAATAGAGAGAGTTTTTGCGTCAGTTTTGGAACATTTTTTTATTTGGAAGTCCCTAAAGACTCATTCACGAGTATTAAAGACTCATATCACGAGTATCAATGCCCAATGCCCTAAAGACGTTAATTCTTTACCGTCTAGAACGTCTGCGGAGTCGATCAATTACAACTGCCAAAATAATTACTAGTCCTTTGACGACTAGTTGCCAGAAGTAAGATAGGTTCAACAGAGTTAAACCGTTGTTAAGAATAGCAATGATTAATGCACCTAGAAGTGTGCCGCCAATGGTACCAATACCGCCTGTAAAGCTGGTTCCACCTAGAATAACAGCTGCGATCGCATCTAGTTCGTAACCTTGACCTAAGATGCCACTAGCACTATAAAGACGGCTGGCACTCATGATTCCTGCTAAACCTGCTAGTAATCCACTAATACCATAGACGAATAGTAAGACATGATTAACTTTAATTCCTGTTAATCTGGCTGCCCGCTCGTTACCACCAACGGCATATATCTGCACTCCTAAAACAGTTTGCCGCAGCACAAACCAACTAGCCATTATAGCCAGTAGGGCAATTATCACTAGCCAAGGAAAGGGGCCAAGATAAGTATTACCCACCCAAGCAAAATTTATGTCTGGGTTAATTAGCGTTGTCCCCTTGGCAACTAAAAAGGCAACACCCCGCAAGGCTGTAAGTGAACCCAATGTGACAATAAAAGGTGGTACATCCAAAAATGTGATGATAGCGCCGTTGACTAAGCCTAAAAGCAATCCTGCTAACAATGCAGCAGGTACAGCCGCCCAACTTAAAGCCGGCAGTAGCGATACCACTAAGGCAACTACGGCAGAAACACCCAATATTGAACCAACTGAAAGGTCAATACCTCCGGTGAGAATCACAAAGGTCATTCCTGTCGCCAGCACAATATTGATTGATGACTGACGCAAGATATTAACGATGTTACCGACTGTGAGGAAGTTGGGAGAAAGGAATGCAAATAAGATGCAGATAATTACTAGGATTGGCAGAATACCCGCAACTTCTAGTAGACTGCTAATTGATTTTCGGTTGCGGGATGCGGGATTGTTGGCTAATTTATTCGCAGGCGGTCTGACTGTTTGACTCATGATTCTAATACCTCCGATGCTCCAGTTGCATAGTGCATAATTTTTTCTTGGGTAATTTCTTTACCAAGACTGTCGTCGAGTTCGCCTACCAGCTGGCCTTCTCGCATCACTAAGACGCGATCGCTAATGTACCAACTACAGTCTGCGCTGTAAAATTAGCTCCAAGGCTTTCTAGTACTTGCTCTGCAACTAGAACCATAGCTTTGCGGTCTAAAAGCTGACCTCGCCGCAACTCGCTACCCATAAATATATTTTCGGTAACGGTTAACTTAGGGGCAACATTTAGTTCTTGATAAATGAGATTAATACCCGCTTTGCGTGCTGTCGCCGGATCGGTAATTTTCAGGGGTTGACCATTGATGCGAATTTCTCCTTCATCTGCAATGTAAGCCCCAGCCAGGATTTTCATCAATGTGCTTTTACCTGCTCCGTTTTCACCCATGAGGGCGTGAACTTCTCCCGGATAAATCGTCAGATTAACATTTTGGAGTGCAGATACACCATGAAATCGTTTGGTAATCCCTTGCATTTCTAACACCGGAGTGGTGGTTGGTGGATCAGAAAATGAATTTTCAATAGTTGTTGTCATGAGCAGAACGTTTAAAAAGAATTTAAAAACGCAATTGTGAGTTATCAAGCAATCAACTCACAGATGATGTGGAATTAAAATCATCACAAAATCATCTTCTAAAAAGCAACCATTATCTTGGAAACTTCTAAAGTGTGTCTTCCAATATTTATAACTTTTCGCAGATGCACATATATACATCATGGGTATCTGCAAAAAGTCTGTCAATGCATCAAAAGACTCAACTCCGATTAGAAATAATCCACCTTCTAAGTTTACAATTTGTATTATTTACCAGCCTTTTTCTGTGCTGACATTATTTTTTGTGATTAACTTAACTGGAATTAGAATGGTGGGTGACTCAGGTTTTTTACCATTTAAGATGTCGTTCCCAACCTGAACTGCTTTTCGGGCCATTCCTCGGGGATTTTGAGTAGCAGTTGCAGCATATAAACTATTTTTAGAAGCGATCGCAGTGATTGCTTCTGGCGCACCATCAACCCCTACAATAAAGAATTCTTTACGTTGTGCTTGCTTTGCTGCTAGTTCTGCGCCAAGTCCACTCGGATCGTTAATGGCAAAAACAGCATCAATCTTTGGAAAGGTTGTAAGCAAATCACTCATTACTCTGAGTCCTCCATCCCTACTACCATCTGCATTCTGGTTTTTGGAAAGAATTTTGATATCAGAATATTTCGATAATACATTTTCGCAGCCACTAACTCGCTGAATCACCGAGTCTACTGGCGGGCCGTTAACTATTACTACATTACCTTTACCTTTGAGGCGATCGGCAATATATCTGCAACTAACTTCTCCAGCTTGGACATTATTAGTAGTGATGGTGGCATCCACACCTCCCTCAGCACCTGTGTCTACAGCAATAACAATTCTCCCTGCAAGTTTTGCTCGTTCAACTATTGGTTTAATTCCCCTTTTGTCAGCAGCATTCAAAACAATGATGTCAGCATTTGCAGCAGTAAAATTTTCAATTTGATTGGCTTGTTGGTTGAGGTCATAGGCGCTAGAAGCTACAATAACGGTGACATCTTTTCCGCCAATTCTTTTCGCTTCTGCCTCAACTGCTTGTCCCATAACGACGAAGAAAGGGTTACTTAAATCGCCAACGGTGAAGCCAACCGCTCGTAATTTTTTATTCCCAGTGGCAGTTTGAGTTTCTGCACTAGTATTGATTGCAGTGTTAGTACCAGTAGGATTAATAGCAGTGTTGTCATTTTGAGCGCTATTTGTGCAACCAACAACAACGAAACCTAATATGCCAGCTATGAGCGATATTGTCTTCATAACGGATTTAAATTTGCAACAGGTCAGTACAATATAAACTTGCGAATTCATTACAATATTAGCTAGGTCTAAAAACTTCAGACATAACCTAGCACTGCTGCTATTTTTGGCAGTTTAAACTACTCTCAAATGTCTTATAATAATGTAATGTTATTTGAGTTAATGCTATTCATTCCCCGTAATTAGATGTTTTGTTTTTTAAAGCAAAACTAGGAACGCTACACTACGTCAAAAAATTACATATTTTTGTGAAACTACATTTGGGAGTGCATGGGTTAAAAACAGATTTTAACTACAATTAGTAGAATCTGATATTATCAAAGTTGGAAAATTGTATTTCCTTTAACATTATTTTAGTTTAACCTGCATTATTACAAATACGATCCCCGTTTATCGAACTTTACAAAATAAAGAAACCTCTTTGATCTTTATGTAGATAAATGTTTTACCACTAGAGCATTTGCGGAAATTAAGTAATTTTCAGCTAAAGGGTAATTTTAAAAAAAATTAATATGTTTAGCTCAAGGTTAATTAACAAAACTTAATATTATCATAAAAAAAGATTTGCTTTTAAATCTATCTTATAGGAGTAGAAAAATATCGTCGATTACCATAGATAAAAATCATTTTTTCTTGTTTTCAGAGTCAACTAAAATATGCCTATACTACGTCGCCAGAGATAGTTTTGTTATATGTCGATCAGAATAATTCTTTGGATATAGGGAGAAGAAATACCAAGAAATTCATTTTCACCCCATTGCCGCCGTTGTTAAGATATGAAAAAATAGATGCCAAGTATTTACACGGCTATTTTATTCTATTTTTACGGCAGTTTTTAGGAATCTTTTTGAGAAAAATAAGAATTTAAACTTTCGCTAAGTTGAGAACCGTAGTTTTTGCTCTCACCATAAATCTTTTTCCCATATATGGGAGAGGGACTTTGAAATTCTGACTCCCCGAATCCCATATATGGCGGATAGGTTGGGGGATTAGGAGCCAGTGACTATAAACATCAGAACATTTGCACAGATATTTTATAATTTGATAAGTAAGTCGGCCTAAATAATCATCACTAGTTTGTAGTTGCGCTTTAGCGCAAGACAGCGCAACTACAAGCCAAATACAAATATTTTACTTTTCGTTACATAGTTTGGTTTTTTATCGCCTACCTATTTAAGTCAGGACTTACGCAAAAACTCTCTCAAACTCTTATTCCTCTGTGTTCTCTGCGTCCTCTGCGGTTCGTTTTTTGGTAATTTTGCGTAAGTCCTATAAGTAAGTGCATCAAATTAAATATAAAACCTCACCCTGCCTCCTTTTTCCCTCTCCAAAGCATCAGAGAGAGATTGAGGGTGAGGTTTTATCTTATATTTAATTACGTCTAGCTACTTAATAAGTTTCTTTTCGTATTTGGATATATATGTATGATTGACTTTTTCAAGTATTCTGAACGAGCAGAATGAATTGACAAAGTAGATAAAATGTGAATTTTAGTTAAGAAAAAATACTTATGCGATCGCTAATTCTTAAAGATTTTGATGCCTTCTCAGTAATAATAACTTTTTACACAGCTATGCTACGTGTGCAGAGTTGTTAATTGGTCAATTGTATAGCATGAGAATACTTGACAATATTAGCCAACTCTTGTAGCTGACTTATGGCTTCTGCACCCTCCAACTTGATTAATTCGCGATCGTCCCATAACTCCATCCAAGTAATCCCATAATCAGACACTAAAAACCGAATCAGGTGCTTTTCTGCAAGGCTAACCATAAATGAAGCACTCTGCATTTGATCGCCGCATGTATAACAAGACGCAGTATAGCCACGCCCGTCAAGTATAATTGTCAAGGCTTGCAGGTTCATTACCAAGTCTTGAATAAATTCCTGATGTTGTTGCGCTAATCTTAGAAACACTAGTTTTCTCCTAATACACCAGTTATGGGGTTGCTTTTAAAATTTATTTAGATTTATATATGATGTAATTTGGGTACTAAAAGTTCGTGTTTTCGTAAAGACGCGTGATTAATCTTAACCTTGCGGTTGTATTAAACAGGACTTACGCAAAAACTCTCTCAAACTCTTATTCCTCTGTGTTATCTGCGTCCTCTGCGTCCTCTGCGGTTCGTTTTTTGGTCATTTTGCGTAAGTCCTATTAAATACCCAAAGCTGTTCTAATATTTTGAACAATAACCTGAGGTGGTTGTGCAATATCCATAGATATGGTATTTAATGGTTCTTCAAGAGTAGAAAACTGGCTGTTAAGGAGGTTTTCGCCCATGTAATGATTGCTACGCTCTTGCAACCGCATTTGAATCAACTCATAAGACCCTTTAAGATAAACTAGCTTGATGTGTTCGCTATCTAATACTAAAAATTGCCGATAACTGTCTTTTAAAGCCGAACACGCCAGCACCACATTTTTATTTTTTTGCAGCCAATGTTTTATAGCTGTTTGCAAATCTTGTAACCAAGGCATCCTGTCAGCTTCACTCAGAGGGATACCGCGCCGCATTTTGTCAACATTCTCTGGCGAGTGAAAAGTATCAGCATCACTAAACTCGCATTGTAACGAGTCTGCTAGCAGTTTTCCTATGGTGGTTTTGCCAGAACCGGAGACACCCATTAGGATAATAATCATAAACAGCTATTTCCCAAAGATTTCAAAACACTTTAAGTAGCATTTGAGTAGCATAAATCAAAAGTCTGGACACTCAGCCGAAACTGTCTCTGGGTGGCAATAATACTTTAAGACCGTAGCCACATCGTCGCCGATCCATAGTGCCACTTTGTCGGGCGTGATTCCAGAGGCAATCGCTAACGTAGCAAACGTATGTCTGCTGCTGTAGGGCTTCAGATACGGTATTTGTCCCATTTCCGCTAACTGCCTTACTATCCCCAGACCACAAGATGATTGTCTCCAGCAGTTGCCCAAAACATCTGAGTTCATGGGCAACCCAGCTTTAGAAATAAATATTAGACTATCTGCACTCGTGGCATTCTCTTTAAGTTGAATCAGTAACGATTGCAGCTTTGACCCCTGCTGACAAGGAAATATCCTACGCTTGCCGTTTTTAGTTCCTTTTTGAATGCCAAACAAATTCCGGGCTTTGTTTATTTTGATTCGCGTGCAGTCATTGTTAATGTCTGACCACCGCAGCGCGAATGCTTCCCCGTGTCTGCAACCAGTAAAAAATAGAAATTTTATTAGGGCTGTATAGTGACTGTATACGCGATCAATCTCAAAAGATTTAATGATTAAGTCTCTCTGCTCTACATTGAAGGATTTAAAATCATCATCTTTAAGAGATTTTCGCTTTGGTTTTTTAATCTGAATTTTTGCGAATGGGTTGACGGCAGTAATTTCTGATCTGATAGCCCAATCACAACAGCGATTGAGAAAGGCTAGTGTTTCCCAGGCTGAAAAGTGGCTATAGTTACACAAAAGCCAATCTCTGATTGTCGGAGCATCTTCTAGCCATTGACTAGGAAATTTTTTAATTCTGGCGGTTATCACCATGTACTTGTCTTTGATAGTCGTCTCTTCTAGTTGCCTCTCTTGGAAATCTGTAAATTTCTCCCAAAGGTCAGATATTGAGTGCTGAGTAATGATGGGTGGGTGCTGTTCTGGTGGTCGAGACTGATAGCGATTCAATGATGTGTCAAAGTGGTTAAGCACAATGTCATTTGCGATCGCGTCTCTCTTGCTCCTCACAATCTCCCGGTTGCGTTTGGTATCCTTCAGCCCAGTGCTGATAAAAAATTGCTTGGGGAATCCTTTGACCCAGAAACGAATAACCAGTTTCTTTGTCCGAGCGTCAGAGCTAATCCACTTGTCGTAAGTGTCCATTAGACGTGGGGTATGTCTTTGTGGTCAAAAAATCCCGTTAGCGCGGCTAGTGAATACCGCTTCTTGTCGGTTGCATAGCCGTAGATAACTTCTTTGATGACATCCGGTTGTCCGTCTAGCCGCGCCAAACAATCATTGCAGACAACAGCGACGGCACCATCGCTTGGCAAGCCACAGACCACGCAACCCCAGCCAGTGCCAGGCACGGGAGCAATCTTTTGCAACATGATCAGATTTCGCACTGTTGCCCCAGTGCAACCGCAGCCGCAACACGTCCCCAGGTCTAGCGCTTCTTCGTCATAATCTGGATCGTCTTCATCAAACGCCATAACATAATCGCAACGCGCACAGAAACAAACCCCGCTATCTCTGTCATACTGCCACTGGCTACAATTGCACTCTGGACAACAAAAATCTAATTCGATAAGTTTAACGCTCATTTTTTAAAAGGCTCCATAAGTCTGCCAGCAATCCCAGAAATAAAGCCGAGCGACACACCACACCAGACATAAGAAGGTCTGACAAACATAGTGGCAATACCAATAACACCAGACCAAAACAGACCTGTTGCTAATATCTTCAATCCTTTACCCTGTTCATGGCTGTTGAGGGCTTGGGCAATGATCCGCGAGTTCTCTAATGAGGTAGTAATTTTGAGAATATCCGCTTGGCATTCGCGCTCAATTCGTGCGATCGCATCTCGATCAGCCTTGACTGGAGACGTTGCCATTTTGACAAGCACCAAACTCAGTACTTCGTTACCATCCATTCCTCTGTCCCTCCTCTAAAATTTGCTGCAACAGACGTTCCGCTTCAGCCCACTGACGACCACCCATTTTGAGAACTTCCTCAATAACATGGGTTTTACCTTTGACTTCCAAAAGTGACTTAATCGCCAGATAAAAAGCTTTTTCCTGGGAAGTGGAAGTGGAAGTTTCACCTGTCCGATCTGCGCTCGGCTCCTTATATAAGTGTTCCAGGCTAGTAGTTAGTTCCTGCTTAACTTCCGGGGGGTAAGTCGGTGCATCGCTATAGATTTCATAGAGCGATCGTTCTTGCTGTTGGGTGTGCAGCGCAACTTCTGTTTGCTCTAGTTCCTGGTTCATCGCTGTTAGCGCTGCACGTCTGGCATCCTGCACAATCAGCCGCCGCGACTCCTGGACTAATTGAATTGATGCCACCAACGCCAGACTGTAGCTGATTCCCTTCCCGACTTGGGGTAACGGAGAAAGTGCAGCCAGCCAAAAAGCGGTTGCACTAGCCAGCAAACAGTTGGTTTTTAACCACCGAGAAGCCATGACAGCATTCCTCCCAAAAGAATCGAAACTGCGATCGCAATTAGCAAGGCATAATAATCTGGTTCAGATAACTTGAGAAACTGCCTCACCGCATCGTCGGTCAGCAGTGCAAGGACTAGCGCGACGCCAGACATAATGTAGACAACCCACATCACTCGGAATAAAGCTGGATGTAACGCCCCTAGCCAAGCCACAAAGCTAGAGGCGATACAGCCCAGGAGAAACCAAGCCCCCAGGTGTACCGCCTTTGCCATTAGTATTTTTCCTTGATTTTGGCTTTGAGTTCGTCAATTCGTTGTTGGGCTTTATTTTCGGCGCGGTCTAAACCAAAGCCTAGTTTTGCATACTCAGGTCGTAGCGTGTGTAAATGTCTTGCTGTTGAGGCATCGGAGCGTTTTTTAGTCAATTCCTGATCCGCAACTCCTTTAATATAGTTACGATGAGCAGTATGTACCTGTGCATCTGATTCTTCCAGCTTTTTGAGAGATTTGTAGGCGCGTTTAGCTTGACGCGCTTCTTCTCTCTTCAGGGCTGAAAATTGTTTGAGTGCATCAGCCTCTGCTTTGTTAAAGTACAGTGGTGTATGATTTACTGGTGCTGTCCTCACAGTCTCCCAGGTTCCCGCATTCACGGGATTTATCACATCTGGATCTGTTGGGGCAAGCACCCGATTTTTATCAATTCCGTGTCCTCCTGTGGAAAGGGATGATTCATTACTTTTGTTGCTGGACTTTGCAGTGCTGGTAATTCGTGCAAGGATTCCCATTGTTTATTATTCCTATCTACTATCTACAAACTTGGCTTTTGACTTTCTCAAGCTGCTGGCTTTGAGCTTTCATGTCACGCAGTTGCACTTGATCCGCGCTCTGGTAAGTGGAGATTGCACCCATGCTCAACCCCGCGACTAATGCAGCTGCAATCATCACTAAAAATGCAGTGAGGTTATTTCCTGCTGGCGTGGGTTCTGGTGCATCTGGGTAAAATTCGCCGGTGAATGGTATAACCTTACTACCAGGCTGTTGTTTAGTCTGTTTCATCTCCTCCCTCCAGGAATCTTGGTTGATATGTGGGCAAGAGTAGATGCTCTGTTCCGGCATTCAGTGCAGCCCGGACTGATGTTTGCACTATTTGGCGTTGTTCAGGCGTGGGATTGTCCCGCATCTGTTTAATGCGTTGCAATGTTCGCCCCGGCAACAGTCGCCAATATTCGTTAGCGAGTCGCTGTGCATCCTCTTCTAGCAGCGACTCAAGTAAATTGGGTGCGTCAGATTCTGCATCAATTTCTGCATCGTCATCTGTTGCAGTTTTCGATGCACGTCGGCTGTGCAACAGTTCAATCCCCGATTCAGTCCACAGTTTTTGTCCGTGTTCATCGCTGATAACGTGAACCTCGAACTGAAATACTTCAGGATATCGGCGTAACCAACTGCGAATTGTGCTTTCTGGGATGTTGGTTAATTTGGCGGCTTCAGGTGTGGTGTACAGGTTCTGCATTCTGCCCCCAACGAATTTGTGAAACCAGCGCTTCCATGATTCCTGCCTGGTCGGAAGGCGAAAGCTTATCGGTCATCTCTTTCGCAACAGCGTAAATTTCACCCCTGACACCTCCCTCTATCTGACATCCCAGGTTTGATGCCAAGATCATCAATATAGAAAGTTTTTCTCGCTTGCTAATTTTCTCAAATGCGCTGCCGTACTCTTCTTGTAACTTTTCTAAAAGTGAATCTTCATCTGGGGTGTAACTGGTGTAGTAGCCTAATGGCTTTGACATTGGTAAAATCTCCTTAACTATTAAGTTCACTTGAACGAAGGCGATCGCTTGTATTTAGGGCATCGCCTTTTTATTCCTCTGGCTGCGATCGCACTTTGATGGTGATCTGTTCCGCTAAGTCGAGCAGCCCGTCATCGTCAAGCCAATCGCACAGTCCAATGATCCACTCAGGGATGTCGTCAAAGCCGACTTCTTCGTGCTGACAGGTAACAGTGGTCTGTTCCCGCACTGCCAGAAAAACCAAACAATTTAAGCCCATAGCCTGGGTGCGGGTCAAGTTCCCGATTCTGGTGATGATGTCAACGGGTTTTATCTCTGTTATGTTGATCATTTAGTCTCCTGTTTATGTAGAGTACTATTGGCGATCGCTCGTGTCTGGGCATCGCCTTTTTGCTTTGAACCGCCAACCCCGCGACGCTACGACTTACGGGTAAAGACAGTGCGATCGCGCTTTATCCCTCTTCCTCCTCTTCTAGGTCTTCGCCGCTAATGACGATAGTTAGTCTGTTGTCTCCAGGGTTAAGGCTGACCAGAAAAAATTCTTGATCGTCTTCCAAATCCTCAAAAGCTATTACCGAGTCAGCCGGGAATGCTTGTAGTTTTTCAATCAATTCTTGAACCGTAAGTGTCATGTTGGTTGTCTCCTGAGAAGTTGTTAGCGGTCAGTTTCCCCTAGCAGGTCTTTGGTGTTTGCTCAGTGCTGGTAGGCTGCTATCTCTACCTGGTTTGGGATTGAAAAATCAGATACCGAGTTGTCAGTAAATACTCGAAGCGATTTTTCAAGACTTATACTTTGATTAGCCTTGCATCTGTCTACTATTAACTTTCTTACTTTTACTTAGGCGTTAGCTTCAGCAGGAGCAGCCAAGCTGTGAGGCAGCGCATCAAAGGATACGCCAATCAGCTGGCAGAAAGTTTGCCATTGGTTTCTAGTCATTGAAGGTTCCATCCCCTCATTCTCCCATCGTCTGAGAGTGGAGACAGCGATGCCAAGGTAGACAGCAAGCTGCTCCTGTGACAAACCTGCATTTTCTCTAAGCGCTTTTAACACTGATTTAGGTGGCAGATGTTGCCTTTTCTGGTCTACAGTCATAATATCATAGCAAGAGCTTAAATCGAGCGGTTTTAGAAACCTATTGATAAAAGCGCAACTCCATAAACAACATGAGCGGTGATGTTGACCGCTCATTCTCTAGAATCTCACAACAAATTAGAGACTGTGATGCCTATGGTTCAACAACCTGTTTATTGAAGTAAGAACTGACGTGTTCAACTGCGCCAATTAGTAAAACGAGTAAAAAATGTTATGACCGGACAAATAAGCAAAGCTAAATAAAAATACGGGTATCCTCCGATGCTTTTAGCTGGAGAATACCCGCATGGTGGACTGAGAACCAACTCAATTCACTATGGAAATCCTACTCACGATTGCTTTATTTATTGCATTCTTCTTTCTGCTTAGACAAGAGAAGGCTTTGGGGAAATATGCACAATCTACAACACTGTTTACACGGTCTGTAGACCAATACCAGGAAGCGGTAGAAGGCTACCAGGAAGCTATAGCCAAGTACCAGCAAGCTATAGAGCTTTTTGAAAAAGACTTAGCAGAGTGCGAATTGCTACTCAAGGAACACGGTATAGATAAATCAAAACCAAAAGCTGAACCTACCCAACAACTAACGCCCCCACCTCCACCCCAATTCACATTGCCAGAATTGAAAGCAACGGGAAGACAGCCTAGCAAGCCAAAAGGAGTACTCAAGAATAGTCCAATGTACAAAGAATTCCTTAATTTACTCAATGGCAACGAAGAAACTGCCAATCGCTTGATTACACGTCAGCAGCAGTTAAACCCAGGCAGATTGGATAACTGGATTTTAGAAAAAGTTATTGGCGATTTAAAACGTGATCGACGTGCTTAATTAACCCAATCGATCGCACTTCTTACTTCTAGTGCGATCGCTCAACTCCTAACTCCCAACCAACGCCCAATGACTAATGACCAAAGAACCAACATACCCAAAATTCCGTGACCTAATGAACCAGACAAGCGAACAAATGCAGCGATTGGGCTGGACAACAGAACAAGGGATTGAGCATTTGACGAAATATTACGGAGTGCGATCGCGCCTTCTGCTGACTGAAGAGGAGCTAGACAATTTCCTGCTTTACCTGCAACTCACCGATTCCCCAACACCTAAAAGCCAATGACTACAGAAGAACAGATAAAAGCAGCGATCGTGGTTTATGCAGACAGAATAGCGATCGCGTCCCCAGAATTGAACAATGCTACAGAGCTTGCCTGCTACAAGCTGCACGAATTCGTAGACTACATCGAGACCCTAGATCCAAAGTTAGAACGTCATCAGGCGATCGTTATGGCATCAGCAATTTTAGAGTCCTTACCTGCATTGCTTCAATCAGACCTAGAGTGCATTGCTGGGATTAAAGCCGAATGTGAAGCACTGAGGAGTTATCGGCAATGACCGACGAAATTAGAGTAACTATCTACCGTTCCACGCGAATACCGAATATTTACCGCCCACCCCTCGGACTACCTCTCAACTGGCGAGACGAAACATCAGGAGAATTGCCCCGTGCAGTTTTCAAATACTTTAGTTCCCACCACTTGACCACAGAGGAAATCAACCTCGTAGCTGAATACTGCCAGCATTACATCAACGCCCCTTGCTGGGATGCCGGAGGATTTCCGGGTGAACTAACAGCCCTGCGGCAATCAGCTGCTTCACTTTCTAGTGTTAGCGAGATTAGTCACTGGATTAATGCCTGCCTCGAAATTGCGATCGATCCGTTTTAACAAGAAAATGACCCCAGCTATTAACTAGAGCCAAAAAGGATTAATGTATGAAAAATTACTTTCAAAAGAAGATTAGGGAATCTTCTCTTTCTGCCAATCAGTTTAACATTAATTGGGGGATAGAACAATGATTTTATCTACCCTTAGTGTTGTCAACGGCATGTTAGAGCGCCACTGGAAAGAGTTTAAATCTAGTGCTATTTCTGATACATTAATCAACCTTAACTTCCGAACAATCGAAGACTCTAGAGAACTCGATAGAGTCCTAAATCGAAATACAAAAAGCCGCCGCAAGCATTCTGACCAGCTAGTACCTGCGTGGTGTGTTTCTGGAATTGACCCTTTGACTGGAGAGAACACACTAGAAGGCGTTCAAGTAAAACCAGATACATCCCCATCCGATAAAAAAGGTAAACTTCAAAAATACATAGGTGCGACTGGAGCGAATACAGCACCATTGTTTTTAAACCCAGGTATAGAGGACTTCTGGAAATTAATCCTAGAAGATAAAACCTTACCCATTTTTATAACCGAAGGTGCTAAAAAAGCAGCAGCAGGGCTAACCCTGGGTATTCCTACTATCAGTCTCCCTGGTGTTGCTACATGTAGAAAAAACGGCAGATTACATTACTGGCTAGAAGCATTTGCGGGATTTGGCCGCACTTTTTACTTAGTTTTTGACGCGGACATCATCCAAAAACGCCCAGTTCAATATGCACTATTATCGCTAGCTCGTGATTTATGCGCGACTGGCTCCAAGGTAATGATTGTCACCCTACCCTCTCTTGATCTAAAGGGAATGGATGATTTTATTGCTGCCAAAGGTGGCGATGAATTTAAAAAGCTAATTGATGAAGCCTCCACTATCGAAGAATGGAAAAAAGAACTAGATGAGAAGCGAAAGGCTCAAGAAATTGAATTCGACGATGAAGAGAGAAAATCTAGGATGTCTCGCGCCCATAAAATAATCAGCCAAGGATGGGGTGATTCTATTCGATTAAATACACTCAAAAAATATGTTGAGCAAGACAATTATCGAATGGACTTAGACCTATTAAAACTCTACATCGCACTAGAATTCGACATAGATATCTCAAAAGACGATGCTCACTCAATAGTTATGTCAATTGCTAAGAAAAGCGCTTACAACCCAGTAGTAGAATATCTCGACGACCTTGAAGCGAGATTTGCTAGTCCAGATTTATCAATTTTGGACAATCTAGCCTTCAGATACTTTGGCACTAATGACCCTTTACACAACACTTACATCAAAAAATCTCTCATTGCCGCAGTTTCCAGAGCCAGACGACCAGGCGAAAAAGCGGAAGATATTTGTGTCTTAGTTGGCGAACAGGGACTAAGAAAAAGCACTTTCTGGAAAGAACTGTTTGGCGCGGACTGGTTTACAGACGAACTGAGTGACAGCAACGAAAAGGATGAATTAATGAAGCTTCACTACTTCTGGGGAATTGAACTGGCAGAAATCGAACACATATATAAGAAGAAAGACGTTAGCTCGTTCAAGAAATTTTTGAGCAATACCGTTGATCCATTTCGCATCCCCTACGACCGAGAAATCAAAGAGCATCCTAGAGCTTGCCTACTGGTTGCGACATCAAACGAGCAAGAATTGCTTAATGACCCCACAGGCAGCCGCCGATTTTTCGTCGTCCCAGTCCTTAAAGAAATTCCGATCGAAGAATTAATCCGCGAACGAGATTTAATTTGGGCTGCGGCCAACCATCTTTACCAAATGGGGCATCAGTGGTGGCTAACTCGCGCAGAGTCTGCCCTGCAAGCCGAAGCCAACAAAGATTACCAAACCTCCGATCCGTGGGAAGAAAAAGTATTGTCATTCATCCGGGGGCGTGACTGGGTAACAACCCACGATATTTTATTTACCGCGTTGGGTATAGAAACAGGTCGTCAAGACATCATGTCCCAGAAAAGGGTAGCAGCAATTATGAAGATCAATGGCTGGCACAAACAGAGAAGGTGGGTAGATGGTCATGCATTACAAACTTGGATCAGAAAAGTTGTGAAAACAAGTGGATCATGTGGATCATGTGGATCAAAGCAGTCAGAGCAAGGCTTTGAGTGTGATCCACATACACAAACCTATGTGGATCATGTGGATCACCCAGACCATTATCAGTCTAAAACAGCACAGCTACCTGTTGTTAATACGAGTGAAACAAATGTTAACGGGTGTACAGAGTTACATTTTTCTGTCAGTGATCCACATGATCCACAGATTTTGTCAAATTTTTCAGATCATGTGGATCACTCAGACCATTATCAGTCTAAAACAGCACAGCTACCTGTTGTTAATACGAGTAAGCCAAATATTAACGGGTGTAAAGAGTTACATTTTTCTGTCATTGATCCACATGATCCACATACAGAAACCTATGTGGATCATCCAGAACCCAGTGATAGCAAGAATGATCCAGATGATCCACATGATCCACATACTTTTCAAACTTTTCATGAAAAAAATAGTGTGCAACATGAACCAACCCCAAAACCTAATACCATTAGTTCCAAAAAGGATTTTAATTTCTGGCTAATAGACCCCACGGTTCTTACTCTTCATATCAAGAGCCACCTTGGGGACATAGTATGCACTGCCAAGCCAGAAGCAAGGATTTTGAATAAAGCTAAGACCCTTGTTGGGTATGAATGCTCTGTCAAATGGCTTTTCCCTACTGGAGAGCAAGGCACGATTAACGGAGTCGCACTCATTCAAGAACGCCTTTTTGAAGAATGTGCGAAGAAAATAGCTAAGGAATGGCTCGAAAAACAGGAGCCGTGGCAGCCTCAAGTAAATAGAGATGCTATTTATGGTGGAGAACTGGTTAAAATCGTCGGACGCTGGCAGGGCAAATGGCAGGTTGAATCATCTTCTGGGCGCTTCCAGTACGTTCGAGCGAATCAGCTAAGTCAGCCAAAAAGTACCTGAATAAAACGCGATCGCCTTCTAAGCACGTAGGCGATCGCGTAAAAGAAAATTTTTAAGGAAACCCCAGGATATTCGCTTTCTTGGGGATAGGCAATTGCGATCCATCCGTGGATCGTGTCAGTAATATTGCTGTAGCTGTTTTTTAAATAAAGCTACAAACATGGTGAAATCCCCAACTTTCACAGATTATGGATATTTCAAATACTGCTTTACCGGATTATGTGTGTCTTGATGATGTTGCAGCGAATCATCCTGAACCCAAGCTATTAATTGCCTCTCAAGCGAATGCTAATCAAGCGCTAGACGATTCCGATCGAGAAATTCAAAGACTGTTGAATAACCTAAATAATTTATTTTGGGCAGGAAGTAACTTGTTTGATGGGCGATGACAAGCCGCACGATGGAAGCGATCGCCTTTTTCTTTCGTAAAATTATCTACTTTAGGAAATCTTGACAAAAATTAACAACTAAACAATTAAGTATATATGCGGTTTGTTAATAAACAGATTTCTGGATCAAGTTCCTGTTTTATCCCCATAACGCGGTTAAACAGGTACACCCTCTCAATAGTTACAACAGGACTATCCCCGCATTCTTGGTATGACAAGGATTCTACTAAGCAAATTCACTTCCGCATTTACATAAAAGTGGCATATTTACACAATTCTGATTAAGTCATACAACGGATTTATTCACTTAGGGAATCCGTTGCATGGCAGAACCATCTTTAGCTCAAATTTTTGGAGTAACCGCCACTCAAAATAGTACGTCAGTCACAATTACCAAAGCTGACCTTAGTAGCGCTGGATTCACACCTTCAAGCAGCAACACAGCCGAAAGTATTTTGGCTGCAATTGTGGCATTTGCCCAAACTAATTTAACTAGTGCAAATCAAGCGTCTAATACAGATCAGTCGATTGTCATCACCGATAGCAACGATACCCTAGTAAGTCGTTCTAGCGTCTTATATCGCCGCAAAACAAAGATTATTGCATTTGATAAACCCGATACTAGTTCCGCTTTTGATCCTAATGCCTACTAATATCGCCATTGAGAAATTTTTTGGAGATGGGGTTTATCAAGATGAAAAAATTTTGATAATCCAAAAATCAAGCTTGTCTATTGCTCCATCAGCTAATAATACAGCAGAAAGTTTGCTCGGAGCAATTTTATTTCTAGCATCACAAGCGACCAAAGCTCAAATCACTGCTAATTCTCAAGGAATAACTATCAATGAGAAACCATTGATTATAAACAATAACTTTGCCCATTCTGTAACCGCAGAGTTATGGGATGAGGTGTTGTTCCCCACAAACAAAATTAGGCATACTTTTTTACTTTACTCATGGTCACTATATGGAAATTAAAGATATTACCATTAGCCAAACTACAGCTAAAGATACAGATTACTTGGTATTACAAGATCCAGATTCAGGCTTGACTTATAAAATCACCAAGGCTAACTTGCTTGCAAGTTCATCTAATGGAAATAATAGCAGTAATCAGCATTCTCTTACTTTTGCAAACAACGGTGATTCTAATGGATTATTTTATTATTTAGGTACGAATAAAGGTTTGAGTGTATGGTCAAATCCTGCGGGAAATATTTTAACTGTAGTAGCTAGTTCTACTGAATCAGGAAATGCAATCTCTTTAGTCGATAGACAAAATAGCGAGTGGTTCTCTCATCCAGTAGCAAATAGTTGGGTTAGTTTTGGGCTTGTATCTGGAAAATTACTTTGTAATTATTATTCAATTTGTTCTAGAGCTAACAATACAGATTATTATCCAAGGAATTGGGCATTACAAGGCAGTAATGATAATACTACATGGATTGATTTAGATGTTCAAATCAATAATCAATCATTAAATTCTGTCTCGCAATGGTTGTCATTACCTGTCAATTCAAATACATCATATTCAAATTTTCGGCTTCTTCAAAATGGACTAGATTCTTCAAATGCTGATTATTTTTGTTTAGGTGAAGTCGAGCTTTATGGATTGTATTTTAGTTAAAAATCTAAATGTATTGTAAATCAGAAGATGGTACTGCTGTTATTACTTGGCAGTACCCTGAAGATCCTCCAAAAAACTTTACTTCTAATATTACCCCTATCGACGTAGTTATTAGCCATGAAAGTGTTGATAATCTTGGTATTTGGTCGATGATTACCTCCGATGATTTTACAGCCAATTATCCTGTTTCTTATAGGGGAACAGATTTAGAATCACCAATAGTAAACGGTCGGACAATTACAACCGCAAATACAAATAGGTTGATTTCTTCAGATAGTAATATGTCAGCGGGCAATGTTCAATTAAGAAATATCGTTTTTACTCCTAATACGCAATTAGGATACAGAATCAAAATACTTGATCCTACTGGTAAAATACTTTTTCAAGATTTTAAAGTAAGTACAGTACCACCTACCTATTTTGTAGCTTGCGGAAATGCTTGTCCAAATGGCTATTGCAAAATTGATTGTGAAGTCTACCCCGGTTACTGTTGCATAAATGAAGCAGAAATTAAAAGTTTAAGTAATCAATTGAATTCTTAACTATGGCTAGCTGTACCGATATTGAAAGTTTATTGTCTGAATTAGTTAATGATGTCAATGCTTTGAAATCAAAAAACAGCGATGATTGCTGTATTCGACTTGAGGATGAAATATCTGCTTTAAAAAGTCAGCTAGCAGATGTGTATCGTCAATTAGCCCAAGATGAAATTCAGATTGGCAATATTGAAACTGAACTGCATGATTTAGAAGCAAAGTTAATCGCTTTTGGGGCTGGAATTGCTGCGTTAATAGCAATAGTTGCAGCCCCCCTAATTGCAACGGCTGTTGAGGGTGTATTTGCAGCGATAGCAACTCTAGGAGCAGAAGTTGTAGCAGCAACAGCAACTATTGAAGCTGAAATTGTGGTTTTAGAAGCTGAAATAGTAAGCATAGGAGCAACAGCCGGATCAGCATTAGCATTGGCAGGTACCGCCGAAGGTACAGCCGGATCAGCATTAGCATTGGCAGGTACCGCCGAAGGTACAGCCGGAACAGCATTAGCATTGGCAGGTACCGCCGAAGGTACAGCTGGAACAGCATTAGCAACCGCGACTTCAGCATTACAACTTGGAACTGTAGCAGAAGGAGAAGCAGTAGCAGCAGCAGCCGC
>NZ_JBALFF010000091.1:0-29866 GCF_036916975.1 Nostoc sp.
TAGTTGCGCTTTAGCGCTAAAGCGCAACTACGAGCCAAATACAGAGATTTTACTTTTCGTTACATAGTTTGGTTTTTTCTCGCCGACCTACTTAGACGTAATTAAATATAAGATTAAACCTCACCCTCAATCCCTCTCCGATATTTTGGAGAGGGAAGCTGGATAGAGGGTGAGGTTTTTATATTTAATTTGACCTACTTACTTAATGACTGCTGACTAAACTGAACTCAGTTGTTTTATTTTGCGGATCAGCTTCGGGACTATCAGCTTCAGAAGGTGGTACTAACTGCCAGAATTTCGGCAAAAATTCTTGCCAGTTTTGCAGAATTTTATTCGCCTTTGGTGAACCAGTGCGTTCCGCATGAGTTTTGATTAACTCTTGCAGTTGTTTTGCACCTGCTTCTGTAATCACCCGTTGGATTTTGACAATTTCTGGGTTGACTAACTCACGAAATGAGTCGTTTTCATCCAAGAAGTACGCCAGTCCACCAGTCATTCCGGCTGCTACGTTACGTCCTACTTTGCCGAGGACGACAATTACACCACCAGTCATATATTCACAACAGTGATCCCCAGCGCCTTCAATCACTGCTATGCCTTTGGAGTTTCTTACAGCAAAGCGCTCTCCGGCTAGTCCGTTAGCAAATAACACGCCACCAGTAGCACCATAGAGGCACGTATTGCCAACTATCACGTTTTGTGATGCGTTATAGGTAGCATCACTTGGAGGTTTGATGATGATTTCACCACCATGCATCCCTTTTCCTACGTAGTCGTTTGCTTCTCCTGCCAGGTTGAGAATTATACCAGGGAGGTTGAACGCACCAAAGCTTTGCCCAACACTACCTGTAAAGTTGAGATTAATTTGTCCTTCAAAGTCGCTATCACCGTATTGAGAAGCGATCGCACCCGCTAATCTTGTACCTACTGTTCTGTCAGTATTAACAATAGGGTAAGTTTTGGTAACAGTGGACTGATCCCTAATGGCAGTCTGAATGTCGGGATCGGCAAGCATCAAGTCATCCAAAACCACACCGTTGCTGTGGACTTCTTCATGCACTAACCAACTACGATTGTCTCTGGTATCTGGTAGCTTCAGTAAACAGTCTAGATTCAGCGATCGCGTTTTGGTAAGTTTTGCCTCTGGGCGCAGTTTCAACAAATCTGCACGTCCAATAATTTCTGACAAAGAACGGTAACCAAGTCGTGCTAATAAACTACGCACTTCTTCGGCGATGAAGTAGAAGAAGTTGACAACCTGTTCTGGCATTCCCGTAAACCGCTTACGGAGTTCTTCTTTTTGAGTAGCAACACCTACAGGGCAGGTGTTCATGTGGCAAACTCGCGCCATAATACAGCCTTCAGCAATCATGGCGATGGAGCCGAAACCAAATTCTTCACCGCCCATCAATGCACCTATTACCACATCCCAGCCACTTTTCAGACCGCCATCTACGCGCAAAATCACGCGATCGCGCAGGCTATTTTCCATCAAGACGCGATGCACTTCACTTAAACCCAATTCCCACGGGGAACCCGCGTGTTTAATCGAACTTAGTGGTGATGCACCTGTACCACCATCATGGCCAGAAATCTGGATGATATCAGCGTTTGCCTTAGCTACACCAGCTGCGATCGTCCCAATGCCAACTTCTGCAACTAGTTTCACCGACACCTTTGCTTTGGGATTAATTTGGTGCAGGTCAAAAATCAGTTGCGCTAAGTCTTCAATGGAATAGATATCGTGGTGCGGTGGTGGTGAAATCAGCGTTACACCTGGCTTTGATCGCCTTAACATCGCAATGTATTGGCTCACCTTGGGGCCTGGTAGCTGTCCACCTTCCCCAGGTTTAGCACCTTGGGCAATTTTGATTTCAATTTGTTTGGCGTTGACTAGGTACTCTGGTGTGACACCAAAGCGTCCCGATGCAACTTGCTTGATGGCACTATAGGCTTTATCACCATTCCGCAATCCTTTTAAATGAGGTAGGGTTGGCGAATGACCATCGTTTACATCATCTAGAACTGTATAGCGCACTGGATCTTCGCCGCCTTCTCCAGAGTTAGATTTCCCGCCAATCCGGTTCATGGCGATCGCTAAAGTTTCATGAGCTTCTCTTGACAAAGCGCCTAAAGACATGCCGCCGGTGCAGAAGCGCTTGACAATTTCAGTTACTGACTCTACTTCTTCTAGAGGAACAGAGGGGCGATCGCCTTGAAAGTCCAACAAGTCACGCAAAGCTGTTACTGGTCTACCTTGGAGGTGCTTTTTGTAGACTTCGTAGTGGTCGTAGTTTTTGCCATCTAGAGCCTTATGCAGCGCCTTGACCATTTCTGGGCTATTCATGTGGTACTCGCCACCAGGACGGTATTGCACAAAGCCCAGGTTTTGTAACTTATTGGCCGTCAGTTCTGGGAAAGCTTTACTGTGGAAAGAAAGCACTTCATCAGCGAGTTCGCTAACACTCAAACCACCGATCCGGGAAGTCGTACCACGGAATCCCAGGTCAATTAAATCTCCCCCAATGCCAATAGCTTCAAAGATTTGGGCTGCTTGATAGCTGGATAGCAGAGAAATTCCCATTTTGGAGAGAATTTTTAGCAAACCTGACTCTACTGCTTTGCGATAGTTTCCTAAAGCTTGTTCTAGGGTGAGGGTTGCAATTTTTTGCACACCCATTAACTTTTGAGTTTTGGGATCAGACCACCAATCACGCACCGTATCCAAAGCCATATACGGGCAAACTGCACCAGCCCCGTAGCCAATCAGACAAGCAAAGTGATGAGTACTCCAGCATTGGGCAGTATTGACAATTAGGGATGTTTTCATTCGCAACCCTTCCCGAATCAGGTGATGATGTACAGCACCCACTGCTAACAGGGGAGGAATGTATGTATTTTCTGTACCGATCCCTTCATTGCCCCCCTTATTAAGGGGAGCCAGTGCGTTGGGCGGCTCTGCCGACTTGAAGCAACTGGCGTGGGTTGGGGGGATCTGGTCGCTTAAGATTAAAATCTTTGCACCTGCGCGGACTGATTCAGCGGCTTGTGCTTGTAAAGATTGGACTGCGGCTTTTAATCCTTCAGGACCACTGGCGATCGCAAATAAGGTTGATAACTCAGCTGTGGCAAATCCTGACAGCTTAATTGCCTCTAATTCACCATCCGTTAACACTGGCGATTCCAGCTTCAATCTCCGAGCATATTCTGCCTTGGGTTCTAATAAGTTACCCCGTTCACCCAGTTCGACTTTCAGAGACATCACTAGCTTTTCCCGTAGGGGATCGATCGCTGGGTTCGTCACCTGAGCAAAACGCTGTTTAAAATAGTCATACAGCAGGTGGGGTTTTGTTGACAACACTGCTAAAGGAATATCATCCCCCATGCAGAAAGTCGGCTCTGAACCTGCGATCGCCATTGGATGAATCACCATTTCTACATCTTCTGTGGTGTAGCCAAAGGCAGTTTGATGCTGAAGTAAGGTTTGCTTGTCAATTGTCACTTGTCCTTGGTCATTTGTCATTTGTCCTTTGCCATTGCCATTTGCTGATGACGGATTACTAATCACCAATGACTTTAATTCTTGACGGTACTGTTGCAGCCATTCCCCATAAGGGTGCTGCTTGGCAATGCGCTGCTTAATTTCCCAATTCTTCAGAACTTCATGGTTGACTAAATCCACGGCAATCATTTGTCCTGGGCCGAGTCTACCTTTCTCGACTATATCGGCTTCTGGAAAGTCCACTACACCAGCTTCGGAAGCTACAACAATGTAGTCATCCTTAGTGATCAAGTAGCGGGCTGGTCTTAAGCCATTACGATCTAGTGTTGCACCAACTTTTTTGCCATCACTGAACACTAAAAGCGCTGGTCCGTCCCATGCTTCTTGCAGTCCACTGTAATATTCGTAGAAATCAACAATTTCTGGATATTCACCTAAAGAAGGCTGATTTTGGTAAGCCTCTGGAACCATAATCATTAAAGCTTCCAAGGGGCTGCGTCCAGAAGACACCAGCAATTCCAAAACGTTGTCTAAAGTAGCTGAGTCGCTGTTATCAATATGAACTAATGGCCTGAGTTCCTTGATGCGATCATCCCATACAGGATGATTCAGGATAGCTTCTCGTGCCATCATCCAGTTGATGTTACCCAACAAAGTATTGATTTCGCCATTGTGACCCAAAAGCCGCATTGGTTGAGCTAAAGGCCACTTGGGCATTGTATTGGTACTAAAGCGGCGATGATAAACAGCAAAGGCGCTTTTGTAAGCTGGATTCTTTAAATCGTCATAAAAGCTGCCCAATACGGCAGAACGCACCATGCCTTTATAGACAATTGTGCGGCTTGACAACGAGCAGATATAAAATTCTTCTGAGATGTTGGTTGCAACTTTACTAATTCGGCGGCGGGTAATATACAATTGCCGTTCTAATTCATCGCCGCTTTTGTCAACAGAAGCTAACAAAACTTGTTCAATCTGGGGTTGATTTTCTCTTGCTTGTACCCCAAGTAAATCAGGTTGCACTGGCACAACTCGCCAACCAAGTAAAATAAATTTTTCTTCCTCCGCTACTTGCTCAACTGCAACCCTAGCTTTTTGTGCTGCTTCCTGGTCTTGTGGTAGAAATATCATCCCAACAGCTATATTATTGATGGATGGAAATTCCTTTCCACTTTCGGCAAAATCTTGTTGAAACAACTCCCAAGGGATAGCGGTCAATACTCCAGCCCCATCACCAGAATCTTGATCGGCGCTACAACCTCCCCGGTGTTCTAAGCAGGTTAAAGCAGCTAAGGCTTTTTCGACAATTTCGTGACTGGTATGATTTTGGCGATGAGCAATAAAACCTACACCACAGGCATCTCGTTCTTCTACTAACCACTTTTGCCCCTGATAGGTATCTCTTGAGTTGATATTCGCTGTGATTTGTTGGTCTTGATTCATCGGTTTATTATTCATACCCTGTTCCTGAAGTATTGAGTTACCAATTTTGCCACTACGTTATGGGAAAAAATTTCTAAATTCAGCGATGGAAAAATATACAAGCACCGAAATTTAGGGAAAAAAAATTTTAACTTCGGTTTTACCTTGTTAGTTCACCCGTGTTAAAATGCTTGCGTATTTTTTATGTATTTATGTGGTGTTAGACAACTTACCTCCGCCAAGACATCATTTTTGCCCTGACAGTTTCTTTTTTATATTTTGAAGCTAAGTATTTTCTCAATTCCCTTTTTCCAGATGCACGCTAGCTACTCATAGAGCCTATTTCGGCTCACCTGAAACAAAACTAAAACTGAAAGCTGTACTATCTTCTAAAGCCAAAGTCAAAATAATTCATAATTGATCGTGACGATCAACTACTCGCTCTAAGCCTTGGCGTAGCCTCTCCCCTTCTCCCTTTGGGAGAGGCTAACGCCAAGGAACAAGAGAAGGCTTTAAGTTACGCTACCTTAATTCGTAGTTGCAATCAGTGGGGGGTTGTACCCTCCATTGTGTTGTTAACCACTAAATTTTTAATTTAGTGTGGGCTGCTGTACCCTTTTAATTACGAATTACGAATTATTTAGTTATCCCGATCAGCAATAAAATCAGCGTATTACAATATATACCCATTTGACAATTCCCAAATATCGTTGTTGTCTAGAGTTTTGCCGCTTATCAGTTGGCACATGTATTACTATTAACTAGACCTTACTGAATTAGCAACGTTCAGTCAGGATTAAATATCTTAATCTAGTTTTGATTATCAAAACTACCGTGTATAGTGTCGTTAGAATTAGTGCTAGTTAAAACACTTGATTGCAGTGGCTTTAGCGTCTGAATAAATTGATTGGCGTTTAGAAGAGACAGCTAGCCAATATATAGAATAGCATTTTTTAAAAAAATTAACTCATGTTTTTTTTATATTTCCAAATAATTAGTTAGTTTATACCTTGGCTGATAGTTTTGAAAAAACCTCGTAAATAATGGTAAAAATGCCGAATTATTGCCAATCAGGGAATAGCGATCGCAAAGCCAAGGTCAAAGGCGATCGCAGATTTTTCTGGGCTACTGTCTCACCAATATTTTTAATAACACTATGCTTAACTACTACCTATACTACCAACGCCCAATCAATACCCAGGCTGATCTCCCAGTCACCAGCACTTGCTTTAACAGGCGTAGTATCCTCTGGTAATCAAATTTCCCTCAATGGTCGTACTTTACCAGCAACATGGTTCCAGCGACCTGGAAAAGCTGGTCGGATTACAACTCATCTGAGTGATGGGGCATTTAGGCAGTTAATTGGAGTAAATTTCTTAAACAGTAGTAACTCAGCAAGGCAACCAATACAGTGGTTTTCATCGGTGATAAAGCCAGAGGTTTTATCCACCAAGCTACTAGGCGCATATCGCTATTTGGATATTAGCAATTTTGCTCAAACATCTGGATGGGAAATCCGAACCAATGGCAACATTTTGGTGATTGCTACCCCAAAAGCACAAATTACAAATATTGTTCAGAGCCAGCAACCTACAGATGCGAGTGTAACTCCTTTGCAACAGGCTCGCATTCTTGTTGATTTAGATCGTCCAACACCCTGGCAAGTTGCACAAGGATCAGCTATTAAAAAAATTGAAACTCCATCTTCTGACCCAGACACACCAACCCCAAAACCCACTACACCGGCGAATCGAGAGTGGACAATTACTCTGGATGGAATAGCCGATCCCCTTTTGATAGAACGCTATACCCCCCAGCCACCAGCAGCACCAGCAGCACCAACATTGCTGCCAAACTTGCTCAAACAATTATTACCAGTTACACCAACACAACCAATACCAGCAGCCCCAGCCCCTGAACCACTAATTGAACAAGTAGAGGTGGTGAAAAACCAAACCATAATTAGTCTGAGCGTTCCCTTCGGTCTATCGCCTCAAGTTAGTACTGTAGATAACCCCAATCGCCTGATTATTGATATTCGACCCGATCCCCTAGAAGAAAGAGATATTAGTTGGGCCCCTGGATTGCGCTGGCGACAGCATTATATCAACTTAGGCACAGAACGCTTCCCGGTGGTCTGGTTAGAAGTTAATCCCCGTAAATTTGGGCTAACGTTGAAACCTATGTGGGCTAGTCCTGATGGGCTTGCGGGTACTGCTCCCTTAATTCAAACAGCACAACGTTACTTAGCAGTAGCTGGAATTAACGGTGGTTATTTTAACCGCAATAACAGATTCCCCTTGGGTGCAATTCGTCGGGATGGTCAGTGGTTATCAAGCCCCATTCTTAATAGAGGTGCGATCGCTTGGAATGATTCTGGTCAATTTTACTTCGGTCGTCTCACCTTAGAAGAAACTTTAATCACAGCAAATAACCAGCGCCTACCAATTCTGTATCTTAACAGTGGCTACATCCAGAGTGGCATTGCTCGTTACACCCCAGCTTGGGGATCAACTTATACGCCCTTGACAGATAACGAAATTATTCTAGTGGTACAGAAAGACCAAATTACTCAACAGTTACCAGGCGGCAAAGTTGGTGAGACGGCCGTTCCCATTCCCCAGGATGGCTACCTACTAACCTTACGCGCCAACGCTGCTAGTGCTGCCTCACAGCTACCGATTGGAACCGCAGTAACTATTTCTAGCGCCACTGTTCCCACAGATTTTAGTCGTTATCCCCAGATTATCGGAGCAGGTCCTTTATTAGTCCAAAATCGTCAAATTGTCCTCGATGCCAAAAGCGAACAATTCAGCAATGCCTTTATTGCCGAAAAGGCTATTCGTAGCGGTATTTGCACAACAGCAACAGGCACATTGATGATTACTGCCATACATAATCGTGCAGGCGGCTATGGCCCTAATTTGGCAGAACATGCCCAATTGCTGCAACAGATGGGCTGTGTGGATGCCCTAAATTTGGACGGAGGTAGTTCTACCAGCCTTTACTTAGGAGGACAACTACTCAATCGCTCACCTACTACAGCTGCTCGTGTTCATAATGGAATTGGTATTTTCTTGAAACCACGATAATGAGGCAGTGGGCAGTGGGGGATGAGGGAGATGAGGGGGATGAGTAAAAACTCCTAACTCCTAACTCCTAACTCCTAACTCCTAACCCCTAACTCCTAACTCCTAACTCCTAACTCCTAACTCCTAACTCCTAACTCCTAACTCCTAACTCCTAACTCCTAACTCCTAACTCCTAACTCACCACTCTTAATGCCCAATCTTTCTTAAAGTTTAGAACAAGCTGTAATTTTGCTTGATGAAGACTTGGTGTAGATGCAAGAGTTTTAGTAGTGATGATTTACACCGTCACGTTTGATTTTGCTATCTTTATCAAGGTGCGACGAAATTGCTGATTTCCAACGTTGCAACATAGCGCCAGATTTTTAATCAATAGTAAGAGTACCAACGGTTTGTTATGTCTCCAAATGAGGTAACTATGGCTCGATATCAAGAAACTACACAGACTGAAACTCTACATCTACCTTCAACTATCACATCCAAAGGCGTTGCTGCAACCGAGTTACGTCCTTGGGGTGCTTTTACAGTTTTGGAAGAAGGGCGCGGATACAAAATCAAGCGCATCGAAGTTAAGCCCGGACACCGCCTCAGTCTACAAATGCACCACCACCGCAGTGAACATTGGATTGTCGTCTCTGGTACAGCTAGGGTAACTTGTGGCGAGAGAGAAGTACTACTGAGCAATAATGAGTCAACCTATGTACCCCAATGTACATCTCATCGTTTAGAGAATCCTGGCGTGATCCCTTTGGTGTTAATTGAAGTCCAAAATGGCGAATACTTGGGAGAAGATGATATTATTCGCTACCAAGATGACTATGCCCGTACTAAGGATTAAAGCTCTAATCTAAAAACTCAATACATTTTTGTGCAAACCAGCTTTGGGAACCACTGCACCCCAGAAGTCCCTACCTAGTTAAGGTGGGGACTTAAGCATGTTGTGCTATAAATGTAGTAATAGCGATCGCACTCATAGCTTCGATGATTTGGAATTTTTAAGAAGCTAGGATTAATCCATCTGTCTGTAAAATGAAGATGGGGTCTTCAATTGCAAAAAACGAGTTCCATGATTAATCTGAGTCAAGCAGCCGCCAGTGAGATTGGGCGAATAAAGTCCAAGCAGCAGCCAAATGTCTTGTTTCGATTGGCAGTAAAACCAGGTGGTTGTTCCGGGTTATTTTATGATATGTCCTTCGATGAAGCAATAAAAGTTGGCGACCAGGTTTTCAACTTAGACGAGATTCAAGTAGTTATAGATGCCACAAGCTTAAATTACGTTAACGGGTTGAGGGTGGATTATTCAGAAGACTTAATGGGTGGTGGTTTTCGGTTTCACAACCCCCAGGCGATCGCCACCTGTGGCTGTGGTAATTCATTCTTGACAACTAGTCAATAGTCCAAAAATTAGCGATCGTTTGCCAATAACAAAGGAAAAATGACCCAGTAATTAAGGAAAAATTACAATTGACATAAACCCATAAAAAACGATATAATTAGGATTTGTTAAAACTTAGACATATAAGCAGCTTTACGCGCTGTAACTCATGCCAACAATACAGCAGCTAATACGTAACGAGCGCGAACAAGCGCGTCAGAAAACCAAGTCCCCGGCTCTGAAACAATGCCCCCAACGTCGGGGAGTTTGTACCAGAGTATACACGACCACACCAAAAAAGCCGAACTCAGCTTTACGTAAAGTAGCGAGAGTCAGACTTACCTCTGGATTTGAAGTCACAGCTTATATTCCAGGTATTGGTCACAACTTACAAGAACACTCAGTTGTGATGATTCGTGGCGGTCGGGTTAAGGATCTACCAGGCGTGAGATACCACATTATCCGTGGCACCCTAGATACAGCCGGAGTCAAAGACCGCAAACAAGGTCGTTCCAAGTATGGAACCAAACGTCCTAAAGCAGCGAAAAAATAGGATTAGGCGATTAATCGCACCCAACACGGTTAATCGTCTACCCCAGAAGCGCTCAAGGATAAAAAAGTATCAGGGTCTGTGTTCTAAGAGCAGTTATGAAAGCTGCTCAAGTCTGTTTAAAAAAATCAAGCAAGCTACATCTACACTAAGCGAGCAAGTGTAGAAGTTCAGAAAAGAACGCTGTAACCCACAGCAGAACTCTAATCTGAACATTAAAGTTTAGAATGTTGTCGCCTTGAGTATTTAGTTGCAGCTAGCAAGTAAATGAATTTTAGATTTTAGATTTGCAATTTTGGATTGGTCGAACCCACAAGGGGATGAGGCTTACAGACTTTTGATTTTTTCCAATCCTTGTGGTCGGAACATCTAGCAAAAACTCTAATCCAAAATTGGCGGTCAAGAAGTCAGCCTTGCTTGCAACAGTCGAAAACAAAATTGAAAAAGTCTGAGGGTTGGGTTCCACAGCTTTTAGTTTCCGGTGTCTGATAGCATATAATTTCGTTGCCAATTCCGAATTAAAGGTGAAGTATGTCTCGTCGTGGTGTTATTCAAAGGCGCCCAGTTCCGTCTGACTCTGTATATAACAGTCGCCTTGTGAGCATGATTATCAGGCGGATCATGCGTCATGGCAAGAAATCACTTGCCGCCCGGATTGTTTATGAGGCATTAAAAACTATTGAAGAACGCACTGGTGCTGGTGCCTTAGAAACCTTTGAAAGAGCAGTGCGAAATGCCACGCCTTTAGTAGAAGTAAAGGCTCGGCGCGTTGGTGGAGCAACCTACCAAGTACCAATGGAAGTGCGTACAGAACGGGGTACTACCCTAGCGCTGCGTTGGTTAGTACAATATTCCCGCTCCAGACCAGGCCGGACAATGGCAAGCAAACTGGCAAATGAATTAATGGATGCTGCCAACGAAACTGGCAATGCAATTCGGAAACGCGAAGAAACGCACCGGATGGCGGAAGCTAACAAAGCATTCGCACACTATCGTTACTAAGTAGAAAAGCGATATATCGCTCTCCAGAAGCGCTGTATCGTAGATTTACAAATAGAAGACGGTTTTCCCTAAAAGTATAGAATCTTAACAAAGAGTAATATACAAGATATCATGAGGCAAAAACTATAGGAGGTAGCTGTGGCACGCACGATCCCGCTAGAGAAAGTACGCAACATTGGTATTGCGGCGCATATAGATGCGGGCAAAACAACAACAACAGAGAGAATATTATTTTACTCTGGGATAATTCATAAAATTGGCGAAGTTCATGAAGGAACTGCCGTCACAGACTGGATGGAGCAGGAGCGGGAGCGGGGAATTACCATTACTGCTGCTGCTATCAGTACCAGCTGGAAAGATCATCAAATTAACATTATCGATACTCCGGGTCACGTAGACTTCACAATTGAAGTTGAGCGTTCCATGCGCGTGTTAGATGGTGTAATCGCAGTATTTTGTTCTGTGGGCGGCGTGCAACCGCAGTCTGAAACAGTGTGGCGGCAAGCAGAACGCTACAAAGTACCTCGAATAGCCTTTATCAACAAGATGGATCGCACCGGAGCGAACTTTTATAAAGTTCACGAGCAAATCCGCGATCGCCTGCGGGCAAATGCGATCGCCATTCAACTACCAATTGGTAGTGAAAATGACTTCCAAGGTATTGTTGACCTAGTTGGGCAACGTGCGTATATTTACGCAAATGACCAAGGAACCGATATCCAGGAAACTGATATCCCGGAAGCATTGCAAGCGCAGGTAGACGAATTCCGCACCAAGCTCATAGAAGCCGCAGCCGAAACCGATGATGCTTTGATGGCTAAGTACTTCGACGGCGAAGAACTTACAGAACAGGAAGTAAGAACTGCCATACGAAAAGGCACAATTGCAGGGACGATTGTACCAGTACTTTGCGGTTCAGCATTCAAAAACAAAGGCGTGCAGTTGATGCTGGATGCCGTTGTAGATTACCTGCCAGCGCCAAGTGAAGTACCGCCAATTCAAGGCTTACTACCCAATGGCGATGCTATTGAGCGGCGGGCTGATGACAACGAACCCCTAGCGGCTCTGGCATTCAAGATTATGGCTGACCCTTACGGTCGCCTGACATTTGTTCGTGTTTATTCTGGTGTCCTGAAAAAGGGCAGCTACGTTCTCAACGCTAGTAAGAATAAAAAAGAACGAATTTCCCGCTTAGTTCTGATGAAGGCAGACGATCGCCAAGATGTCGATGAACTGCGGGCGGGTGATTTAGGAGCAGCTCTTGGATTGAAAGACACCTTGACAGGTGACACGCTCTGTGATGAAGGATCGCCAGTAATTCTGGAATCCCTATTCATTCCTGAGCCTGTGATCTCGGTAGCGGTTGAACCCAAAACCAAGAACGACATGGACAAACTGTCCAAAGCTCTGCAATCTCTCTCAGAAGAAGACCCCACCTTCCGAGTCCGCGTCGATCCGGAAACAAACCAGACCGTGATCGCGGGAATGGGAGAGCTACACCTAGAAATTCTAGTAGACCGGATGTTACGAGAATTCAAGGTGGAAGCGAATGTAGGTGCTCCACAAGTAGCTTACCGAGAAACAATTCGGAAAGCTGTGAACAAAGTTGAGGGCAAATTCATTCGCCAAAGTGGTGGTAAAGGTCAATACGGCCACGTTGTGATCAATTTGGAGCCTGGAGAACCCGGTAGTGGCTTTGAATTCGTTTCCAAAATTGCTGGCGGTACAGTACCTAAAGAGTACGTTGGCCCTGCAGAACAAGGGATGAAAGAAAGCTGCGAATCTGGTGTTCTAGCTGGATATCCATTGATTGACGTTAAAGCGACGCTAATTGATGGGTCATACCACGATGTAGACTCTTCAGAAATGGCTTTCAAAATCGCTGGCTCAATGGCGATGAAAGAGGCTGTGCTGAAAGCTTCACCTGTCATCTTAGAGCCTATGATGAAAGTTGAAGTTGAAGTTCCTGAAGACTATATGGGGAACGTCATTGGCGACCTCAACACCCGCCGAGGGCAGATTGAAAGCCAAAGCACCGAAAAGGGACTCGCTAAGGTAACATCCAAAGTTCCACTAGCGAGCATGTTTGGCTACGCCACTGATATCCGGTCAAAAACGCAAGGTCGGGGTACCTTCACGATGGAGTTCAGCCACTACGAAGAGGTGCCTCGCAGCGTAGCTGAAACTATCATTGCAAAAAGCAAAGGGAACGCTTAGTTAAAATAAGGAAATGAGCATTCATGGCACGCGCAAAGTTTGAAAGGAATAAACCCCACATTAATATCGGTACAGTTGGCCACGTTGACCACGGTAAAACTACCTTGACAGCAGCCATCACCATGACCTTGGCAGCTATGGGTCAGGCTGTAGCTAAGGGCTACGACCAAATTGATAATGCCCCAGAAGAAAAGGCACGGGGTATTACCATCAATACCGCTCACGTAGAGTATGAAACTGCAAGTCGGCACTATGCTCACGTAGACTGTCCAGGACACGCTGACTATGTGAAGAACATGATCACCGGTGCTGCCCAGATGGACGGAGGTATCCTCGTAGTTGCTGCTACCGATGGTCCTATGCCCCAAACCCGCGAACACATCCTGTTGGCAAAACAGGTAGGCGTTCCCAGTCTGGTTGTCTTCTTGAACAAAGAAGATTTGATGGATGACCCAGAACTCTTGGAACTAGTAGAACTAGAACTTAGAGAATTGCTTTCCAGCTACGATTTTCCTGGCGATGATATCCCCATTGTCAAAGGATCGGGTTTGCAAGCTCTGGAAGTCATGACTAAGAATCCCAAGACCAAACGCGGTGAAAATCCGTGGGTAGATAAAATCTACGAATTGATGGATGCTGTAGATTCTTACATCCCCACTCCTGAGCGGGATGTTGATAAACCCTTCCTGATGGCTGTAGAAGACGTGTTCTCAATTACAGGTCGTGGTACTGTCGCCACCGGTCGGATTGAGCGGGGTATAGTCAAAGTTGGCGATAACGTTGAACTAGTGGGTATCAGAGATACTCGCGCCACTACCGTAACTGGTATTGAGATGTTCAAGAAGAGTCTCGACCAAGGTATGGCTGGGGATAACGCTGGCGTACTACTCCGGGGTATCCAAAAGGCTGATATTGAACGGGGTATGGTCATCGCCAAACCTGGTTCAATTAAACCTCACAATGAATTTGAAGGTGAGGTGTATGTCTTAACAGAAAAAGAAGGTGGTCGTAAGACTCCATTTTTCGCTGGCTACCGTCCCCAGTTCTACGTGCGGACAACCGATGTAACTGGTACCATCAAAGCCTACACCTCCGATGAAGGCAAAGAAGTAGAAATGGTGATGCCAGGCGATCGCATCAAGATGACAGTAGAATTGATCAACGCGATCGCTATTGAACAAGGTATGCGCTTCGCTATCCGCGAAGGTGGCCGCACCATCGGTGCTGGTGTCGTCTCCAAAATTATCAAGTAGCACCTTTTGGCTCATAACAAAGGAGCAGAGATGGTCTTTATTGTGCCTCTCTGCTCCTTTCTCTTCCCTCTATAAATAAGGTAATAGGTTACAGGGAACAGGTAATAGTTTTCTGTAACCTTTACCCTGTAACCTTTAACCTGTAAATACTTCCCTAATTACGCAGAACCTGGAAAATTAAAGATGGCAACTCTACAGCAGCAGAAAATTAGAATTCGCTTACAAGCTTTTGACCGACGCTTATTAGACACATCTTGCGAGAAGATTGTAGATACAGCTAACCGCACCAATGCTACAGCTGTAGGCCCAATTCCTTTACCAACAAAACGCCGGATCTATTGTGTGCTGCGATCGCCTCACGTAGATAAAGATTCACGGGAACACTTTGAAACCCGTACTCATCGCCGGATTATTGATATTTACCAGCCCTCTTCTAAGACTATTGATGCCCTGATGAAATTGGATCTACCATCGGGTGTAGATATCGAAGTCAAACTTTAATTTAGTCATTAGTTATTGGTCACTTTTACTGAGCGGTGCCGAAGTATTAGTCATTAGCAAAGAATAAATGACCAATAAAATTAGTATAAGTTTTTACATAGCCCTGAAGAAATATATCTCAGGGCTTTTATTTAGGTAGGAAACAAATGATAGAATGTAGATAAAGTACGGGAAAATCAGAGAAAAAGAAATTTTAAAGATTAAGTTTATACCAAGATAACAATGACATCATCTTCTAAAATTGCAGTTCGTGAACTACCTCTGTTCCCGTTACCCGAAGTAGTTCTGTTTCCTACCAGACCATTGCCTCTGCACATCTTTGAATTTCGCTACCGAATCATGATGAACACGATTTTGGAGAGCGATCGCAGGTTCGGTGTTTTGATGGTCGATCCTGTTAAAGGTACAATTGCAAACACTGGTTGCTGTGCGGAAATCGTTCATCACCAACGGCTGCCAGATGATCGAATCAAGATGTTGACTTTAGGGCAGCAAAGATTTAGGGTATTAGAGTATGTTCGGGAAAAGCCATATATGGTTGGCTTAGTTGAGTGGATTGAAGACCAACCACCGGCTAAAGATTTGCGACCTTTATCAACTGATGTAGAACAACTACTGCGAGATGTTGTGCGTCTATCAGCCAAATTAACGGAACAAAATATTGAACTGCCAGAAGATTTGCCTGACCTACCAACAGAGTTATCTTATTGGGTAGCAAGTAATCTTTATGGTGTCGCCGCAGAGCAGCAGTTATTGCTAGAAATGCAAGATACTGCAACTCGTCTTGAGCGGGAAGCAGAAATTTTAACCTCTACTCGGAATCACTTGGCGGCTCGCGCTGTTCTTAAAGACACGTTTAATGAAAAGTGAGGAGTTATTAATTAGTTAGGAGTTATTAATTAGTTAGGAGTTAGGAGTGAGGAGTGAGGAGTGAGGAGTGAGGAGTGAGGAGTGAGGAGTGAAGGAGTTAAGAGTGAGGAGTCAGGAGTGAGGAATAAATAACAAAAAATAAAATATTGGCAACTTATAATTTATATTCCCTACGTGATAACTGATAACTCCTAAATCCTAACTGATAACTGATAACTGATAACTCCTAAATCCTAACTGATAATTCCTAACTCCTAACTGATAATTCTTAACTCCTAACTCCTAACTCCTAACTCCTAACTAATTAATAACTCCTAACTAATTAATAACTCCTCACTTTTCAAGTAACAGCGCTGATTGGCAAAACATTGTAAGCGCCAAGTATTTTTAAAATTTCTGTGTGGATAGTTAATTCTGCTAAAGCAGATTGCATTTGTGCTTCCTTGGCATCCGCTTCTAAATCCATGAAAAACAAGTATTCGCCTAGCGATCGCTTCGTCGGACGAGATTCAATCCGGCTGAGGTTAATTCCTAGTTGAGCAAATATTTGCAAAGGTTTGAGCAATGCTCCGGGTGTATTGGCAGGCATACTAAAAGCCAGTGACGTGTGACTGGTAGGCACTTTTGATACCTGATATCCAGCGTCAACTTCACCCTGACTTACTACCCAAAAACGAGTACAGTTTTCTGGATAGTCGTTGATACCACTAGCAAGTATGGGCAGGTTGTAGAGTTGCGCTGCTCTACTAGATGCGATCGCTGCCGTTGTTGTCTCTTGCTCTAATCGCTGTAGTGCTTCGGTTGTAGAATTGCTGGGAATAATCTGTACAGTCGGGAGAAACTGCTCTAACCATCCCTGACATTGTGCCAAAGCTTGCGGGTGAGAGTAAACAGTTTTAATTTTATCTAAGCTAGACGCGCAAGAAATTAACGTATGGACAATAGGTAATACTAAGGCTAGTTGAATTTGCAAAGTGTTCAACTGCCACAGGGTATCTAGTGTCATAGCCACACTCCCTTCAATAGAATTTTCCACAGGCACAACAGCCAAGTTGGCTTGGCCATCAGCAACGGCGTGCAGTGACTGGGAGATGGTGGGATAAGGACATAGGCTAGCTTCAACTCCCGTACTTTTAGTTAGCCAGTTGACATAAAAAACAGTTGCTTGTTCTGTATAAGTGCCGGGAGGCCCTAAATGTGCGATCAATAAAGTCATACCTTTAGCCTTGAGTTACAAGTTGAATACGTAAACAGAGATTATGATATTTTGGTTTTGGCAAATGTATCTAACATCTACTCTTACTAAACGAATAGGCCGAAATATGTATCCAGGAAAATAAGTTATGGAAATCAGTCTTCTAGCAGATAGATTTCCTGGCACTTTTTTTGCTAAATTCCTCTGAATATTTAAGAGCAATTATATTAGTTTCTGACCAAATAACAATTCATATTCTTGATTTTGTGTCAAGAATTAAATTTTAATACCAATTCAAAAAATGTTTACGATAGATAGGGCATTCAAAATGTAGTCATAACCAGTCAGGGAAGCAACAAGTTCTGGGGTAAGTAGGCGTATTAAGGGTTAAGAATTAATCGGTAATGCGATAGAGCCTGAGTTAGTGTTAAACTGAGTCGCAGTTAAAGGGGACTTGCCAATGGTTGAGCAACTTAGCTTAAACAATTACAAGCAGAAAATCGCTGATTTATACAACCAAAGAAGTCAGACCTACGACGATACCAATTGGCATTTGCAAATTTGTCGTCGTTTACTTGAATATTCACAAGTCAGTTCTGGTCATCAGATTTTAGACATTGGAACTGGGACAGGGCATCTTGTACTCGAAGCATCTCGAATTGTTGGAAATTCCGGTCGAGTCATTGGTGTAGATATTTCTGCTGGGATGCTGGAACAAGCAAGGGACAAAGCTGAAGCTTTAGATTTAGGCAACGTTGAGTTTCAACTGGCAGACGCTGAATTACTCAATTTTCCTGCCAACAGTTTTGACCGAATTTTGTGTGCCAACACATTCCCTTGGCTAGAAAACAAAGCAGTGACATTACGCCTCTGGCATCAGTTTCTTAAACCAGATGGACTGATTGGCGTTCATACTCCTGCTGAAACAGCCTATGTCGGCTATGTGGTGTTTCGGGAGATACTTACGAGGTACGGAGTAATGCTAGAACCGAGTAATCGCCTTGGAACATTTGAAGAGTGTCGGAAACTGTTCTTAAGTGCGTGTTTTGAAGCGGTTGAAATTAAAACTGAGCAGCACGGTAGCTACCTGAGCTTAGACAAAGCAAAAGCAGCTTGGGGCGGCAATTCTTTTCCAACGCCTGGACAACCTGAAAAACCCTTATCAAGACTTTCTGAAGCGCAGTTAGAACAAGCCAAAGCCGAATTTGAAGCAGAGTTAGAGGCGCGACAAACAGAGCAGGGCGTGTGGGATGATGTTACAACTTGGTATGTGATAGGTCGCAAGCCAAAAAATAGCATCTTACATAGTAGTTGAGCGCACCCCTAATCTATATTTATTGAACTAAAGATAGTAATAAGCGTACCAACTTTTTGCTAGTGATGTATAGCTGATAAGCAACAATCATTTTTATGGTCAATAAATTTTGTAATTTTTTAATAATTAGATTTAATTTATTAAAAAATATTAAAATTAAGAAACAGATATTTTTATCCGCTCATGGCTACCCGGTTTACTGCCTCCCAATCGGTTGAAATCCCTGTTCCAGAGCAGCCTATTCCCATTCAGCACTACTTGCGCCAGCCTCAACGTCTAGTTAAGGCTTTGGCTGACAATAGTAGAATTGACCAGCTTTCTGAAGAAGTATTTCGTTTGAAAATGCGTCCGTTAACTTTTATGTCATTGAGTATTCAACCTACTGTAGACATGAGAGTTTGGGCAGAATCAAATGGAATAATTAATTTGCGATCGCTAGGCTGTGAAATCCTGGGCTTCGAGTATATTAACCAGCGCTTTGCTCTCAATTTAAAAGGGTATTTGTCTCCTAAAGAGTTAAGCACAGGTACTCGCCTACAAGGAAGGGCTGATTTAGAAGTGCTGGTGGATTTGCCACCGCCATTTTCCTTCACTCCTAAGCCAATTTTAGAAGCTACTGGCAATGCTTTGCTCAAAAGCGTACTGTTATCGGTCAAGCAACGGTTATTAAATCAACTTTTGGCGGATTATCGCTACTGGGTGATATCACAAACCAAAGATAGAGGACTTAGCGGTAACAGTACTGAATTGCCAATCCTGAATGCTGAGTAATTATTTAACTAATTCGGAATTCGGAATTTTCGGGTTGAATTTCCCTTTCTTGGGGATGCGGAAGCTACCCTTATAGTTGGCTAAATTTTCAGAGGTGGTCTAAATCTCCTTATATAACTGTTTTTAATTACGAATTACGTTCGCGCAGCGTGCCGGAGGCTCTATTACGAATTACGAATTATTTTGATTTGGCAAGGACGAAAAGACTGACGATGTAGGGGCGAGGGTCCGTATTGTTGCAGAGCCAGCAAGTGCTGCTGGCTACCATAACCCTTGTTACACTCCAGGCTGTACATAGGGTATTTTAATGCTAGACGTACTACCAGTTCGTCACGCCAAACCTTAGCGACAATACTAGCAGAGGCAATAGCGAGCGATCGCTCGTCCCCCTTAATTATTGTTTGTTGCGGCAATAGCAAGTCTTTGATTGACTGATTACCATCAACCAGGCAGAGTGCAGGCTGTACCTTTAACTTCAGTACAGCCCGCTTCATTGCTAACAGCGTTGCTTGCAAAATATTTATCTTGTCAATTTCGGCAGTAGAAGCAAACCCAATTTTCCAGTCTATAGCCAGCGCACAAATCTGCTGCGCTAGCTGAGTTCTCCGAGAACTAGATAACTTTTTACTGTCTTTGATTTTAGCTGCCATCAGTATTGGCAGAGCATGATCTGGTAGGATCACTGCTGCTGCCACCACAGGGCCAAATAGAGCGCCTCGCCCTACTTCATCAACACCTGCAACCAACCCTGGAATCCCTGACAAGGTAGAAAACTCCAGCCAATTGGATTGTTCCAAGGGCGTTGGCGACGTTTCTACCATAAAGTAAATTAATTATCCTCGATCGCTGAGGAACGACGGCGGCGGCGACGGCTGGCAATGGCGGCGCTGTTGGCATCACTTTCATCTTCGTTAGCGGAAGCTTTCGCAGACAAGCTATCCGTTGGGCTAGCAGTCAACTCAGATGGTTCAGTTATCTCTTCTATCAAAGGTTTTGGTTCTGGCTCAATAACTTTTGGTATTGGTAGCTTGCTTGGGATTATTTCAGGTGTTGCTTTTTGGACAATAGTTGATTCTGAGATTGATTGAGTTGGAGTCGTTGGCTGTTGACCAGGTTGAATTACATTAATAATCACAGACTTGGTATTTTTAACCTCTTGCTCTAACTTAACCAAGGGAGATATTCCCATCAAAGCAAAAATATCCTGTTCCTGGAGGCTCATTTCTACAGTTCTAATCTCCGGTGGTTCTACCACTGGTTTAACTGGCTCTGCCTTGGTAATTTTAGTCCGATCTATAGTCCGATCTATTACAGTGCGCTCTACTCTTTCACTCCAACCTGGTTTACTAAGGGTGGGTGAGGGAATCTCTGGTGCAACTCCTAGTTCTGGTTCAATATCAAGGTCTAAGTCTGGCTCGTTGACAAAAGCTAGTGGATTGGCTATAACCCGAGTTTCATCTTTCCCGTTTAACCCATTGATGGGAATTCGACTGCGGCGAGTGCGGGTACGACGCTTATTATCATTAAGGTCTTGATAACTAGGATGATTGATCAGATTTAGGTTACCCGATTCTGAGTCGCCCTCAAATGCTTCCCCAAATCCATCATAGGTTTCTCGTGGTTCTGGGATGCGGGCAGATGGCTGACGTGGTTCTCGGTGAGGCAGGGATACAAAACGCTCACGTTCACGCTCTGGTGTTTCTGCTGGTATTGGTAATCGGTTTTCGATTTCTCCAGGCAGACGCACAGTATGTCCTAAACCGCCACAGGTGGGGCAAGTATCACCAAACAATTCGTAAATGTTTTGACCTTGGCGTTTGCGAGTCAATTCTACTAAACCCAGTTCGGTTAATTGGGCAATCTGCGGACGAGCTTTGTCTGCTTTGAGTGCTTTATTAAAGTGTTCGAGAACTTGTAGTTGATCGCGTCGTGATTCCATATCAATAAAATCAACAACGATCACCCCAGCAATATTCCGCAGACGCAACTGGCGAGCAATTTCTGTTGCAGCTTCGCAGTTTGTCCACAAAACTGTTTCTCTAGCTGTTGCCGATCGCGTGAAGGAACCTGAGTTAACATCAATTACAGTTAATGCCTCTGTCGGCTCAATGATGATGTAGCCTCCAGAAGGTAGGTCTACTCTCGGTTTGAGGGCTTCTCTAATAGCGGCAGTGATGCGGAAGTACTCTAAAATGGGGGAGCGATCGCGGTGATGGTCAATTAACAATCCCTGCGGTGTTTGACCGCCGCTCCAGTTCTGCAAGTACTGTTTCACGCGCTTCAAACCAGTACTGGAATCTACGACAATTCGATTTACATCCGCGCCGTACATATCCCGCAATACGCGCTGAATGAAGTCATCGTCTCGGTTGAGTAGGGCTGGTGCACGGGTGGAATGGGCTTCCTGTTGAATGGCTTCCCATTGCTTTTGCAGCAATTCCAAATCTTCCATAATCGCTTCTTCGGGTTTGCCTTCTGCTTCTGTACGCACAAGCAAACCCATTCCCGCCGGTTTGACCAAAATTGCTAGTGCTCGCAAGCGGTTGCGCTCACTTTCACTTTTAATCCGTCGGGATAAATTTACGCCTCTACCATAAGGCATCAGTACTACGTAGCGTCCGGGTAAGGTGATATTACCCGTAAGCCGGGGGCCTTTTGTCCCCGTTGGCTCTTTCATTACTTGCACCAAAACTTTCTGCTGTGGTGCTAGTAGTTCTGTAATTGCTGCTGCGGTACGCTTTAGCTTTAATGGCCCTAAGTCGGTGACGTGAATAAAACCGTTGCGCTCTGGGTCGCCAATATTTACAAAAGCCGCATCTATCCCAGGCAATACGTTTTCTACTACTCCTAAGTAGATATCACCTATTTGGTGATGACCCGTAGCAACAACTAGTTCTTGTATTTGATCTTCAGAAAAGACAGCAGCAATTTGGTGCTGCTCCGCGATGATAATTTGTTTTGGCATTCAATTTCCTCAAAATTGGCAGCACCAATAGGTCTGGAGGTTTGTTATACCTTTGTTGCCCCTGCAACCCTCAAAAGGCGCTACTGATAATAAAAATCGCAAACCTGAGCTTCTAAATTAAATAGCTATTGGCGCTCTTAAGAGCATTTTTACGGCGGATTATTCTAGAACGGCTGCATGTTTAAGCAATTAAATCAACCGTCCGTGGTTGATTTGTGATGCAATACCCTCAATAAAGAGAGTTCTTCGTTAAAAGTTCTGAATCATGAGTGAGTTTTTAACTCAGAAAGCTTCATTTGAGAGTAACGTACTGATGTCGTTAAGAAAAAGAAACTATTTCTATTTTCCAAACGCCAGATGCTACCCTACTTTAAGCCGCGCTTTGCGCGTTGTGAACGTCTGCAAATTTGGCTTAACCTAACCTACACTAACGCCAAAGGCGAACAACTCTAGTAGAAAAGTAGCTCACTAGCTCTTTGGCACTACTGTAAATTAAACATTCAGCAGTTGTTTAAAAAGCATGGATTTAGAGAATCTAAGCGAGCCTGCTGTTAGTTACTGATTCACAAGGTAGCTATAGAGAGTGTGTGTTCTTTAATCTGCCTCAGTTTGTCTGGGATAAAATCCTAGAATTTGCACTCTAATATCTTTGCTTTCGCCCCCTGAACACCAGGGTAGTGAACCAGCTAATTCAATGCAGCGCCAGAAAATTTCTCTTCAACCCATTCTAACGCAACCTTGCTAAAAATCAATTCAAACGATATACCCACGTTAGGACAACTACTAGCAAGCTGCCCTACAGGGATTATACCCCTAAAATTAGCCGATTGCGGTGGATGTGCAGGAGTTGGAATTCTCCACTAGCCACCATCCCTAGCATAAACAGGATTTGTTCAGGACGCAATAGAAAACCATCTTGGCGATAGCTACCTACATAACGGATAACAGATATAGATTCTGCAATGCCTTTGCGGGTTTCTACTAATTCCAGTTCAAATAAGCGATCGCGCAGATTTATTAACTGGCTCTTACCTGACTTTGTTGTATGCTCGGACCACAGTTCGTCTTTTGCTTTGATGGTATCAATCCATTCTTGCCATTGTATAGGTGTTACTTCTTCAAGTGCTGCTACGGTAATTAAATATTCTGCGGTTTCTAGCAGTTGAGTCGCTGCCGGAGTTTTTAAATCTATCTGCTCCACATTATATATAGGTATGTCTGTGGGCATTTCCCGAACCAATTCTTCTCGAAAAGTATCGACTGCCATTGGTACAGTTAACTCAAAATCCGCAATTTCACCACTACTAGTAGCCCCTAAAGCCAAAGCAGTTGCTACAGAAATTCGCGGCATTGGATGAAATCCACCAGTGAAAGCGATTGGTAAGCCTGCTCGCCGCACAACTCGGTCAAACAGACGGATTAAATCTAAATGGCTTACCAAAGCCATATTACCCTGTTTCCCAAACCAAACTCGCAGTCGTTGTACCTTAATTGTGTTGGGGACAAACTCGCCAGCGAACTTCGGGATACGAGGTGATTCAATCACAATGTTATGGCCAAAGTCGGTTCCACATACGCCACAGTGAGAACAACCTTCAAAAGAGCAGTCGGGTACAATTGCAGCTTCTAAGGCGCGTTGTAAGTCTTCTTTGAGCCACTTTTTATCAATTCCGGTATCAATATGATCCCAAGGGAGGGGAATATCGAGGGAGTTAGGAGTTGGGAGTGAGGAGTTAGGAGTTGGGAGTGAGGAGTTAGGAGTTGGGAGTGAGGAGTTAGGAGTTGGGAGTGGGGAGTTAGGAGTTGGGAGTGGGGTATTTTCCGCATCTTTCGATCTTGTCTGATCTTGTGCGTGAAACAAATTCCATTCGCCATTTTCTACTTGGCGGTATTTCCAGTCTAGATCGGCCCCGGCGATCGCATCTCCCCAAGCGCTAAAAGCTTGATCTAAATTTTCATACCAGGAATCCATCCCTGCGCCCAATTCCCAGGCTCGCCGGACTACTTTGCTCAATTTGCGATCGCCCCGTCCCACAAAATCTTCCATTGCCGAAATGCGAACATCGGTAAAATTTACCTTCACTCCCTTTATTCGGCGGAATTCTTGCCGCAACAGGTTTTGTTTGCGTTTAAATTCAGTGGTAGAAACTGAGTGCCATTGGAATGGCGTATGAGGTTTGGGCGTAAAGTTAGAAATCGTCAGGTTAAAGTTTAGGGGTTTTCTGCCCTTGCCCCGACATTCTCGCTGTAACCAGCTTACTGTTTCAGCAATGCCTAAAACATCAGCATCTGTCTCACCCGGTAAGCCAATCATAAAATACAACTTGATTTTATCCCAGCCTTGCTCCCAAGCGGTTTTCACCCCCCGCAACAATTCTTCATTAGTCAAACCCTTATTCACGATGTCTCGCATCCGCTGAGTTCCAGCTTCTGGAGCAAAAGTCAATCCACCTTGCCGCGTACCTCCAAGGATATTGGCAATATTTTCATCAAATCTGTCTACCCGTTGGCTTGGTAGAGTCAGAGAAATGTTTTCATTTTTTAAGCGATTTTTGATTTCCATCCCCACTGCTGGTAGGGATAAATAATCAGAACAACTCAGAGATAATAGGGAAAACTCATTGTAACCAGTTGCCCGCATTCCCTGTTCAATTGCTTCTACAACCTTATCGGGTTCCACATCCCGTGCTGGTCGAGTTAACATTCCTGGTTGACAAAAGCGACAGCCACGAGTGCAACCACGCCTAATCTCAATGGTCAAGCGGTCATGCACTGTTTCCACGTAGGGAACTAACCCAATGGAATACGCGGGTATGGGAGTTGCCACCCGTCGCAAAATTCGTTTTGGCATGTCCAAGCGACAAGGATGAACTGAGCCATCCTCTGCCATGTCGTAAAACTGAGGGACATATACACCTGGTATCTGTGCTAAGTCCAGTAACAGATGCTCCCGACTCAATCCGGCTTGTTTGCCTTCTTCCAATACCAAACCAATTTCTGGCAGCAGTTCTTCTCCATCTCCAAGGGCGATAAAGTCGAAGAAGTCGGCGTAAGGCTCAGGATTAGATGTTGCTGTTTGCCCACCAGCAAAAATTAATGGAAACTGAGACTGGAGATTCGGAAATTCTCCCTCTGCAACGCCAGCTTTTTGCCGTTCTTGCCACGTCTTGGGAATTCCAGCTAAATCCAACATTTCTAGGATATTAGTTGCACCCAGTTCGTAACTGAGGCTAAAACCTAAAATGTCGAATTCTCTGAGCGATCGCTTTGACTCTACCCCAAACAATGGCGTATTAGTTTCGCGTAGTTTGGCTGCTAGGTCTTTTCCTGGGAGGTAGGCGCGATCGCACAATTGACGCGGTTGGGCATTCAGGATGTTATAGAGAATAATATGCCCTAAATTGGATGCACCAACTTCATATACTTCTGGATAAGTTAATACCCAGCGTATTTCTGCCGTATCCCAAGGTTTGTGTACTGCTAAACGCTCATTACCCAGGTAACGTCCTGGTTTTAAAATATCCGATGTTATTAATTTTTCAACTGCAACAGCCACTGTGCTATCTTCTAGCTACCTTAATTACAGCTACTCAAACCCAACCTTAGCATTGAATTTGGTCTTCTAGCATAGTTTATCGTTGCAACTTATAACTCCTTTACATAAAGTCCACTTCATACCCGAACCTTTGTGCTTCTTACATAAAGTTATGTTGCAGCCAACTCAACTTTACCATCCACTATTTCAAACACCCTATCGAGTTGCGTTAATTCAAAAATAATTCTAATTGACGGAGCAACAGCCCAAAGTTGGAAACCCCTTCCTAAACTAAGAGCCAGTTTGTGTATAGATAACAATGCCATCAAACCCGCGCTGTCTAACGATTCTACTGCTGCGAGGTCTACTATCAAGATAGAAATACCATTTTGTGCTAAAGCTGTAGTCATATCTCGTTCAAATTCCAAGGCGTTTGTAGCATTCAAAAAGCCTTGGGGGCGAATAACTGCAATCTTCGGATAGTTAAGCACTGCCTGCATAGTTACATCCTATTGAGAATTGTTAAAGCGTCAAGCTAAGAATTATTTGAACATAAACTCTATTTTGTTGCATCGACCATTTGTCTTAGTTCTCTTTGCTGAATCTTTATTGCTTTAGCATCTCTGTTTAAAGATTCTCATAATTCCAGGTTAAAATGTGATTATCTATACTTTTTTTTTATGCTAGTTCAAAAACAATCAACTATAGACAGCCATAGAAACGACAAATAATCAGTAAGTATGCTGATAGAATTTGCTTAGTCTATAACTGAAGCTAATTTAGCTAAGTTTTAACGGTAAGTTAAATTCCTCACTTTAGCGTTGCTGATGGCATACTACATCCTCATAGCGAATTATTTCTTTAACTAATTAAAATGTGATCTATATAACTTTTAGAACACTACTTATGCTTAGATAAATTTGGAATAATTAGTATCATATAAATCTAGGTTATTACTTATGAGAACTAAGTACGCTATTCGTAAATTAGTAGAGAAAGCTCTTGACATTAAAAAATTAACTCCTGAGATAGAAAATGAAATCAACTCAGAATTGACGGAACTGGGTTATATTTCTGACGTTGACTACGAAGCTCTGGAATTATTAATGGCCGAGATGGATGCTGGTAGAATTCAGCTGGTTCCTAACTTGGGATATTCCTAATTGCTTAGGTATAGAGGTTTATTGCCTATATCAATTAAATTTGATTATGGCTGAAGCAATCAAAATTTCAAGTAGGTAAAACAAGTTTTAGTAAGAGGATATTTGAAAAGTATTTTTATTAACATCAAAGGTTCAGAAACATCTTCTCTACAAGGGAATGGGGGGAAAAGGGGAGGTAAGGGGAGAATGAGGGACAAGGTGACAAGGTGACAACAGGTGAGAACTAGCAACAAGTCTTTCTCAAGAGTCCCCAATTCCTCTTTCCAATACCCAAATCCCTATTGATATGCTTGCCAAAGTTGGTGAATAAACTGATTGAGTTGCTGCTTGGCGGCTGAGTCAGGTTCAGTTTTTGGTTCTTTTGCTAAAACTTGGCTCAAGAAGGTAATTACTTCTGTGTCTAATGCTGGCCGAAATAAATTGGCAGGCCAAAGTAAATCAGACGCATCTCGCAAATCTGTAATTAGTGGCGATTCTTGAATGAAAGTAACCATTAATAAAGGGCGCACCCAGCACAACTGGCGGGAAACTACAAATTGAATGACTTCTGCATACAGATTCCTGTCACCATGCTCTAAAGACACAATTTGTCCTGGTTGAAGAAAATTTAGGCTAATGTCCATCATTATGCAATTTGGGCAGGGGCAAGGATTATTTTGCAACTTCCTTTATTTTAAAAGTGAGAATGCGCTACTTTTAATGTTGCTTCTGTAACATTAGGGTAGCACTCTCACGGCAACGATGTCTTAAGATATATCCCTCACAAGTGGCCACGCCAAACTAATATGACCAATCTCTGGCAGCAGAGGGTTTTATTAGCATAGTATCTGGACAGAAATACTATAGAATAGGTAAATAACTGTTAAGCGATCGCTCGACAGAAACTTTGTTGTAGTGAATTAACGATAAAAGAGCAAAGAGCCGTGTCAGTTGAAACTATTGAAAAGCCTTCCACAACCCGTAAGCTCGCGCCTCAGTATCGCGTTTTGCTCCATAACGACGACTACAACTCGATGGAGCATGTTGTGCAGTCACTAATAGCCACTGTGCCGAGCCTTACCCAACCCCAGGCTGTGAGCATCATGATGGAAGCCCATACTAACGGGCTAGCTCTAGTGATTACTTGCGCTCAAGAACATGCTGAGTTCTATTGCGAAACATTGATAAGTCATGGTTTAAGTAGCACGATTGAACCTGATGAATAGTCATTTGGTCATTGGTCATTGGTCATTAGTCGAAATTTAGAGTATTGACTGCTGATTGATGACTTATTTAGTATGAAAAAAAACTTTGTCCGTTTTGCTGAACGCCCTGCCCCTATCAGGCTGGGTGCTTTTATTTTGATTTTATTGCTGCTATGGTTGCCATTGGCTGCACCAATATACTTACTAGTACATGATTCAAATTTAGAAAGTATATTGACATTGGTATTGTTATATGCAGTATTTATTTTTATCCTGAGACTATGGGGTAAATATGTTTACCAACAGCCCCAAATTCTGCGGCATTATGGCTTAGAATTCACGCGACAAAACGGTGTGGATTTGCTGCGTGGCTTGGCTATAGGGATAATTAATATTCTGATACTTTTTGGGGTAGAAAGTTTGTTGGGTTGGTTGGTGTGGCAACAACCAAAAGTTTTTTTACTGAAAGTAATTTTAGAGGGTTTACTTGTTGGCTTGGGTGTTGGATTTGCTGAGGAGTTGTTATTCCGAGGCTGGTTGCTAGATGAATTACAACGAGATTACAGTCCGCGTGTGGCAATGTGGACAGATGCAATTGCGTTTGCTACATTGCACTTTATTAAACCCTTGGAGGCAATTATTCATACACTGCCGCAATTTCCAGCTTTAGTACTGCTGGGGTTAACGCAAGTATGGGGAAAGCGTTGGCGGAGGGGACGCTTGGGTTTTCCAATTGGTTTGCATGGTGGTTTAGTTTGGGGTTACTACATTATTAATGTTGGGGAATTAGTGAAATATTCGGGTCTTGTTCCTGATTGGGTAACTGGTGTGAATAATAATCCCCTGCAAGGGGTGATGGGGGTGTTGTTAATGAGTGTACTAGCTTTGTGGATACGGGGAAGGACTGAGCGATCGCGTCATATATGAAAATAAAAATATTAATCGTATCAGCTTTATTACTTACTTTTCTTTCTAGTTGTAAAAATTGTGAGGCTAAAAAAACTTCAAATCCGGCTCATGTGAAGCAGTTGCTAACAACTAAAAAATGCCCAAAGTGTGATTTAGGTGGTGCTGATTTAACAAATACTGATCTAGCTGGGGCAGATTTAAGAGAGGCTGAACTGACTAATGCTAAATTAGACGCAGCCAATCTACAAGGGGCTGATTTAACTAAAGCTGAACTCAGATGGCGAGATGATGTTGGCGACAAAGGGAAAATGGGTATATCAGAAATTGGGGATGATTACTGTAATGTTACCTATGAGGCTTCATTTAAAGGAGCTAACTTGAAGGGAGCGAAACTTATTCAAACTGACTTATCAGGTTTGGATTTAAGCGAAGCTAATCTGAGTGATGCTGATTTGACTAATGCAAAATTAAACTCGGCAAAACTCAATAAAGTAAATTTAGAGAAAGCTAATTTAAATAGCGCTTCCTTATGGATTTAATTTTCTAAATGAGCAAATGGAATTTAAAAGGCTTTCTCCTTTTTAATAATTTTTTATTTTTTAATATTATTTTAATTAACTTGCTTGTCGCTGGATGTGCTGAGATATATTCACCAGGTGATGAACCACAATATGAAAAAATTGCAGAAAATAATATTATATCTATGATTCAGACTCAAAAAAACTACTTTTCAACCCATAAAACTTTCCTGAAACCACTTGATAAACCATTGAAATCAAATTCATCTTTTTTCAAAGCTGAAAAATGTTATGGTTACTACACTAAAACTACTTCTGAAATTAATGGTACATCAACTGTAAACGGTATTTATATTTATGCAAGACAGGAAGCATGTGGTGGCAATTGGGGCATAGATTTGAGTTCTTATGTTGGTGGTGTTTTTGTCGTTCCTAATTCCCTTTTAAAAAAGAAGATTTAGATATTGTGAGTAAGTCTTACCGTTTTATGTTCTTTGTTAGGTATACCCACGTCACCATCTAAATCAATA
>NZ_JBALFF010000092.1:0-19384 GCF_036916975.1 Nostoc sp.
TCCCAACTCCCAACTCCCAACTCCCAACTCCCAACTCCCAACTCCCAACTCCCAACTCCTAACTCCTAACTCCTAACTCCTAACTCCTAACTCCCAACTCCTCAAATCATCCTTCACCTCTCATGGGTAAAGGAGCAGGTTGGACTCCTAGTTGGAGAGTTTGGCCATTGCGTTCTACTTCTATTGGTAATTTAGCGCCGATTTTGCTATTTTCTACTAGCTTTTGGACATCTTCAATTTTAGTAACACGCTGGTTATTAATGGTTTTAATCACATCACCGACTCGGAGTCCAGCTGTAGATGCAGGCGATCGCGGGACGATATCAACTAGCAAAACGCCGTCATCTGCTTGTAAATTTAAGCGATCGCCTGCTGTATTTTTTATTTTTTCTTTAATTTCTGGTGTCAGCGTCACCATCTGAACACCCAAATAAGGGTGATCCACCTTCCCGTTAGCAATTAATTCTTGGGCAATTCTTTGCACAGTGTTTATGGGGATAGCAAATCCCAAACCTTGAGCGCCTCGGATAATAGCTGTATTCATGGCAATTACCTGGCCACGAGTATTTAGCAATGGTCCACCAGAATTACCAGGGTTAATCGCAGCATCCGTTTGGATGTAATCAACCCGCTTGTCGCTAGCACCGATGTCGCTACTAGAACGACCTGTAGCACTAATAATCCCAGAAGTAACGGTATTATTCAAGCCTAACGGGTTACCAATGGCGATTACTGCTTCTCCTGGTTGCAAGGCATCGGAGTTACCCACAGATAGAGTTGGCACATTATTAGCATTAATTTTGATCGTAGCCACATCAGTTACGGGATCTTCACCCAACACTTTCCCGTCAAAAGTCCGGCCATCTTTGAGTGTGACAGTTACTCTATCAGCACCATCTACCACATGAGAATTGGTCACAATTTGACCTGAAGAATTAATGATAAATCCAGAGCCGCTACCCCGCTCTATCTGTTGTTTAGGCTGTGGCGCATTATTTCCAAAAAACCGTCGAAAAAATGGATCGTTAAATTCGTCTGGTACGCGAGAAGTGATTGTTCGGGAAGAATCAATGCGAACTACCGCAGACCCCACCTGTTGCACTACTTTTACCACAAAATTAGGATCTCCAGACGAAGAGATAATTGGCAAGGGGGCAATTACCGGATTGGTTTCTATTGTCTTTTGGACTTGAGTCTCGCTTTGTCGTGTCTCAAAGGTTTTAGCAGGTAGAACAGAGCAGCTACCCAAGAACACCACTGCTACCCCATACGAGAGCATCCATAATCTGTGAGGTAAACCCCTAGTATTAATCTTTTTGGGCGCTAAATCATGGTTTGTTGTCTTCATGTGTCGTTGCTTCTCCATATCAATCACTGGTGTTAGGATCTTGTCTAGCGAGTATGTCCCAAAATGATTACAACTTAAAAGCTTATTGTAGGTCTAGCGTGTATGGATGCTAAATTAGTGCTTTCTCTTCTATTGTGACAGTTAGCAGCAAAGGTGGTGGATGATGGAAATTCCCATAGAAAGTCTGTGGAGTCAGGTATTAGAGCGCCTACAGCTTGAACTATCCCGGACTACCTTTGAAACTTGGATTAAAACTGCTAGTGCGGAGCGATTAGAAAATAATTGTTTGGTAATCCGTACTCCTAATCCATTTGCTCGTAATTGGTTACAGAAGTATTACATTAATACCATTGCTCATGTAGTACAAGATATTCTCGGTCATCCCGTAGGAATTTACATTACTGTTGCTCAAGGTGATGAAGTTTCTCATTTGACTGAACAAAAGGTTTCTTGGCAATCACCACCCAACATTATTTGCGAAGCTGTTCCTCACCACAATCAAAAAAGTACTCAATTAAACTCTAAATATGTCTTTTCACGATTTGTAGTTGGTGCTAACAATCGGATGGCTCACGCTGCTTCTTTGGCTGTTGCAGAATCTCCAGGTAAAGAGTTTAATCCTTTATTTTTATGCGGTGGCGTAGGTTTAGGTAAAACTCATCTGATGCAAGCTATTGGTCATTATCGCTGGGAAATTTCGCCTAATTGTAAAATATTTTATGTTTCGACTGAGCAGTTTACTAATGATTTAATTACAGCGATTCGTAAAGATAGTATGCAAAGTTTTCGAGAGCATTATCGAGCCGCCGATGTTTTATTAGTTGATGATATTCAGTTTCTTGAAGGGAAGGAATACACCCAAGAAGAATTCTTTTATACTTTTAATACTTTACATGAAGCTGGTAAACAAGTTGTCATTGCTTCCGATCGTCCTCCTAACCAGATTCCTAGTTTACAAGAACGGCTTTGTTCTCGGTTTTCTATGGGGTTAATCGCAGATATCCAAAAGCCGGATTTAGAAACGAGAATGGCAATTTTGCAAAAAAAAGCCGAGGATGAAAATATTAGTCTTCCCCGCGATGTGATTGAGTATATTGCTTCTAACTATACTTCTAATATTCGAGAATTAGAAGGAGCTTTAATTCGGGCGGTGGCTTATATTTCTATTTGGGGCTTACCGATGACGGTAGAAAATATCACACCAGTTTTAGAACCGCCTAACGAAAAAATGGCAGCTACCCCAGAAGCAATTTTAAAGGTTGTGGCGGATAATTTTGATGTTTCAATAGACGATCTCAAAAGTAACTCACGACGCAGAGAGATTAGCTGGGCGCGTCAAATTGGAATGTATCTCATGCGCCAACATACGTCTCTGAGTTTGCCGAGAATTGGTGAGGAGTTTGGTGGTAAAGACCATACAACGGTAATCTATAGTTGCGATAAAATTACTCAACTCCACCAGAGCGATCGCACTTTAGCACAAACAATCCGCCAACTAAGCGATCGCATCAATATAACTAGCCGTTCTCAAAAATCATCCTGAAGATGTATTTTAAGTTTTCCACAACCAACACCCCGATAACTAGCATTGATGGCTGAATCAATTAAGGAAAGAATATTAAGTAACGTATAAAAATTGATTAAATTTAACTTAAATTGTGGAAAAACCTTACTTTTTGTGGAAAATGTTGGGGAAAAATTGAGATTTTCCTAGTAAAACTTAATTAAGTATAATTACCTTGTGGAAAAATATTTAACTTTTTCCACAAGTTTTCCACAAGGCAAACTTGCCTAATGTATGACTTCAACAGAAATTGTAGAATTTTCTAGAGCCTCGGTCAAGTCAGCAAATGGAAGTCGTTTTAGACCTTAACCCTCTTTTGTCACTTTGGGAGAATCCAATCGCTCAAACGGTTACAGGGCTTTAATTTCTACCTTTTGTCTATAAATTTTAGTTTCTGTTAGAAAATAAAGCCTCAAACCTGTATTAAATCAAAGTCTCAGAATTTGGCTGAAATTATTGTTTTCCGAGAGTGACAAAAGAGGGTTAATAAGCTAAAAAACATCTAAGTAATATCATGTCCGCTTGATTACTTACTAAATCCGAAGAACCCCACCCCGCCAAAGCTACGCTTTGTCTCCCCTCCCCGCAAGCGGGGAGGGGATTAAGGGGAGCCAGTGCTCCACTTGGGGTCTCCCCAAGTGGAGCATCTGGCGTGTGGGGTGCAATGACTGTGGGAATCATAACTAATTATGCGGACATGATATAAATGGGTCAAATTAAATATAAAACCTCACCCTCAATCCCTCTCCGATACTTTGGAGAGGGAAGCCGGAGGCAGGGTGAGGTTTTTTCTTATGTTTAATTCCCTTGTAACGGAGCATTTAAGACTTTCTCGATCCGATCGCGTGTTTCTAATAAGTGCGCTTTGGTGTATTCATCATCTGAATTAACCCCCTTGAGTTTCTCATCCAATTGTTTGAGTTTATACCATGCTAAAGTCCGAGCATCTTCTGGGACATATTCTTTTCGCAACACCATAGCAGTCAAAATATCCAGGTATTGCCGTTGTAAGCCTCGCCGCAAACTACCAATCTTCATTGGTTTACCTTTTGGTTTGATTACTTCTGTCCAGATATCTGATTGCAAGGTGTCAAATAATTCCGGCAGAGACAGTGCATTTTCTGGCTTCGTTTTCAGTTCAATATCCTTAAGACGAGAGAGGCGATCGCCTGAGAGTAAATCCCGCAACACAGAACCCTGCATGAATAGCACCAAGTCATGAATTGGAAAATCCAAACGACCAACTTGGGGAGAACTACCCCAATGTAGCCAACGAGAAGGTGCTAATTTATTCAGTAGTTCTGGTGAAAAGCTGAAGGCATCTTCTGCAAATACATATTTTTGTAGTGTTTCTAAAGCCTGTCGTTGTTCTTCAACTGGTACTGGTTCAAATGGTAATCGGTGTTGGCTAACTCCAGATGGGATTTCGCTAGGGTGGATACGATAAAAAGATTGCCCCCCAATATATTTTGTAGTGTAATATATTTGCTGAAAATAGTTATTCAATACTGTGCTAAAACGTTCGCTCACATCGCTGTAACTATCACCAGCTATTGGGTAACGCTTATCGAGACGTTGCCACATCACCCGCGCATTATTCAATTGCCACTGGGAATAAAGCAAGACATTGCCACTGTTATCCCAAGCGTCAGAAGTTGGGTCAAGGTCATACATATCTTCGTCTGTGGAATAACTCAACTCTGGTTTATAGGATTGTGCAGCAATTTCTGACAAAATTGGCTTTTCTGCGATCGGAGTTGAGGTTTGAATTGGCATGTAGCCATATTTAATCGCCCATTCATCATAAGGCCCTACCATATTGGGAAAATAATCTCCCTGCTTTGTGCCTTGAGGAGCGATATTGGGGGGAATATAATCCATCACCGAAGTTGTCAAACCTTTAGTTTTGGTAATTTCGGTATTATTCATCTCGTCGGGTGGTAGCAGTGTACTACCACGGAAGTTATGGCGTAAACCAAGAGTATGTCCAACTTCGTGAGCGATAATTAAACGTAAATATTGATTGATATATTCTTTCACCTGATCTGGAGTGGCCATGGTATCTGGCAGCAGTGACATTGCCAGTGAACCAAAGGCAAACTGATTAGCAGCTTCCATCCCATAGCATAAATCGTACTCGCCTGCCATTTTCGATAAACGATTTAACAACCCTTGTTGTGTTTGCGTCTGCTGGGGCTTATCATTATTTTTTGCATCTAAACCATTGGTGCAAAGTAGACGATTTTGCATCAAGGCTGATAGAGTAGTGCGATTTTCAGTTTGGCTAGGTTGGACGATTTTATGATAGTCACTCTTAAGCGCCCGCACAAAGCTAGCATCTACGAGAATATCTGCATCCAAAATTTCCCCAGTCAATGGGTTAACGCGAGATGGCCCCATTGCAAAATAACCATCGACTGTGTTGATCCAGCGAATCGTGTTGTAGCGAATATCTGCTGGGTCCCATGTGGCATCATCCGGCATTTGGCGGACTTCGATTGCATCCTTGAATCCAGCTTGGAGAAAGGCTTTGTTCCACATTAAAACGCCTTCTTTGATAGCATCGCGGTACTCTAAAGGCACAGCGTTATCAATCCAAAAGACAATCGGTTTTTTGGGTGGAGAAATTGCTGCTTTCGGGTCTTTTTTTTCCAAATTCCAGCGATTGATGTAGCGGACAAAAGAATCGCCGCGATCATCTTTGGATAAATCTTGGTAGGCGGTGATGAAATAACCGATGCGATCGTCAGCAAGGCGTGGACGATAATCTTTATCAGGTAGTTGAGAGAGACTATAGTGGACGCGCAGGGTATAACCACGGTTGTCAGCTAGCGACGCAAAGCTTGCTACTTCACTGTTATGGTCACCGCCACCAGAAAAATTTAAAACTGACTCAATTTCTAAGTTTTGGGGGAAAGCTTTGGCAGTACCAAAATAAGATTGATCTGTGGTTGCTGGGACTCCTAAACTTGCAGATAATCCACCTAAGTCTGTCAGTAACAAATCTCCCAAGTCGATCAGAATAGTTTTGCGTTGTGGATGAATGCTTTTAAGAGGAATGCTGTAGAGAACAGAATCACTAAAAGACCGGGTTAGCGATCGCACCTGCGGATCTCCCTCCCGAGTACGAAAATTAACATTGCGGATCACAAAGTTTAATTTATCATCTACCCGTTGGAAATAAAACAAAAAATCTTGCAGAGGCATACCACTATAAATACCCCGTTCGCCAATACCCGATTCTAGGGTTGCTGTAGCTAAATAATTTTTATTGAGTTGCTCTGGCTTAATTTCTAAATAAATTTTATTCTTTTCTTTATTACGATATAAGGTGAACAATCCCCCTGACTTTTGAGTGTCTTTGATGACTTCATCAAATGGCTCTAAATCATCCTTTGTTGGTGTTTTGCTAGGTTTAGGCTTTTCTGCGGGTTTTGCAACTTGCAAAAATGGTTGTTGTCCTGCTTTTTTAAGGTCTTTTACTACCCAAATAAATGGTTTAGGCTGTGCCTGTTTATTTTGATTAACTACCCAAACTTGTCCTGACGGTAGCCTCTGTTTGTGAGAAATATTGAGATTATTTAGCGATAATGCTGAGGTTATTGAAGAAGTTTCTCTTGTTAACTGACTATTGGATTTTTCTCCACTTCTGGCTGTAACTAAGGTTTCTCCAACCTGTACAGCCTTCTGGTTGGCTGACAATGGATCAATGTCAACAGATGGTGACTTGGCGCTAGCCGTTGCTATTCCTAAAAACAAACCATGTAACAAAATCATATAAAAAGTTAAACTGTTCTTCATCCGCTGTATCCCCGATAGTTATTCCGTAGTTAATTGTTAACTTTTGCAAAGCTATGTAGCTTGCTTTTTGTCGATTCTCTTAGATGCTTTAGATCGAGCAGCAAACTTTAGACTTCAATTTAAGTTGCCTTTTTTCCGCAATATTCACGCTGCTGTAAGTAAGTAGGCGAGAATAAATTAACTAAGTTAAGTAATGTAAAAAATATTGAAATTACTTCGTAGTCAGGACTTTAGTCTTTATTTGAGGACTAAAGTCCTGACTACGAACCTATAATTATTTACGCCACTCTATTTACAGTAGGATTTTTCCTAACAATTGCAACTCTCACAAAGAGTAAGTATTATTTTTACATCAGACTAGTAAATATCTTCTTAGGTAAAAAAGTATAACAAATTAGCCAAAGGTGGAAAATTACTTGATTTTTGAAAGAATTTTTCTAATGATACTTGATTTGCATCAGCAGAAGAAACTTGATCTGACTACGGGTTAGCGAGAAGCCGTCCTCCAGGAACACCGTTGGTATAACCCATCGAAGATATCGCCAACCCATGATATTTTTCGTGTAGTATTTATTGATACTATTAAATTTTGGCAATGGCAAGCAAACTACCATAAATAAATTTTTAATTCAGAATTATCAAAACAGTAATTTAAATGTAACAACGGACACAGAAATGTCAACATATTTATCTCAAGTTTGGCAACTGCTGAGAAATTATGTGAGGGATATAAGGTTAGAAGAGATGCCAAAGACCACATCTGTAAAAACCGAAGTAGTTTTACCTCTAGAAAAAAGTATTAAAGAACCATATAAAAGCGTTAAATTTGGTCAAGATAATTTCCAGGAAGATTTATGGTGTAAAAGACTGCAAGAAAGCTTAGAAAAATGGGCAATACCAAAGGGCGGTTTGACTTCTAAAATCGGTAATCAGACATCAGCAACACTAGCTTCTGGGTTCTCTTTTAGAGTGTGCGATCGCCAGATGCATGAAGAGATTTATGATTTACTGGGCAATGGAGCGCTAAAACCAGAAATAGTTAACCAAGTAATGGAATTGGTTGTGACTGGTCAAAAAATTCGCCCAGAACTGCTTTTTTGGCGGCTAGAAGATTTTTATCATCGCTGGTGTCAGGGAGAATTTATCGATGCGACACCAGATGATAACCTACCTCAGAAAACAATGTTAAAATTGAGGGCGCAAAATATTGCGATCGGGCTGAGACAGGTTGACATATATACAGGGCTAAACGTATTAATTTTACTGTTAGAGTTACACCGCTACGCCCAAGAGCAAGATGAACTCAAACAAAAAATTACCTTCTATCCATCTGCTCAACCAGACACAGACAATTTTTTCACATCCCAACTGCTGCGGATCATCAACTATAGCAATGCCCTAGAAATTGGCAATTTTAGCAGTATAGTTGGGCAATTTCTTAGAGGCGGTAACTTTAAGGGTGCTTACCTGGGCGATGCTAACCTCACTGGGGCAGACTTTAGGGGTGCTGACCTAGGCCAAGCTTATCTCGGCGATGCCAACTTAACTGGCGTAAACTTCAGTGATGCCAACCTTAGCGGTGCAAACCTCGGCGATGCCAACCTCAGTGGTGCCAACCTCAGTGGTGCAAACCTCAGTGGTGCTGACCTCAGCAGTACCAACCTTAGTGGTGCAAACCTAAGCTGTGCCAACCTTAGCCGCGCCGACCTCAACCGCGCCGACCTCAGCAGCGCCGACCTCAGCCGCGCCGACCTTAGCCGCGCCGACCTCAATCGCGCCGACCTCAGCAGCAGTAACTTTAGCCATGCCGACCTAAGTAATGCCATCCTTTTCGGTGCAAATCTAAGTGAAGCCAACCTTGGCAGCACCAACCTTAACCATGCTGACCTCTGTCGTGCTGACCTCAGTGGTGCTGATTTGAGTCACGCCATCCTCAACGGTACTAACCTTAGTGACACAATTCTTTTCAGTACTAACCTTAGTGATGCCATTCTCATCGCTGCTGACCTCAGCTATGCCAAACTTAACGGTGCCAAGCTTAACAACGCCAGACTCAACGGTGCAATGTTCTTAGGCGCAGACCTCAGTGGTGTAGACCTGAGTCGGGTAATCCTCAACGAAGCTGACCTCAGTGGGGTGATTCTTAGCGAAGCCGACCTCACTGGTGCTGACCTCACCGACGCTATCCTTTTCGGTACAGACTTCAGCTATGCCAACCTTAACAGTGCTAACCTCAGTGGCAGTAACCTCAGTGGTGCTATCCTCAATGGTGCCAATCTCAGCCACAGTAACCTAAGTTACGCCATTCTCGGTGGTGCTGACCTCAGCGACGCCAATATGGAAAAAATGACCTGGGGTAAAAAGCAGCAATGGGAAGATGTGCGGGGATTAGAGACAGCAGTTAATGTGCCGGAAGCGTTGAAAGAAGAATTGGGATTGAATTGAGGGGACGCGGTGACATTTTTACTCTTTGCGTCCTTCTATACGAGACCCTTGCGTAGCTTGCTTCTCTGTAGGAGTATGCGCCCTTTGCTGCTATAGCGACTCCTTAAAAAAATAAATTTCTGTAAAATTCTGGAATATCTTCTTTTCAAAATGAAGATTAAAATTAAGCGAATTGTAGTTTTACTTTCTAGCGTGTTCGGTTAATGGTACTCCAGCAACTCGCGTGATTAAAATCTCTTATTTACAACTTTTGAGACATCCCTTAAACCAACTCACAATTCGCTTTTTCCGTTTTCTGACGGGGATTTAGACCCCGACACAAAATCTGCTGCCGTGATTAGGCAGGGGAATTAAACTGAACATACTTTGTTAAATACGTAATGCGTTTCTAGGGAAGTTGATTTGATTTTTTGATATTAAGTATTGTAAACAACAAGTATCAACATGAAAAAAATTTTAATTTTATCAGCAAATCCAAAAAACACAGATCATTTACGCCTAGATGAAGAGGTGCGGGGAATTCAGGCGGCTCTAAAACAATCCCAAAATCGAGAACAGTTTCAAATTGTTACGTTTCTTGCAGTGCGAGTTGAAGACCTGCGTCGTGCTTTGTTAGAACATAAACCAATTATTGTTCATTTTTCGGGGCATGGTTCTGGAACTGAAGGTTTAGCCTTGGAAAATAATGATGGGCAAATGCAACTAGTAAGTACAGAATCTTTAGCAAGGTTATTTGCGTTCTTTCAGAGCCAAATAGAGTGTGTTTTACTGAATGCCTGTTATTCACAAGTCCAAGCGGAGGCAATTCATCAACACATTGATTATGTGGTGGGCATGAATCAGGTGATTGGGGATGTCGCAGCTATTGAGTTTACTATTGGATTTTATGATGCGCTGTTTGCTGGCAGACCTTATGAAGAATGTTTTGAATTTGGTCGTGCTTCTATTGACTTACAGGGTATTCCAGAATATTCAACGCCACAGCTTAAAGCAAGACGGCGGTCTTATTTTCATATTGAAGACAATATCAAAGAACATAAAGAGTCAAAAATTGAAACTAAATTACCTCTAACTATGCCACAAGAAAACCCTCCGCAATCAATTGTTTTTAATGGTGGTACTATTTCAGGACAATTGGGGCAATCTGGTCGTGACCTAAATCAAAATCAGTACAATTATCAGGGGACTGTGGAGGAACAATTATCTCTCAGAGAGGTTCTTGAACTTATAGAAAAAATTCAATCTTTATTTAGTTATTCAGATTTACCCGACAAGCAAAAGAAACTAGTCCTGAAACATATAGACTACGCAAAGGACGCAGTTCAAGAAGAACAACCAGACAAAAATACTGCGGCAAAAAGTTTACAAAAAGCGACTCAAGCTTTAAAAGAAGCTAACGAAACTTTAGGAGCAGGTCAAGGACTTTGGCAGAAGTTAGAACCAATTGCTAAACAATTAGCTCCTTGGTTAGGAATCACGGCAAAAAGTCTTGTTTCAATTTAATTAAGATGATGTTTTAAAAGTTGATTTTAATGTATTCTGGCGATGAGAAATTGTCGCTACACATAAAATTTTGATTACTTAGGTTGTGAAACTCCTAATTTTTTATTTTTTCACGTAGGTGAACTTCTTTGCGTAGTAGCGAATTCTTTAGTCAATAACTTTTTAAACATCCTCTCAAGAAATTTTTTCAGAACCGAAATAATAATGAGGATAGATTATGAAGAACAAACCTCCATTCAATAATTCTCAAAATATCCAAACTGATAAAACTAATAACAATGGTCAAATTGGGCAAGCTGGACGTGATTTGTATCAGACTCAGACAAATTATATAATTAGATTTTTTAAACTGTTGTCTGAACAAGCCTTGAAGGGTTCTATCGTCGGTGTTATTATCGGTTTATCTGTGATGTTTATCAGTCCCAATATCATCTATCCAATTATTAAAGACTATACAGTATCTGCTAAGTGGGCAGAATTTATTTGCGCGATTTTTGTTGGTTTATACTGTCGTCTATTTTGTAGTAATCACATGAGTCGCAAATGGCATAAAAATTTCTTAGCAGCACTAGCCTTTGTTGTAACTTGGTTTGTATTACCATCAACTCGCCAAATTTTTCTTCCAACTTTTGAAGCTAGTTTCGACCGTAACACATCTGATACAATTAGCTATCCCATTAGCTATGCAATCATTTGTGTCTTAGCTGGCGGTGTTATAGAAATAATCGCTGGAATGACCCACAAAAAGCAGAATAGCTAGAGAGACATCATAGTAACTTTGCGAAGTTAATAGGTTCAAAGGGTTGCAGGTTTGGGTTACAGATTTGGAAGCCTACGTTTAAAAACATGGGATTGTAGCAAGGGGCAAAAGACCAGACACTCCGGCTCCGCGCTTTGGATTACGGAAAAGCGCATCTCGATACAATTGTTTTTTAAACGTGGCTCTAGAAGAAAGAAACTTTAGTTTTCTATTTCTTCTTTTTCTACACTCCACACCCCACATCCTACTTTGTAATAATAAGAGAATTGATTTGTTTTCTTATCTCCCTACTTCTGTATCTCTCTATCGGTCTACCCTGCAAAGTTGCTGTGACAGACTACTAGTTATTTTTCAGCCTTATCCCGTTTTTTGGTTGCTATCAAAGTCCGTGATTGAACCTAATATACCTAATATAACTAAATTATCTATGATCAGCTTTCAGATTATACCCCAAAAAATTTTCCAAAATACTTCACAATTACTTGTCTCTTTAAAAATCAAGAAAAATTCATTCTTAATGAAGGGAGGATATTTTTTATTTCTGTTATTAAGCACGGTCTATTTTTTAATATTGTCAAGCTCCGGGGAAATTGGTTTAGCATATCCTAAAAAAAGCGAAAAAACTTTTGTTGGCTACTACCAGAGCTGGTCAGAACAATGGACAAGTAGTCCACAACAGATTCAACTAGCAAATATAGCTCCTTATGTGAATAGAGTAATTGTGTCTTTCATGAAGCCTGATGCAATTTATACAAAAGGTAACTATAATTTTACTGGAACAGGGTTAGAATTCGCCGCAGATGGCAAAGTAGTGAAAGATGCAATTACCTTGTTAAAAAAACATAACCCTAAAACTAAAGTATTAGTGGCAGTAGGTGGACAAACTTACACAAATTTTGCTCAGATGAATCCTCAAGCAATTGCCAATATCGTTAAAGATTTTGGATTTGATGGTGTTGATATTGATTATGAGCCTACCAATGTCCAGTGTTCATCATTAAATGGTAAGGTTTTCTGTACATCTGATGCAGAGTTCCGTAGTGTTGTCAGAGAAATTCGCCAAGTTCTGCCCAAGCATTATTTAGTAACAGCTGCGGTATGGAGTATTGGTGCTTACGGTGAAGGACAATGGGCAAATGCTCAACCCCAAGGCGAGAAGACAGGTATGACGGTGAATTTGCTACGTTCACCTGAAAGTAAAATGATTGACCAACTACATATTATGTCCTATGATGCTGGGATCACTTACAACCCGCAAGAAGCCTTAGCAGCTTATCAAAATTATTTCAAAGGCAAAGTAGTGATGGGAGTGCAAGTACCGCCAGAAGCTTGGGGTGGAAATGTTTACACTCTGACAAAAGTTCGTGATTTGGCACAAGTCGTTATTAAGAAAAATGCTGCCGGTCTGATGCTGTGGAGCCTACAAAAGCAACCAGAGGGAACACCATCAGACGATAACCCAACTGCTGAAATGATTGCAAAAACAGCCTGTCAAGTTTTGTTGCGTTGTAATTGTCAGCAGCCACTATTTAGCTCACAGAAAATGGGAATCTCTGTACAGTAGCAGCTACTCAGTAGCCGATCGCGCGACTATGCAAAAGTATTGAACACCATCTTTCGAGTTATGAACACTACCTTCCGAGTTCCAATATTAAAAGATGGGGATTTTAGCTTTAGTAATGACTAAATACTAGCTCAAAACCAGTTCTGATGCTAACTCTACATCACAGAGCTATATCCCGCTTGCTAGAGTGTGAGTAGTTCACGTAAAATATAGTGCCATTGTTGCAGCAGTTCTCATGACCTCATCTGCGTCGTTTGACACATTAGAGTCTTTACAGGCGGATATCGCTGAATTGATCGCTTGCTTACCGACATTAAAAAATCGGCAATTTATTCAGCAAGCACTTGCTACTATTGTTCGTCTAGCTGATAGCGAAATTGAACGTCTCGATTGGAAAATTTTATCGGCTGCATTAGCAGATATGGAGCGCGGTTTTGAGCTTTTCTATGATTACCGACACGTTCGCAAAGTCACCATCTTTGGTTCTGCTCGTCTAGCTCCAGATACACCAGAATACCAAATGGCCGTTGAGTTTGGTCGTGCTGTTTCTCAATTGGGATTTATGGTGATGACCGGCGGTGGCGGTGGAATCATGCAGGCTGGTCATGAAGGGGCTGGGCGAGAAAATTCTTTTGGATTAAACATTCAGTTACCCTTTGAACAGGAAGCGAACCCTTTTATAGAAGGTGATCCCAAGCTAGTTCACTTCAAATATTTCTTTACCCGCAAGCTGTTTCTTCTGAAAGAAAGTGATGCTGTAGCCTTGTTTCCGGGAGGCTTTGGCACTCAAGATGAAGCTTTTGAATGCATGACATTAAGCCAGACTGGTAAATTTGGCCCTGTACCTCTAGTTTTAATCGATCGCCCTGGTGGTGATTACTGGCGGTGTTGGAGCGAATATGTTGATAAGCAACTAGTCCAAAATCGTCTTGTCAGTCCTGAAGACCCCAGTCTTTACACGGTGACAGATAACTTGGATGTGGCTTGTGATGCCATTACACGTTTTTACCAGGTTTATCATTCCTCTCGATATGTAGCTGGTAAGTTAGTCATCCGTCTGAAGACAGATATATCAGACGCTGAGGTAGAGCAACTTAATGCTAATTTCAGTGACATTATTATTCAAGGACGGATTGAAAAAAGTCAGGCTTTACCCCAAGAAGCACAAGATGAAACTGTTGAACTACCCCGACTCATTTTGTATTTCAATCAACGCGACTTGGGGCGCTTGTATCAGATGATTGCCACAATTAACCAGATGGGTACTCCTTCAGCAGAGGATGCAGCGCATCCAGAAAGAAAGTAGGTATTAACTAATTCGTAATTCGTAATTCGTAATTCGTAATTCGTAATTACATTCGCGGGCTGCTTTGTGGTGCGCTAAGGTAATTTTCGGGTTTGAGTTGTGTAGTAAATTCTCAAATCGCTGGTCTATAATTAGTCGGGGTATGAATCCTTAACTAATTCAATTACGAATTACGAATTATTTTAATGAGATGCGATCGCTTCATACCTATCCAGAAATTTTTCTCATAACTAATTCAGATCGTTGCCTCAGCTAGAGATTTTTTATTCTCATGCGGCTATCTTCATGAGGAATGGGTTATTTTGGCATTGTAAAAGGAGCCGCAAAAACAATATGATTCATCCTACTTACAGATGAGACAAACAGCAGTTATTATGACTCAATACTGATTATTGTAAAAAAGCTTGTATAGTAACACAGTAAACACTGTCTCACATCCTAACAGAGGAATAAAATATGCTGGAATTATTGGGTTCAGGTTTGGTGTCGCTCTGGCTAGAGATGGCCGGGGTACAACTCAAACCTCTAAATGCCTTAGACGCTTTGACTTGGCAAAGTAGCCCTGGCTTAGTTCTTGCCCCCGATCCTAATCCAACTGGTGCTACTACGGTGCAGGAATATTTGAAACAGCTAGTAACATCGAAACTGATAGCGCAAAATCTAGCCCAGAGTCAGGGAATTTGGATGCAGTCGGGGCCGATGCTGATGGCAAATCACCAAGGTACAACACCTCTGCCAGCCGCCTCTTTAACCAAAATTGCTACTTCATTAGTTGCTTTAAAAACCTGGGGGCCAAACTACCAATTTGATACCTTAGTCAGTGCTAGTGGCCCAGTGGTAAATGGGGTTTTGCAAGGCGATTTGGTGATTACTGGTGGTGGCGATCCGATGTTTGTTTACGAAGAAGCGATCACTCTTGGTAATACTCTCAATAAAATGGGCATCAAGCAGGTAAAGGGAAATTTGATCGTTAATGGCAATTTTGCGATGAATTTCCAACGTCAGCCGATGCTAGCAGGTGTGATGCTCAAGCAAATACTAAATAGTGCGACTTGGGGCCGCCCCGCTATTTATACACACTCAATCATGCCCAAGGGAACGCCCAAGCCTCAAGTTGTCATTGCTGGTGGGGTGAAAGTTGAGGCGCAACCAAACCCCCGACAGATTTTGTTACTGCGTCATCGCTCATTGCCTTTGAAGCAACTACTTAAGGAAATGAACATTTACAGTAACAACGATATGGCAGAGATGCTGGCAAACTCAGTGGGAGGAGCGGCTGTAGTGCAGTCAACTGCTGCTAACCTTGCGAGAGTGCCACAAGTTGAAATTCAGTTAATCAATGGTTCTGGATTGGGTCCAGAAAATCGGATTTCACCGAGGGCTGTTTGTGCCATGCTGATGGCTATTCAAGTTGAAGCATCTGCCCATCAACTGAATCTCGCTGACTTGTTCGCCATGTCTGGATTTGATCATCGGGGGACGGTACACTCCAGACACATTCCCCTTGCTACTGTGATTAAAACTGGTACTCTCCGCGATGTCAGCGCCTTAGCGGGAGTGATGCCCACACGCGATCGCGGTTTGGTTTGGTTTGCTATTATTAACCGGGGGACAAATGTCTGGGGTTTGCGGACTGGACAAGACCAGCTATTGCAAAGTGTTGTGAAGCAATTACAATTACCTCTAACCGTTCCTCTTGCCCTCACTCCCCACTCAGCCATCAACTCTTTACCCCAGCTAGGCGCAGACAGTCGGAATGAAATTTTATATAAAAGTTAGTTCATCCATAGTTCACCGTTAGAACAGAGAGTAAGCCCGTCTTACTTCGCAATGCAAAAGTTTTCTTAATGGGTAAAAACCGAACTTGTAAAGGGTAAATGTCCATAATAGCTTTTAGGTTAAATTTTCCATTAAGTTGAGTACAGGTAGTTCGCAAAATGCCCTAAGCCGATTATTGGGGAAAGCAGGCGAAACCTGAAAGTAAAAATAACTGTAAATAGATTTGTCACGACTAAGCAACAATTAAGCTTAGAAATTAGGTTGTGATTATGCGATTTCTCAAATTACCCAGGTCTTTACGTCAACTCAGTAATCATGTTTTAGCGATCGCGTTAGGAGTTCTGCTAACCGTTTGCACATTGCAGGTGTTACCCTCCCAAGCCGAACCAGCACCCCCAGTAATTGATCCTTCACAACTGACTGTCCAACGGCAATCACCAGCCAGTGGTGCGATCGGTAGCAGTAGCTTTGTCACAGCAGCAGTGAATCGTGTTGGTACAGCAGTCGTCCGCATTGATACTGAGCGCACAATTACTCGTCGCGTTGATCCATTTTCGGAAGACCCTTTTTTCCGGCGGTTTTTTGGTGACGGTTTCTCTCAACAAATGCCACCTTCTGAGCAATTACGCGGTTTAGGCTCAGGTTTCATTATTGACAAGAGCGGGTTAGTTATGACTAATGCTCATGTGGTCGATAAAGCTGATAAAGTAACAGTCCGACTCAAAGATGGGCGCACCTTTGAAGGGAAAGTTCAAGGTATTGATGAAGTGACAGATTTGGCAGTAGTCAAGATTAACGCTGGTAACGATTTACCAGTCGCGCCCTTGGGTTCTTCTAGTAATGTGCAAGTAGGAGACTGGGCGATCGCAGTTGGTAATCCTTTAGGATTTGATAATACCGTTACCTTGGGAATTGTCAGTACCCTGAAACGTTCTAGCGCCCAAGTCGGCATTAGTGACAAACGCTTAGATTTCATTCAGACAGACGCTGCTATTAACCCTGGTAACTCTGGCGGGCCACTATTGAATGGCCAAGGTGAAGTGATTGGTATTAACACAGCCATTCGCCCTGACGCGATGGGTATTGGGTTTGCCATTCCTATTGATAAAGCTAAAGCGATCGCCACCCAATTGCAACGTGATGGCAAAGTTGCTCATCCCTATTTGGGTGTGCAAATGCTAACTTTGACACCCGATCTTGCCAAACAAAATAATACCGATCCCAATTCTCCGATTCAGATACCAGAAATTAATGGTGTTTTTGTCATGCGAGTTGTCCCCAATTCTCCAGCTGCATCTGCGGGTATCCGGCGCGGGGATGTAATTCTTCAAGTTGATGGTAAAGCTATTACCAGTGCTGAACAATTGCAGAACGTTGTGGAAGACAGTCGTCTTGGTCAAGTATTACAGTTAAAAGTACAACGGGGTAATCAGACACAGCAGCTTTCAGTCCGCACAGCTGAGTTGCAAAATGCTTCTTCTTAGAGGATGTTTTAAAAGTGGTGGCTGAGGTATCCAAAACTTTAGATCCTCCTAAATCCTCCAATAAATTGGAGGATTTTGATAAGATTATTCCCCCCAATTTATCGGGGGCTAGGGGGGATCTTGATATAACTGTAGACTTTACAAACATCCTCTTAGAAGGCAATATTGCTTAGTACGTTTTGTATCAAAATTAGATTCGCTTAGTTATATAACGACAAAGTTAATAAACTTGATCGTGCATCCCGATGTCGAGCAAAACAATAGCTTCACCAAAGTCCTCACGCATGGCTGCACCACCGATTTAAAAGTGCCAATGAGTTGAAATGAAATCACTTACCAACGGCTAAAGCTAGACCTTCATGGGCTAGTATTGTTTGAGGAAAGACAGATTTAACATCGACTTGAACCTGGTCAAGAAAATCATCATGGTCATCTGGGTGATGATGAGAAATAGCTAGCCGTTTAACGCTAGCATTTAGAGCCGCATTCGCCGCAGCTTGCCAGAGTAAATCAGCAGAATCATGGTTGTGAGATGTCGGGGGAGTGTAAGTGGCATTGGCAATCAGCAAATCAACGCCTTTAATAAACTCTAAAATCCGCTCTCGCTCAACTTGATCGGCATTCGGGTGCAAATCCGTGACGTAGGCAACACTATATTCTTTCCAACTGACTCGGTAGCCAACTGACCGCTGAGTTTGATTAATTAATGCAGTTGTAATGGTGACATCATCTAGCTTCACGTCACTCTCTGGAGTCAGATTGTAAAACTGCAATTCCGACTGCATTACCTGTAAAGGGTAAGGAAAGTGTGGCTGGAGCATCTGATCGTACAGACATTGTTTGATTGAGGCTCCATTTGATGCAGCTGTGCCGTAAATATGGAAGCAATTTTCCCCAATAAATGCGGGAGCAAAAAAGGGAAACCCTTGAATTCTATTTGATTGGCAGTTGGTAAAAAATAAATGGGCTTCTAGTGGCTGTTGCACTTCTTGCCAAGTTTTACCCAGTATGCGTAAGCCAGTACCGCCATCAAAAATCAAGCGTTTCCCAGCTACATGTATTTCTACACAAGCGGTATTACCACCATAACGACAGGTATTGCTACTTGGAGTGGGAATCAAACCTCTTACACCCCAAAATTGCACGAGAAATTCACCTGCGGGGCTACTTGGCAGGGTAGATGACATTTCAGATATGTAGCTCTGGGAATCCGACAACTCAAAATTTGACATTTTCCTTGAAATTAGACCTTACTGAGCAGATCATCGTAGTGGCGGACTTCTAAGAGCCTGTTTTTTTCGTCCACAATGACTACCGTAGGAGAGTAAGTTTTTAACTCTTCTAGATTAAACTGCCCGTAAGTCATTATAATCAAGCGATCGCCAATAATGCCTAGACGTGCCGCACCCCCATTTAGCTCAATTATTCCTGAATCGGCTGGAGCCGGGATCGCATAAGTAATAAAGCGCTGACCGTTGGCATTATTAACTACTTGCACCTGCTCATAGGGTAAAATGCCAGCTTTTTCTAAAAGCATTTCATCGATGCTGATACTACCCACATAGTTGATATTCGCCCCTGTGAGGGTGCAGTTATGAATTTTTGCCAGAAGGAGAGTGCGCTGCATTTGGGTTTGGGTTGGTGGCAGATTTTACAATCCGTAACAAAGGAAAGTTATTAAAGTGTGGAGTTAGTAGTGAGGAGTTAGAAAGTTAGGAGTGAGGAGTTAGGAGTTAGGAGTTAGAAAGTTAGGAGTGAGGAGTTAGAAAGTTAGGAGTGAGGAGTTAGAAAGTTAGGAGTGAGGAGTTAGAAAGTTAGGAGTGAGGAGTT
>NZ_JBALFF010000093.1:0-104861 GCF_036916975.1 Nostoc sp.
CTGCCCTTACTGCCCTTACTGCCCTTACTGCCCTTACTGCCCTTACTGCCCTTACTGCCCTTACTGCCCTTACTGCCCTTACTGCCCTTACTGCCATGCCCTTACAACTGGCGATATAATGTTGTACCGCATCTGAATGGGAAGCGCTGTAATTCTAGTTCCCCTTCTCCCATCTTTGGGAGAAGGGGTTAGGGGATGAGGGCTATCAGGGGATGACGGCTATCAAGGTTTTTGCACCTGACGGGATGCTCCGATTTTTAAGGGTGTCACTAGGCAACAAGAACTTATTTAAAGTTTATTGGAAGGAAATTCCGAAATAGGCAATTTAAGAGTTGTATTTAAAGCATGTAACTTAATTTAATGCAAACAGACTACATAAATTGCAAATTTACTATTTCAAGAAAATAGTTTTAAAAAATACTTGGTTTACTGCCATTAGCATGATTGGTCTGTAATATTCACCCAATTTATTCAGATAATCATCCAAAAAAATAGATGGTGCATCTTTCAACTCCCGTTAATCACTAATCAGCAGTATTTTCTACATTGGAACCTTTCCTATGATCGCCCTAACAAAGACATTAGTAAAAACAGTAGCTGAACCACAAAAGCTAGATAGTATTGATTTACATGACTCGAAGCGAGCGGATTTTTTGCAAGAAGTAATTGAAGGTTTAGAAGACGGTATCTTAATTTTAAGCCAAACTGGTGAAGTAGTTCATGCTAATGCATCGGCTCGTCGTGTTTGTTATCAATTTAATCAAGGCAACTTCAACCAAAATTTTGTCCCTCCAGTCATCTGGAATCTTTGTGAATCGTTATTTAATAGTCGGTATTTGTTTTCTGATAAACTTCTCATTCTGTCGGATGAGATTGTCCTTGATAAGTTTAATATTTTTCGGATTAGGGTGAGACTGTTAGATTTAGAGGGGTTTGAAGTGCCTTGCTTATTGGTGACTATAGAAAATCAATATGAATCTCTGAAAAATGTAGCACTCACTGAAGTTAAAAAATTTGACCTAACGCCGCGAGAAGCTGAAATTTGGTTTCTCTATAGAAGCAATTACAGCTACAAAGAAATTGCTACTAAGCTTTACATCACTATAAACACCGTGAAGAAGCACATGAAAAATATTCACACCAAGCGCCAAGCAAATATGTCTTATGGTTGAATAGTACCCAGAAGTGTTGAATAACAATTTTGCAAGCGATAATTCTTATTCAATGAGTGCGGAATTAGGTTGCCAAGCGTTGCCGAGGTACGAATTATTTAACGTGTTACTCTCTAATTTTTATCCAAGTTTTAATTAGGGAGAGTCAGGACTTTTTTGCAGGCGTAACAAGCTATTGTAAACCTGCCGTTTTAAGATATTGTTATTTTGTAATTCTATAGTAATCTTGTTGAACTGATCAATGCTCAAACCATTATCTTGGACAATTTTTTGAGAGCGGTTACAGTAATTCACTGCAATATCTTGAGCCTTCCGGGGAAGACCATTTATGCTGTTAGAGTCGTTGCAAACAATCTTGGGAATTTCTCCATTACCAATAAGTTTTTTAATTTCTTCAAAGGCATTTTGACGGGCTGGTTCCATTGCTAGCACGGCTTGAGCGTAGCTGTCGATTTGAGTATTGTTAACTATTGGTGTTGGAGTTTGACCATAAGCTTTTGAACTCAATAAAAAAGCGTTGGAAATTACACCCACAGTGGCGATCGCGCCGAAAAAGAATGATTGGGAAAGGATTCGCTTTCGGCTAGATCGGGAAAATAAATCAGAAATGTTATTCATAATAGTGTGTGACACAGAGCTACATCAGGGATATTATAAGAACGTTGAATTATTTTCGGAGTTGGAAGTTCCAGCAACTGCTCTAATACATCAAGCTTTTATATTTACTTGTCAATTCCCTCGGCATAATTGACAAAGTTCGATGACTTTAGTCTGGAGTGTTGGGATTTCTGATGCTCCTTGCTTGAGACTCACTTCTAATTCCAGTAATAGGGGTAAGCAAGAGATTAACTGTTGTACAGAAAGAAGCTTGATTTCTTGCTGTAAGAAGTAGATCCGTTTGGGATTACCGATATCAGCAGCACTAGCGATCGCTTGTTGATTGCGCTCCCCACTTTCTATCATAATCTTCACGCACAGCCATGTGCGAAATTGTCCAATCAATGTGGCAACTATGCGTAATCCCGGCTCGGAAGCATTGCTCAAATCTGCCAGTGTCGTCAAAGCTTTAGGTGTATCTCCTGTTCTGATTGCTGCCGCTAATTGTAGACTATTTTGGGTAGTATTTCTTACTAACTTGGTAACAGTATCTGTGTCTAAAGGCTTGTTGCTACCTTGGGCATATAGCCGCAGTTTCTCTAACTCATTGTAGAGCAACCGTGTATCATTTCCTACAGATTCTGCCAACAACTGGGCAGTATTGGCAGTTAGTTTTACGCCCACAGTCTGAGCAGCTTGATTAACAGATTGCACCAGCAATTCGGTTTTCCAAGGGGGAATCAGGGGAAATTCTCGGAATTCGGTAGCAAATTGTTTTAACAATTTTGTGGATTTGAGGCGTTCATCTGGCTTGTTGCGGCTGGTGAGCAATAAAAATGAGTTATCGGGAATGACTCTTAGCGATCGCACCAGTTCTGCTAACACATTCTCAGGACACTGCTGGCACAAAGTAGTATTTATCAGCCATACCAAGCGCCCACCAGCGCCAAAAGTGGGTGTCATGACCTGATTTAACCCCTGGATAGCAGCATCAGCTTGATCTGGGGTGAATGCAGTGTAATTAAAACTAATCCATTGGGGATCGAGGACGCGATCGCGCAGCATAGCGATCGCCTTTTCCATAGAAAAATCATCCTCACCCCAGTAAACATAAATTGGCATAGACTAACCTCGTACTACATGAGGGAGGGGCATAGGGCATTGGGCATTGGTGAAGAGTTAATATTTATAACTCCTAACTCCTAACTCCTAACTCCTAACTCCTAACTCCTAACTCCTAACTCCTAACTCCTAACTCTCCACTCCCCACTCCCCACTTTCCACTCCCAAAATTAAATACTTTTAAAATCATTCTGTTAATCAAGGCAATTTTCCCTAAAATCTATCAAGTGAGAGCATGAGGCTATGAAGATTGGACGACAACTATCAAACTTACTTAAATCGGTTAGCACGGCTGACGCTGCCAGAAGCCTACAGATCCCAAGTCCAGCATATCCAGGAATCTTCTAAATTTCAGCCAGATTCTGGGTTGAGACAAGCAGCGTCCTTTCCTGGCTATACGCTAATTACCCCGCCAGCAGGAGAAGAATCGCAAAATTCTGCTTTCTATGACAAATTACAGGCTTACCAACAGGAACTTTTGCAGTTGCCTGTAAGCCGTGATTTGATTGTGCCTCTACCTCCTGCTAGCTTCCATATAACTTTAGCGGATTTAATTTGGGACAATGCTTACCTTGACGCTTGCGAAAAAAATCCCAAATTTGACGAAGAGTTACACTCATGTTTAGCAGAAACCTTTCAGCAATATCAACAATTGATGACAAACAGGAGTCATCCGATTAAATGGCAAATGCTGGGACTGATACTGATGCCAAGGGCTGTAGCCGTTTGTTTAGTACCAAAAGATGAAGGTTGTTACGAGGAAATTATTAAATTTCGCCGAACAATTTATCAAAATCCCAAGTTAATTGCTTTGGGTATTGAGCAGCATTATCACTTTACAGCCCATGTTACATTAGCCTATTTTGGGGAGGTTTCATCTGACTTAGACCGCACAAATTTCAGCACCATGCTTTCTCAATTGAATGATCAATGGCTGTTAAATTTGCCAGAAGTTTTGATCAATCGCGTCGAATTGCGAAAATTTGAGAACATGACAAGCTATTATCGTGAACCAGACTGGCCGGCTTTAGATTTCTAAGTCATTAGTTGGTAGTTAGTAGTTAGTAGTTTTGACTCACTGACTACTGACTACTTATTATTAGTTATATCTTCCTGAAAATGAAACATTTTCTAAATAATTTAGAATTAAAACATATAGATTGCCAATGCTCTAAATAAAATCTTCAGCCTAAAATTCCGGTTGCTGATAAACAAGATAAATAGCTTCTAAAAATACATCAGGTGTAACAGCTTCTGGCAAGTTTTCTAAATTAATAATGTCTTTAACTTGCTCGGCTAGCTTTAGAGATAGTGATGCTCTTGCCTTTAATGACATTGCACTACGTCTTTGTAAATACTCACGAATCACAGCAAAATCATCTGGCATCAATTGCGATAAATCAGCACTTTCGATTAACTGTTCATGAAGTCCTTTTGCTTGTTCGGAAATTGTCAATGTCGCAGATGCAGTAGGTGTTTGGGCTTGAATTACAATTGTGCCAGCAGCCAAATCACCTAAACGCTTTTCTCGACGACTCAACATAATTAAAAAAGCGCCAATAAACAAAGTTTCATCAAAGGGTCGCAGTACAGCCCGTAGCGTTGCTTGTTGTAACCCGATGAGTCTACCATCATCTCGAACCACGCGAATTTTAGCAACCCGTTTACCAGGGGTTTGTCCAAACCATAAAGTTTCAAAAATTACAAAATATCCTACGTAAATAATAAAACTAGCAAGAAATGCGATCGCTATCAACCATAAAGTCACTGCGGTACCGAAAATATCTACCCAAAAATCTCCTAACAGGGCTGAAACGATAGACCAAGCTAGGAAAAATGCCACTAAAATCACAGCCAAAACGTGATAATCAATGAGCAAAGCCCAGGCACGATTTCCGATTCCAGCAAGAGTGAATTCTAATTCTACGCTTTCTGGAGTATTAAATTTAACATTATTGAACAGGTGCATAGTCGTTTTTATACTGGGGTCTAAATTTTGCGATCGCGTAACTTCAAGCCTAACCCTTCACGACGACTTCGCAGGTCATAGTAAATAACAGCTTTAATTGCTTGCCAGAACGGTACTACTAATGTGGCACTTAATAAAGTTAGAACTAGGCTTACAAGAAAAGAAAGTATGGCGTAGGTCAAGTTTTCTTTGCTCAAAGGTTTTAAATAACTCTGAATAATACTGCTTACAATACTAAATGGCAGTTGAATCGGTAGCGTAATTAAATAAGAAATAAATAAAATTCCTACAATTCGCCATCCCTGTCTTTTTGTTAAATCCCAACTGCGGCTAATCGTTGATATACTATCTACATTGTCCTCAATAGCCAAGGGAATTTCAACCACGAAAAACCGAGCCTGTAACCACAGTAAAAATGTAAACAAGACTAAGATTGAAATGATTGTTAACAGTAATCCAATAAGTATAAAAGCGGAATTTGAATTATTGCTAATTGCCGCACTTGTAGCAAACAAACCGATAGTCATTCCCCAAAAAATAGAAAAAGGAATTATTAAAACAACTATCAAAGCTGTCCCAATAGCAAACATTATTAAACCCAAGATTAAAAATTGCCATAGGCGAGAATTTACAACACGGCGACTCTCTTCAACACTTTCCGGTTGATTCACCAATTCTCCAAAGGCTAACCGCGAGATCATTGCTAAAATTGATGCACATTTCGCCCATCCATAAATCGGCACTAATGCCCAGATATAAGCAGTTAATGCCAGTTTTAGATACAACTTTAGATGAGAACGATACAGTCGCATTCCTGCACTCACTACATTCCCAATACTCAGTGGTTGTATAGGACTGGAAGATCCAAAATTTTCAGACATAATGGCAAATTTAAATTGAAATTACGGAAATGAATTTGAAGCTATCTTAAGCTAAGTTAAACTCAGTGTTCCTAAAATTCATGAATATTCAACGTTGGATTGCGCGACGAGAACCAAATTGGCAGCGTTTGGATGCCCTATTAAGGCAGATAGAAAAAAAAGGGTTAAAGTCCTTAAGGGCAGCAGAAATTAGAGAGTTAGCGAGTTTGTATCGTTCAGTAGCGGCAGATTTAGCCCGTGCTCGCACTCAGCAAATCGGTAATACTTTGATCCAAAGTTTACAATCTTTAACAACTCGTGCTTATACGCAGATTTACCAAGGTTCGCGGCGACAGGAATGGCAGGCAATTTTAAAATTTTACCAATGGGGATTACCATCTGTAGTTCAGAAAACATTTGCATATATTGCTACTGCAACGGCGCTGTTTCTACTGGGGGCATTAGTGGCTTGGTGGTATTCTTGGCAAAACCCCAGCTTTATGCCTTTGATCGTACCTGAAAGTTTGATTACCAAGGTGCGAGATGAGCATAAATTGTGGATGGGGTCAATTGTCGGCGTTGAACCTCTGGCATCTAGCAGTATTATGATCAATAATCTGTCGGTGTCCTTTGGGGCTGTTGCTGGTGGCATGACTGCTGGGTTATACACAGCCTATTTGATGGTATTTAATGGCTTATTGATTGGTGCGGTTGGTACTTTAGTGGGTCAAAATAATCTGGCTTATCCTTTTTGGGCGTTTGTGTTACCGCATGGTTCCTTGGAATTACCCGCCATTTTTTTTGCTGGGGGTGCAGGATTTTTATTAGCAAGAGCAATTTTATTTCCTGGTAAATATCGGCGTGGGGATGCACTAAAATTTTACGGTTCTCAGGCGGTGCAGCTAGTATTTGGGATTGTACCAATGTTGGTTATTGCTGGTGCGATCGAAGGCTTTTTTTCGCCTAATCCCAGCGTACCTTATGCAATTAAATATTTAGCAGGCATAGGATTATTTATACTTTTGGTAATGTATTGTAGCCGCAAGCAAACATAAAATAATTTAGATGTTGGCGGATTGGTAAATTGAAAAATATTTTAGAATAAGGTAAAAACTAACGATGTAAAAAAAGATTATAAGTTGAAGCTAGGATAATCATGGTACAAACATCAAATAAAATATTCAGCCTAGAAGAGTTTCTCACATTACCAGAAACTAAACCGTATTGCGAATACATAGACGGTAAAATAATTCCAAAACCTATGCCTCAAGGAAAACATAGCACTATTCAAGGAGAACTCTGTCCCACAATCAATTCTGTTATCAAAGTCCAAAAAATAGGTTGGGCTTTTCCAGAATTACGTTGCACTTTTGCAGGACGTTCTATAGTTCCTGATGTCGCTGTATTCTCTTGGGCAAGGCTTCCTGTAGACGAGAATGGTGATATTGCTAATACATTCGCCGCAGCACCCGACTGGATAATCGAAATTCTCTCCCCCGAACAAAGCCATACAAAAGTTACAAAAAAAATCTTACACGCTCTCAATCACGGGACTCAAATGGGTTGGTTAATTGACCCTGATGAGCGATTCATTGCTGCTTATCCTGCAAGACAACAACCTCTACCTTTTGAGGAAATTGAGTCTATTTTACCAGTGCCAGAATTCTGTCAGGGTTTACAGTTGACGGTAGGTGATATTTTTGGATGGTTAAAGGTGACTACGTAACAAATATTTAGTTCAAGTCAACTTACTATTTTTACACTGAAATATGCCAAGACGCACAAATGATATGCCAAAACGCATCATCACCGAACTATCTGATGAACAAGAGGCAATGCTTCCTATTTATAGAGACAAGTGGCGCTCGATACAAATATCAACTGAATCAATTAAGCAAGAAAAAGTCGCAGCAGTAATCAAAGCTGCTTATGCGGTGAGTGATTATCCTGAGCCTGAGATATTATTCTATAGCAGTCCTATGACGGCAATTGAGAAAATTCTTACTATTGAGAACTTTAAGGCGTATCTAGGGCGCGATATCCACATGAAATTTCTTAAAAGAGTAGAACATCACCTTATACATGGAATAAGTCAACAACTTGACGAGCATCTCTTTATCAGGTTGCGGAACCAAGTTCAACACCCTGAATTTCCGTACTACTCAACTCATAGTCATCCACTAGTTTCATACTTTCCGTACACAGGAAGATGTCTGAAACATCAACTAACTGTTGATATCGAGAAGCTTGAACTAGAATTTACTGATATTGTATACTTTACAAACAACCTCACTACACCAGCAGAACGGGCAATTGGGGGTTGTATGTTAGATTTTTGTATCTCAGTTCTTGAGCTTCAACATGATAAGAAAAAATGGAATGTACTTAAAGACTTGATGCAGCATTGTGGTTTGATGTTCCAATTTGAAAAGGTTTGTATAGTCTGCGATCGCCCTTGTAAGTTGTCTTTTGACGAAGAAAATATGCTTCATGCTGAAGGGGAACCTGCCCTTCAATTTGCTGATGGCTATAGTGTTTATGCTTGCCACGGAAGACATTCTTATGAAGAAGAACGAGAGCGATATTATGAGGAAAAAGATTCTGATTCTGTGTAGATGCACAGTATAGTTTACTGATTTTTGACTATTTAAATTAAACATAAAGTTTTCATCAGCAACCTAGACTACTTAATCAAATCTCAAGAAGCAAAAAATATTTAAAATTAATATTTAAACACATTTTAATTATTTCTTTATCATTTGTTAAATAAAATTTAACTATAAAAAATGTAGCCTATCTAAGGCTGAAATAACAGCAGTAAAATATTCCTTTAATCAGGGTTAATATGATTTTTTCGACCACCATCTTGAATCGTATCGTCGCTACTTCAGTGGTGACAACTTCTATTGCACTTAGTCCATTTTTAGGTGCGATCGCACAAGCTGAAACTTTGAACGGTGCAGGAGCAACTTTTCCGGCTCCGCTTTACGAACGCTATGCTCGTGAAGTAAAAAACAAGTATCCAGACTTGAGAATTAACTACCAAGCAATAGGTAGCGGCGGCGGGATTCGTCAAGTCACTGCTGGAACCGTTGACTTTGGTGGTAGTGATGCTGCAATGAAAGATGATGAAATCGCTAAAGTCAAGAACGGTGTAATTTTAGTACCCACAGCAGGCGGTGCTGTTTCGGTTGTTTACAATGTTCCAGGTGTTAATAATCTCAAATTATCCCGCACTACACTACCGGCAATTTTCTCAGGTCAAATTACCAAATGGAATGACGCAAAAATTAAAGCTGATAATCCGGGTGTCAATCTACCAAATCAAGCAATTAAATTTGTTGTTCGCGCCGATGGTAGCGGTACAACTTTCATTTTTACTAACCACTTAAGTGCTACTAGCGGTTATTTTAAAGGCAGAGTTGGAGTTAACACTGCTCCCAAATGGACTCTGCCAAATGTCCTCAAAGGCAAAGGTAACCCAGGCGTAGCTGCTTTAGTATCTCGTACTCCTGGTTCTATTGGTTATGTTGAATATGCCTACGCTGTCAAAAACAATTTGAAATCAGCGCTGATACAAAATAAGAGAGGAGAATTTGTTGCTCCTTCTTTAGAATCTGCAAACGCAGCTTTATCAACTGTCACCTTCCCAGACAACTACCGCGTTTTCGTAGGAGATCCAGGACAAGGTTATCCCATCGTCGGTCTTACCTGGATTATGGTTTACAAACAGTATGCTAATGCTTCTAAAGCTGATGCTATTAAGAAATGGATTAATTGGGTATTGAAAGATGGTCAACAGTATAACGATGACCTTAACTACACCAAAATTCCATCTGATGTGGCAAATCGGGTACTTCAGACAGTGAATAACTCTGTGAAGCCTTAATTTACAATTTTTAGGACTTATCCATCAGAGATCCCCCCAACCCCCTAAAAAAAGCGGGCTAAAAGTCTCTTCAAGTTGGGAGTATCCCAATGAGTGCTTAAATCTTTTCCCTCACCCCCAGCCCCTCTCCCTTCAGGTGGGAGAGGGGAGACATAATTCTAGTTCCCCTTCTCCCATTTTTGGGAGAAGGGGTTAGGGGATGAGGGCTATCAAGGGAATGGCACCTGACGGGATGCTCGCCTTCAAGTTCTCCAATTAATCGGGGAATCTAAAACTTTAGGAAACTAAACGAGTAGTTTTAAAACACGCTCTAGGGTGAATCAAAGTTTTAGGTTTTCAATGCCATACGGTTCAGTTAAGGCTAAAACCCTTTGTGAAATTCCATTTTTTTAACGAACCACAGAGGCGCAGAGAACACAGAGAGAATAAAAAATGCTTAACTGAACTGTATTGGCTTAAGCCCTTGATATTACTACTTTACTCTCCTAATAGTTTGAGTTAAAACTCACTCTACTAGTAATAACAAAAATCTATTTAATTGATTTGTAATGGCAAATTCATCAGATGATTTAAATCTAGGCGATGAAAATTTCAATCTTACAGCTATTGGCGGCACAAATCTCTGGTTTGACCAAGGTTTTACACGGCTAGTATACTTTTTTGCCGTGATTACTGTTGCAGTGCTATTTTTGATGAGTTGGGTAATTTTGCACGAAGCTTTACCAGCCATTAAGCAGTTTGGATTTGGGTTTTTGTGGGGTCAAGATTGGGATACAGGTAATCAGATTTTTGGTGCATTACCCTATATTTATGGAACTTTAGTAAGTAGTGCGATCGCTATTTTATTCGCTGTCCCAGTTGGAATAGCAGTAGCCTTAGTCACGAGTGAAAATTTCTTACCTTCATCGCTGCGAACAACCTTAGCATTTGTTGTTGAATTAATTGCAGCAATTCCCAGTGTGATTATTGGTTTGTGGGCGATTTTTGTCTTTATTCCAGTTCTAGAACCTCTGCAAAAATGGCTAGCCAGCACTTTTAAATGGATACCACTATTTAATACAGAAGACCCTTCTGGGACTAATATGTTGACTGCTGGAATTATTCTAGCCATCATGATTTTGCCCACAATGGCAGCAATTACTCGTGATGTTTTAATGGCTATCCCTAAAGAATTACGTAGCGCATCTATGGCTTTAGGTGGTACTCGTTGGGAAACAATTTTTCGGGTCTTGCTACCATCTGGATTTTCGGGAATAGTGAGTGCAGCAATGCTCGCCTTGGGACGTGCTTTGGGTGAAACAATGGCTGTCACTATGGTGATTGGTAACTCTGCTCAAATCACTGCTTCTTTACTCAACCCAGGTTATACAATTCCCTCTGTATTAGCTAATGAATTCGCCGAAGCAGAACCGGGTTTACATATAGGCGCTTTAAGCTATTTGGCGTTGATTTTGTTTGGGTTAACTCTAGCTGTAAATATTGGCGCTGTCCTCTTGGTTAAATGGGTTGGTAGGAAAAATAAATAGCAATTTTTTAATAGAAATACCTCAATTTAATAAGACATTTATCAATCAAAATTAATAAAAAACATGAGTGGTTATATTCAGTCTGAAACTGATGAATCTTTGGCGAAAGAATTATGCAGTCCTCTGGCAAGAGAGCGAGTAACATTTACTTATGCAATGAATGCGATCGCCTTTGGTTTTACAGGTCTAGCACTCATTCCTTTATTATCAATTTTGTGGGAAATTTTCGTTCGGGGAATATCTGGATTGAAATCGGAAATGTTTGTCAAAGCAGTTATTGATAATGGCTTTGGCAATGCCATTTTAGGAACCATAATTATGGTGATAATTGGTGCTATTTTAAGCATTCCTACAGGGATAATGACAGGAATTTTCTTGGCAGAATTTGGTCAAACCAACTCAATCGCTAGTATTGTTCGTTTTATCAGCAGCATTCTAACAGGCGTCCCTTCAATAGTTGTAGGCGTATTCGCTTACGGTGTAATAGTTTTGGTAACTAAAGGATTTAGTGCGAGCGCAGGTGGTTTTGCTTTAGCCGTAATTATGCTACCTGTAATTATACTGACAACAGAAGAATCCTTAAAACTGATTCCCACATCTCAACGTCTAGCCTCTGCTGCTTTAGGCGGAACTCGCTTTCAAACTACCCTTCGCATTGTTGTTACTGCTGCAATTCCTGGAATTACTACAGGCATTTTATTAGCTGTAGCTCGTGCTGCTGGTGAAACAGCACCCTTAATTTTTACTGCTTTATTTAGTCTAGATTGGTCAGAAGGATTGTTAAGTCCCACAGCTTCCTTACCAGTATTGATTTTTAACCTCTACAACGACCCAGACCCGCAAAAAAACCAATTAGTCTGGACTACTTCTATAGTTCTACTCGGCTTAATTTTATGTGTGAATATTTTCTCTCGCTTAGTCATTAGGCAAAGAAGATTGAAGTAAAATAATTTTTTATATTGTTTTGCATTGTAGCAAAGCATGACCTTACGAATTACGAATTAGCATGAGTAACTTAATCCCAGCTATCAAAGTTAAAAATATCAGCTTTTACTATGGCACAACAAAAGCGATTGAAAAGGTGTCAATAGATATTTATCAAAAGCAAGTAACTGCAATTATTGGCCCTAGTGGTTGTGGTAAATCTACCTTCATCAAAATTCTGAATCGCATTAGCGAATTAGAAGGTCCTGTGAAAGTTGAAGGAGATGTAGAATTTTTTGGTCAAAATATTTATGCTCCTCGTGTCAACATCAATCGGTTACGCCGCCAAATTGGTATGGTGTTCCAAAAACCGAATCCTTTTCCCATAAGCATTTACGAAAATGTTGCCTACGGGATGAGGATAGCAGGCAGGTATTCAAAATTAGAATTAGATGAGATTGTGGAATCTGCACTTAAAAGCGCTGCTCTTTGGGATGAAGTGAAAGATAAGTTGGATAAATCAGCATTAGGGCTTTCTGGTGGTCAACAACAAAGATTATGTATTGCCCGTGCTTTAGCAGTCAAGCCAAAAGTTCTGCTAATGGATGAGCCTTGCTCGGCTCTTGACCCCATTGCTACCATGAAAGTTGAAGAACTGCTCCATAGTTTGCAGTCTGAGTTGACAATTGCGATCGTTACCCATAACATGCAGCAAGCCGCTCGCGTCTCTGATTTTACGGCTTTCTTCAGCACCGATGAAAGTCGCATAGGTCAAATGGTTGAATTTGGCGCTACAGAACAAATTTTTAACAACCCACTAGACACCCGTACCCGCGACTACATTTCAGGGCGTTTCGGTTAAGTCCTCACGTTAATATAAATCTTTACTAACAGCTTATCTGCTGTATGGCTACTGTATAACTACGTAATTCCCATGAATATCTCCTTTTGACGGTAACATAGTGAAACAGCGTTGCTGATTTGTACTACTTTACTTCGTCAACTTTTATTTCACACGTTTTGAGAATATGAGTAAACTAACTCCAGCCATCAGAGTCAAAAACTTCAGCTTCTCTTACGACACTCAAAAGATAGTTGAAGGCGTGTCAATGGATATTTACCAAAACCAAGTCACGGCAATTATTGGTTCTAGTGGTTGTGGCAAGTCTACTTTTCTGAAATCGTTAAATCGCATGAGTGAATTAGAAGGAGAACTGAAGGTTGAAGGAAAAGTAGAATTTTTTGGACAAAGTATTTATGAGCGACGTGTCAACATAAATCGCTTACGTCGTCAAGTCAGTATGGTTTTTCCCAAGCCAAATCTTTTTCCTATGAGCGTTTACGATAATGTTGCATACGGGGTGAAATTAATTGGATGGCATCCAAAAGTAGAATTAGATGGAATCGTTGAATCTGCCATCAAAGCTGCCGAACTTTGGGATGAAGTGAAAAATAAGCTGCACAAATCTGCTTTAGAGCTTTCTGGCGGCCAACAGCAAAGACTATGTATTGCCCGTGCTTTAGCAGTTAAACCGAACGTTCTGTTAATGGATGAACCTTGTTCAGGTCTTGATCCTGCTGGTAGTATGAAAGTTGAGCATCTGATCCATAACTTACGCTCTGAGTTGACAATTGTGATAGTTACTCATAATTTGCAGCAAGTTACTCGCCTATCTGATTTTACGGCTTTCTTTTATAGTAATGAAAATCGTATTACTCAAATGGTTGAATTTGGTAGTACAAATAAAATATTTACTAACCCCGTGGATTCTCGCACCCGTGACTATGTTTTCGCCCGTGTTAGTTGAAGTTTTTCTTGTGTTGGGCAATTTAAAGTGATGTTGACAGTAGTTTTTGATACTGTATATTTAGAGGCAAGTATCTGCTCTAGACCACCTGAATCACAAAATGAAATGTCCTCGGTGCGAATCTACTTTATCTCGGAAAAATGGTCGTCGGAATGACAAGCAGAATTACCTCTGCAAAAATTGTGGTAAACAATTTCTTGAGCCTGCATTCCCTCGTTCCCTGGAAGATGAGTTGCTTGCTAACAGCAATGGATATACTAAAGTATCTATGTCCGAAAGTACAGAAGTTCCTTTAGTAAAAGACTTGCCAGAAGAAAAAATTACAGAGAAGAGTCAAGGCTCTTTTAGTCTTACATTAGCTGAAGAACTGCTACAAACTATATTATCACCTGATTGGCTAGAATCTGCTGCCTTCAACCAATTTATCCAAAAAATTCAACAACAAACTGAAATTAAACATCAATTAGAAACAGGAATCTCACTTCTGCTTTTAGATGCAGAAAACTTAAAATTAGATGTTAATTCCGAATTATTTTTAGCCAGTGTCTGTAAATATCCTCTCCAAGTTAAAATTGCATTTGCTAACTGGAGAAATCCCAGCATTGGCAAACAAGATATTGAACTATACAATCGTGGCTATCAGCTTGTCCATGTGCCTGGGGGTAAAGACAGTGCTGATGCAAAAATGATCGCACTTGGCGCTTGTGTCTTACGCTCTTATCCAACAGTTAAAGAAATCTTGGTCTGTTCTGGCGATGGAATTTTGAACCACCTCTGTAACGAACTTCAAAATCAAGGATTAATTGTTTATTGGGTACGTAGACAAGGACAAAATTTGCAAATAGAAAACCGGAATACTGGCAATTTAACTCATTATTCCTTACCTATGGCAACAGAAGTTCCATCTTTTGAACAAGTGGTTGATAAAATTCAAGATTTAATCAAAAGTGAACAGGAATCAATCAATGCTCGATTAAACAGTTTAGTGGCTGTTGCAACTTTATTTGAAGAAAGATGTGATATCAATATTAAACATCATTCAAAGCAACCAGAAATTCAAGAAATAATCCCTGTTATAGAGAACTAATCTGCACAATCTCTTCAAAAAGAAGAAAAAGAAGGCTCTGCAGAAATTTCTAGTGGAGAAACATTAAATAAATTACTATTGAAAATTATTCAAGATATACAAATCAAATCTCCACAAACTCAACTATCTGTATCAAAGCTAGGTTCAGAGTTGCAGAAAATAACCGGAAAATCTCCTAATTCAATTATTAAAAAATTAAAGTTAGGTTCCACTTTTACCAAATATCTACAATCATCTCCCACATTTACATTAAAGGCGAGTGGCAAGGAATATCAGGTAATACCGCTGAATAAGTAAGTAGGCAAGATAAAACCAAGCTATGTAACGAAAAATAAAATCTCTGTATTTGGCTCGTAGTTGCGCTTTAGCGCTAAAGCCCAACTACGAGCCAGTGATGATTATTTGCGCTCACTTATTTAAATACTTTCTGGATGTTTACGTACACGCTGAGTCTGTAATTCAGTATTATGTATAAAGATGTAAAGAAATGTAAATAATCCAATGCAGGATAAAGTCGTTGTTGTTGTCGGTGCTACTGGTGGCATTGGTTCAGCGTTAACACACAAACTTGCGCCTACTGGAGTCCGGTTAGTACTGGCTGCCAGAGATGCGGTTCGTTTGACAACACTGGCTGCTGATTTACCAGGGCAAGTTTTGAGCGTTCCCACCGATATTACTGACCCGCAACAGGTAGATAGTTTGATAGAAAAGGCGATCGCTGAGTTTGGTCAAATCGATATTTTAGTGAATGCCGCCGGTGCTGGTATACTCAAGCCTTACAACAGCTTAGAACCTGCTGATTTAGACAAGATGCTAGATGTTAACTTAAAAGGCAGCTTTTACACCACTCAAGCGGCTGCTGAAGAGATGCAAAAGCGCAAGTCTGGTCACATCTGTAACGTGGTTGGAATTCTGGGCAAACATTCGATGGGAATGGCCGCGGCTTATTCTGCTTCTAAATTTGGTGTTGTCGGTTTCAGCAAGTGCATGGCAGAGGAACTCAAGCGTTTTGGTATCAAGTTCACGCTATTCTACTTTGGTGGGGTAGATTCTCCTTTCTGGGATAACGTCAACCTAAAAGTAGACCGGAAAAAAATGCTTAGTCCTGAAACTGCTGCCAATGCGATTTTCTTTGCCCTTTCTGCCGAACCGCAAGCTGTGCCAATGGAAATTAACATTCAACCTGATAGTCATTTGTTTTTTTAAAGTGCGAGTACACCTACATAATTCTTGCCTGGTAAAGACGTGAAAATCTAGCAAAAAAGGCAAAATTTACAGATATATAAACTGTTATGCTGGATTTTCAATATCTATGAAAATTGATCACGTTCATTTCTATGTAGAAGACGCCAAAGTATGGCGGGATTGGTTTGTACACCATCTTGGTTTTCATGCAGTAAGCGATCGCAGCATTTCATTTCACACTTGTACAGAAGTGGTAAAAAGTGGTGCCGTCTGCTTTTTTCTATCTTCACCACTGTTACCTACAAGTCCAGTAGCTGAGTTTCTGCGTCAATATCCACCTGGTGTGGCAGATGTCGCTTTTGCGGTCGAAGATTTAGAAAGCGCGATCGCACTAGCTCAAAAACACGGTGCTACAATCCTACAACCCACCCAGGAACGCCAGGTGGGTACAGAATTCCTCAAGTGTGCCAAAATTGCCGCCTGGGGTGGACTGACTCATACTTTGATCGAAAGGTCATTGGTCATTTGTCCGTCGTCATTTGTAACTAACACAAATGACAAAGGACAAATGACAACAGACAACACTTTTACGGCCATAGATCATGTAGTATTAAACGTCGCAGTTGGTGAACTGGAAAATGCTGTGGCTTGGTACGAAAAAATCCTAGATTTTCAACCCCAGCAAGCTTTTAAAATTAAAACTAATCGCTCTGCTTTACACAGTCAGGTGATGGTTTCGCGCAACGGTAGCGTCCAATTGCCAATTAATGAACCGGCTACCAAAAATTCCCAAATTCAGGAATTTCTTGATGTCAATCGGGGACCAGGAATTCAACATATTGCCTTGCGGACGACTAATCTTGTGAGTGCGATCGCTAAATTTCGTGCCAGTGGTTTATCCTTACTCTCAGTTCCCCAAACCTATTACACGCAACTAAAACAACGTCCAGGACTCACCCTATCACCTCTAGAACTAGAAGCGATCGCTCAACAAGAAATTCTGGTGGATTGGCAAGAATATACTTCTTTAGAAGGAGGAAATACTGCACCCTTATTACTACAAATTTTTACCCAGCCAATATTTGAACAACCGACATTTTTCTTTGAGTTTATAGAACGCCGTTACCAAGCTCAAGGTTTTGGTGAAGGTAACTTTCGCGCCTTATTTGAAGCCATTGAAAGCGAACAAATCAAACGCGGTACGCTGCAATGATGGAAGCAATTAAGGAGCTTGGCAATCCTGCGGTTCCGTTGCATGTTAAGCCCTTGCTGACTTTATCAGAAGCACAAAAATTATCTGGTTTGAGTCGGCAGTATTTGATACAAGCTATACGAGAAAACCGCTTGAAGGGGGACAAGATTGGTAAGGCTTGGCGAGTTAAGCGAAGGGACTTGGAACGCTTTGTAGCTTCGCTTTTTTGAACTTACTTTACATCTAGCTCCGCCCATAGCCTCGATAAATGCGTTAATAAACTTCATCGTGGCTACCAATATCGACTAAAACAATCGTTTCATCTTGTATTAGAAATACCCAAATAATTCGATATTCATAGGTTAAGCTGCATGAATGAAATTCGCTGAGTTCGCCTTTTAATTTATGCGTTTTTAGTGATGTGTCAAATGGGTTAGTTTTTAGCTTTTCTAAGACTTCTCCATATTTATCAATTAAATGAGGGCGTTTTTTAAAGAATTTTCGTTCTTTACGGTTATAGTCATCATCTTTAACTAATTTCATCTTTTAAGTCTTCAATGTATGCTTTCACATCACCAATCTCACTAAAACTTGATAAATCGCCCTGCTTAATTTTCTGCAAGGTATTCAGACATAGATTTTTATCTATTTTTAAGTCTTCATCCTCACTAGATTGTTTTTCCATCTCACTGTTAATCCCAAGCCGAAAATAGTGAATTAGTTCGTATAGTGCCTGTAGTTTGGATTCGGGAATATATTGCAATTCGTTAATGATGTCATCTTGAATCATGATGAGTACCTAGTTAGAAAGATTATTCGGTTTGGCTGCAATAAGCGGTATGATTTTAGCCATGCAAGCTGAAAGTTAATGTTTTGCCGATCACAGAAAAAGTAGAAACTGCTCATTTCACCCCCTGTTAATAGATGTATAAATGGTGAGGTGCTAACAGGAATGTGACTGTAACCGAATTATCGGTGCTGTCATAAGCGGCATTTCTGATTGGAGCCTGAAACCGTGATTGTTTGGTAATCAACCAGAGCCGCATCGCCATGTAGATTAATAAGCTAAATGTAACTCCCAAGTTTTCCAGCAAACAGTCACGAAAGAATTACTGTTTAGGTCTTATACACCGGAATGTTTCACTTTGTGGGTGTACCTCTAAGATAGAAATAAGCTAAAAAACATTTAATTTGCATAATCGAATTAAATATAACTGCCGCGCTCTTAAATTATATCGTTGGTGGGATTAATATCTGGAACACATCACCAAAGCAAAAACCCACAGCGATCGCTAAATTTCGTGCCAGTGGTTTATCCTTACTCTCAGTTCCCCAAACCTATTACACGCAACTAAAACAACGTACAGGACTCACCCTATCACCATTCATGGAGCGAACTTTTAAAAGCTTCTTTAGATATAGACAATTTCAACACACAAGATTTAAATCAAACGCGGTACGCTGCAATGATGCCTGATTACAAAATATCAATTGAAATTCAGCCAGACTCAAAAGAAGTTGATTTTATTGACAAGCAACTTCAAGATTTCAATGTAGGCAAGATTGGAAATTACCAATATACCCCACTGTTTCTATTGCTTCGTGATTCAGAAGAAAATGTAGTGGGCGGCTTGGAGGGTTTTATCGGCTTGGGATGGTTGCATATCGCTAATCTCTGGGTTGCAGAGGAGTTAAGAGGTTATGGATATGGAAAAGCACTTCTTTTGGCAGCAGAGCAAGAGGCTATTAATCGTGATTGCTTAAACGCATATCTTTTTACTTACAGTTTCCAGGCTCCCAAATTTTATCAGCACTTGGGGTATGAAGTTTTTGGAGAGTTAGAAGATTTTCCTCCAGGTCATCGTCGATACTTTCTTAAAAAGAGTTTAGTTTAACTTGATACTCTCGAAAAATAGCCATACATCTGAGATAAACTTAATAAAAATTAACTTTTACCGCCGATGCTAAGACTTATTACTGACTTCGACGGCCCAATTATTGATGTTTCCGAACGGTACTACCGTGTTTATCAATTCTGCTTAGAGAAAACCCGTCGCCCAAACCAAGAAGTGCAAGAACTTGCGAAAGCGGAATTTTGGCAGTTAAAGCGATCGCGCATTCCCGAAAAACAAATTGCCTTCAATTCCGGGTTAGACGAAGCCCAAGCCCAAGAATTTGCCCAACTACGACGGCAAACTGTGCATACAGAACCTTATTTCAATTATGATACTCTCGCGCCTGGTGCTGTGGATGCACTGTTAAAAATTCAAGAAGCTGGAATTGATTTAGCAGTTATGACTATGCGCCGAGTTCGGGAACTAGATTATGCCTTCAAAAAACACGATTTGGAGAGATTTTTCCCGGAGAATCGTTGTTATTGCTTGAGTAACGACTACGTTAAAACTCGTGATATTGAAGATAAGCCCTTGTTGATGGCTAGGGCATTAAAAGAACTGCCCCCGGCTACTGATACTTGGATGGTGGGAGATACCGAAGCCGACATCACCGCAGCTAAAAATTATGATATTAAGGTGATGGCTGTGGAGTGTGGCATCCGCGATCGCACCCAATTGGAACTTTACCACCCCGACTTAATCGTTAAGGATTTCGGTGCTGCTGTAGATTTAGTCTTAACTAAACACCTTGTCTAAAAAGGCTTTCTAGCTGCAACAGATTGAATTAAAATAGGAGTCAAAATAGGTATTCTGACTCCTGACTCTCAAATTTTGAGAAGAACACACATAAACCATGTCTTCTTTATGAAACCTTGCTTACGGATATTGATTTACCGTAAAAAGCTACTAACCAACCACAACAATATAAACGTTACTACACTAGAAAACTGATTCGATGACAAATTCAGGAATGATATTTGTGGTGAAAGCCAACTAGCAACTAGTCCCCCAGCGATTAAGCCAATTATTAAACTGGCTAGGGTGAACAAAACTGCTCGGCCAAATTTACTTTCCTTGCGATTGAGAAAGTAAATACTAGCGCCTACCCCAACCACCAATGCTAACTGCAAAACCTGATCGCCTCCCTCTGGGTAAAACACACTGATAGAACTCAAACCCAGAAACCAAGCTCCTGGTAAGAATATATCAGCAGGTGTTGGCTGATCCAGCATCCGTTGCAGCCATGCAGGCGACTGCTCACGAGGCGTTGGACTTTCTTTAGGAAGCGATTGTACTCGCAACTCTGGAAACCGAATACGCTCAGGGACTTTAATTTTACCTTCTTGGCGCATCCGTAAGCGATCCATTAAAATCGCATCGTAAGCCGCTTCAATTACTTCTAAATGCTTGGCATCGGCACTATGTTGCTCGAATAGGCGATTACGAGCATCCTGAATTTCATCGAAGCTAGCCTCTTCTGATACCCCAAGTTTTTCGTAGGGATTTTGATCGCTCATGGGAGTTTGTTACTTCAGCCTCAGTCAGCGGCAGTCTTTTGTCGAATAAAAAACAGCTTTAGGTTTTGTTTTAATCGAAACTAAAGTCTCGACTTATTTTATGCCCTAACAGGATAGTAGCACGGGTTAGTTTAATCAACTTTGTAATTTTAACTATAGCCACTTTAACATATCGCTATAACTCCGTGTATACCCTCATGTCGTTGTCTAGTTCTGGCTCTAATCTAGAATTTGAACGGAGAATACCTAAAACACATAGTTTTTATGAAAATATCAACTTTACTGTTTCAAATTTGGCAACTGACTGTGCCTTAATAGAATTTTTTTAATTATACTGAATAATCGCTTGTGGTATATATCCGCATATCGATTTAGAATTGAGACGTTTTTAGTTACCACCTAACTGGGATCACGAACGTGTCTTGGTATTAAGAACTGTTGCGGCTAAAGTCAGAGCGCTTACATACTGTGGCTAACACAAGTTTCGCGTTCTTACCGCCCACAATCCTGATTAGAGTATTTCTTTTTGAATAATCAGGAATCTCATACCCTAGCCATGTAGATTCTTAGTTAGTCCTTAAGTGGCAACTGCGTTTTTACGCAAACCCTTTGTTAATCTTACGAATTTTTGTGCAAAGAAATGGTCATGGCTCCTGCCAAGATTCTTGTAGTTGACGACGATCCTGCGGTTCGGAATTTAATCCAACGCTTTCTGATTAAGCAGAACTATCAGGTGGAGGCTGCCGAAGATGGAAAGACAGCCTTAACTCTATTTGAGCAATTTAACCCTGATTTGGTGATTCTAGATGTGAATTTACCAGATGTCACAGGGTTTAACCTCTGCCAAGAGATGCAAAGTCGTAATGGTGTGTTTGTTTTGATGTTGACTAGCCGGGCTGACGAAGCTGACAAAATTCGCGGCTTTGCTAAAGGTGCTGACGATTATCTCACCAAGCCTTTTGGGTTAGGAGAGTTAGAAGTCAGAGTCGGAGCGATTTTGAGGCGTCAACGAGTGATAACTACTGCCGAGCAAAAACGCTTGGTATTTGAAAAACTTATGATTGACCCAGTGCGGCGGGAGGTAGCGCTTAATAACCAAGCAGTACCTTTAACCGCTCTGGAATTTGATTTGTTGCATTTTTTAGCCAGTCATCCAGGTCGAGTTTGGCGGCGTGCGGAGCTAATCCAAGAGGTATGGGACTATGAATATGTCGGCGACCAACGGGTTGTAGATGTCCATATTGGGCAAATTCGCAAGAAGATTGAAATTGATGCTAGTCAGCCAGCATTAATTCAAACTGTACGTGGCGTAGGGTATAAGTTTGAATCTCCTGCTCATCCCCAGCACTTGGAAGCTAAGTCCTAAGTTAACAGTCTAGAGTTTTTTAACTCTTGACTGTTAACTCTTGGGGAGGGATTAGTAAATTTCTTTGGCTTGAATAAAAGACAAGTTTAGACAATCAAAATAGGTAGATATTGCTCAAATACACACCAGGTAGTTATTTGAGATTTTTATTTATGCGTTTAAAACAGTGGACAACAAAGAGAGTCCACTGGAAAATATTTTTTTTGCATTTGTTTGACCGTTTTTACCAAAACTATTGATGATTTTTTTATTTTGAACAAGTTACCTGGGTTTAAGTCCCCCGGTTCAATAAAAAAGCAAGTAATGCGATTGGGGTTAAATTCCCATTACAAAACAAAATTGACGAATTACGAATTACGAATTAATTTAAGTCCCTTAATGGGGCACGGTTTGCCGTACCCGTATTAGGGCTTGATACCAGTACCTATGGGGTGTCTAGTAAATTAGCTGTTGCGGGTGAGTCAGTACAGGGTATTTCTACTGAGGAGTGGTGGAACAAAGTTTCCAGATAGACTCGAGCAGCACGGCGATCGCTATCTCCATTTTGGAGTAAAAACAATGATAAGGCCGCCGTCAATACTCTGTTTTCATCCCAATCGGGATGGGTTTCTAAGTAGTTTTTTAACGATTCGTGGAGTGTTTCGGGAATTTCTGTAAAGATGCTAACCGTTGCTTTCATGAGATTTTCCTCCTATGAGGATAATCAAGAGGGACAAGTTGCTTGCGCTGAAGCGGCTTAGGGCTACTTCACACGCTCTTTCGCCAGTCCGCCAATTTCCGCTCACATCTGATGGTAATATATTTTACCCATTTGATGCCAACGGTTGAACGGATTACAAAAGCAAGCCGAATCATTGTGCGCCAAGAGGGGGTGGGTTTGTCAATGCTGCGAAATGTTAAAAACGATTGTATAAAAAATAAATGCAAACGCTAGAATAGGTGTTTGAAGCTATTTTCCGTTACGTAACTTTACAAGAACTCAGTCCTTTAAGTTCCTTCCCACTGTTAAGCAACAATCCCCAGCAAGAGAGTAAGAAGCCCATTAGCTCGTAGAGAACCTGTGGAAAACTGCGAAAATCCCTGTGGAAACCCTGTGGAATGAGTCAGGAAAATAGCCGCCAATGATAAGAATTACAAAAATGTCATCAAGTCATGACATTCAAACTAATGAAATTAGCTTCGCAATCGCAGTTATCATCGTGGCTGCCCTCGATACATCCCCAGATATGGATTTTTGCAATTGGTAGATTTCTATCGGAAGTTGGTACCGGCTGTACGCTGTTTTACGCCCCCATCTTTTTTGTCAATCAAGTTGGTTTATCTGCAACCAGTGTTGGGGTAGCCTTGGGTAGCGCTTCGATTTCCGGCATTGTAGGGCGGATTGTAGGTGGTTCTTTGGCTGATTCTGAACACTGGGGACGCCGCCGCACTTTGTTGCTAGCCACGGCGATTTCCGCAATTGGTTCTCTGGTTTTAGCTGGAACCGATAATTTTACGATTTTGGTAATCGGTAGCTTGATTAGCGGTTTAGGGATAGGTTTTTATTGGCCGGCGGCTGAAGCGGTTGTTGCTGACGCCAGCCAGATTGACAATCGCCGCCAAACTTTTGCGATCGCTCGCCTAGCTGATAATCTTGGGTTAGCGATCGGAATTATGCTAGCTGGGTTTTTGATCGCCGTAATTGGGAGTTATCGCTGGCTATTTGTCATTGATGCAATCTCTTTTATGGTATTTTTTGGGGTTGTCTATGTGGGAATTAGTGAAACTGAACAACAGCAAATAGGGGAATCTGAAAAGATAGAACTTTTTGCTTCTTGGATGACAGTATTAAGAGATCGGCGTTTCCTAGTTTACATAGCAGTTAATATATTTTTTACAATCTATATTTCTCAAATCCACAGCACTCTGCCGCTTTACTTCAAAAACTTTGTTATAAAAAGTACTAGCGAAGGATTTGCTCAAACTACGATTAGTGTTCTATTTGCTTGGCATCTGGTGTTCGCTATCATCTGTCAGTTGCCTGTAACTAGCATCTTAAAACGCTGCTCACACTCACTCGCGCTTAGTGTTTCCGCTATTTTATGGGCAATTGGTTTTGGGCTGATTTGGGTAAGCGGCACTGCCCCATCTCATAATCTGGTTTGGGTAATATTAGCATTAGGAGTATTTGCGGTGGCGATTGTCTCCTATACCCCATCTGCTGCTTCTTTAGTGACTGAGTTAGCCCCAGAAAATCAACGCGGCGTTTATTTTTCCATTAACGCTTTGTGCTGGGCTGTTGGCTCATTTATTGGTCATCCCTTGGGTGGATGGGCATTAGATCAACCAGAAATTATTACCAATAGTTACTGGCTATATTTTATCTTGAGTGTAGCGATCGCTCTGGCAATTTTAGAATACCTGAATCGAATTTTAGCTGAGTAGGGACACACATCTGTGGGCTTATTCTCTCTATTGGCGACGTTCTTGTAACTTACGATACACAGATTTTAAATCAACTTGATGGTGAGCTAAGGCAACCAAAGTATGATATAGCAAATCAGCCACTTCACCTGCGATCGCATCTGCTTCATCATCCTTAAAGGCCATTACCACCTCGGCGGTTTCCTCACCAATCTTTTTCAAAATTTTGTTATCGCCACCTGCGAATAGTTTACAGGTGTAAGAGCTTTCTGTCGGATTATCGCGGCGATCGCATATTATTTCAAACAATTGTGACAATGTATCCCCTGGTGGCGGGGCAATTTTCCCTTCTATTTGGTGAAAGCAGCTACGTTCTCCAGTATGGCAGGCAATATCTCCTAATTGCTCTACCCCGATGAGCAGCGCATCACTATCACAGTCATAACGGATACTCTGCACTTTTTGGATATGTCCAGAAGTCGCTCCCTTGTGCCACAACTGTTGCCGGGAACGGCTCCAAAACCAAGTTTCTTCAGTTTCTAAAGTTTTTTGTAACGACTCCTGATTCATCCACGCCATCATCAGGACAGTACCATCCAAATAATCTTGGACAATTGCAGGCACTAGACCCCGTTCATCGTAGCGAATTTCCTCAACAGGGATAGCGTCATGCAGAGAGTGCGAATCGTTAGAAGACATACCAGCTAGTTTGCTCTAATGAGAATAATTCATGGATTCACGATACCATTCTCAAGAGGGCAACTGGCATATTTTTTTGAATTGAACTATTTTATCTAGCTCACCATACCAATGAATTGCCGAATTAAAAGCTGCTCGGTAAAGATCCTGGTATGCTTCAGATAATCGAGTTTGAATATCTAGAGGCAAGTCTTTATTCGACTTCCATAACATATTGTTATTTTTTTTTGGTTCAGCTATTTATATAGGATAGAAATTCTAAGTAGTTTTTGACCCTATTCTAAGATATAGCTTTTTATTGCCCACTATTTAGGAGAGAACCTTGGTAAATACCACAATTAAAACAACGAAATCACAAGAAGTTTTCGCTGCTGCTCAAAACCTGATGCCCGGAGGAGTCAGTTCTCCGGTTCGGGCCTTTAAGTCTGTGGGCGGACAACCCATCGTTTTTGATCGTGTTAAAGGGGCATATATTTGGGATGTAGATGGCAACCAATATATAGACTATGTAGGCACTTGGGGGCCAGCTATTTGCGGTCATGCTCATCCAGAAGTAATTGCAGCCTTACATGAAGCTTTAGAAAAAGGTACCAGTTTCGGCGCTCCCTCAGTCCTAGAAAATGTTTTGGCAGAAATGGTTATCGATGCCGTTCCTAGCATCGAAATGGTCAGATTTGTCAACTCTGGAACTGAAGCCTGTATGGGAGTTTTGCGGCTGATGCGGGCTTTCACAAAACGAGATAAAATCATCAAGTTTGAAGGCTGCTACCACGGACACGCCGATACCTTTCTCGTCAAGGCGGGTTCTGGTGTGGCCACACTTGGCTTGCCAGACTCACCAGGAGTACCGAAAGCGGCAACTAGCACCACTCTAACCGCACCTTTTAACGACTTAGAGTCAGTCAAAGCCTTATTTGAAGAAAACCGCGACGAGATTGCTGGTGTAATTCTTGAGCCAGTTGTCGGCAATGCTGGATTTATTGCACCTGATGCCGGCTTTTTAGAAGGATTACGAGAACTGACTCACGAGCATGGAGCGTTATTGGTTTTTGACGAAGTGATGACAGGCTTTCGGATTGCTTACGGTGGCGCTCAAGAAAAATTTGGTGTGACTCCCGACTTAACAACCTTGGGTAAGGTGATTGGTGGTGGCTTGCCAGTAGGAGCTTATGGCGGTCGCCGAGATATTATGTCAATGGTTGCCCCCGCAGGGCCTGTATATCAAGCTGGGACACTTTCTGGTAATCCTTTGGCGATGACTGCTGGTATTAAGACTTTAGAATTGCTGCAAAAGCCAGGTACTTACGAGTATCTTGACCGGATTACTAAGAAGCTAGCAGATGGTTTGCTGCAAATTGCCAAAGAAACTGGTCATGGGGTATGCGGTGGTCAAATCAGCGCCATGTTTGGCTTATTCTTTACCTCTGGCCCAGTTCATAACTACGAAGATGCCAAAAAGTCTGATACAGCCAAATTCGGACGCTTCCATCGGGGGATGTTAGAGCGTGGTGTTTACTTAGCACCCTCTCAATTTGAAGCTGGGTTTACGTCTTTTGCTCACACTGAAGAAGATATTGAGAAGACTTTAGCAGTTGCACGAGATGTAATGTCTAGCCTATAACCTGTTAAGGGATTTCCAAATCAAAAAGTATCCTTTACCTTTTGTGGGATGGGCAAAATGCCCATCCCACTGGCTGATTTATTTGCAAAAATACTCAATTTTGTGCAATCGGCATCAAAGAAACTTTTTAATAAGTTTGCCCTGTGCCGTCATCATTCAAGGAAGGTCATATCTTCGTCATAATTTCGCAATGGCTTCGTCAAGAGAATATGCAATATTTAACCTACATTAAGGGGTGGCTGCTTGCGCTATAAATAGCAAATATGCCATCATTTTCTGGGCATCTGACTCTGTATACTACTCGCGTCCTGCTGTACCAAAATTAATAGTGTGTTCAGGAAGGCCAAACTAGCTGGTGTTGTGCTGATGCATGATGGTAGTGGGAATAGCTCAACTTCAAGATCAAGTTTACTACTCGTGTAAATCATGAATAAAATTATCATGGCTTTGCTTTGTGGCTCAAGCTTTTTGGCTTTAATATTACTAACTGTCAATCCAGCTTTTGCTAAAAAGCTTTCTCCCCAAGATTTAGCCAATCCTACCTTAGCACCCACTGACGCACAGGCTGTTTCTGCACCCGTTTCACAAGAATATCCCCAAAACCCATCAATACGTTCTAATGAAATTAAACAGCTTGCCATGCAGATGTTTGGCTGTGCCTGCGCCAGTTGTCAAGCTAGGGCAAGTCAGATGATACTACAAGGTAGTCTGCCTGTACCTCAGTGATTTATCACAGTTGTTACAAAAAAAGCTGTCCAAAATTAACATCTGAACGGGATTTTTCTTATTAATACTTAATGCCAATGTAACGAAAAGTAAAATTTCTGTATTTGGCTCGTAGTTGCGCTTTAGCGCTAAAGCGCAACTACAAACCAGTGATGATTATTTGCGCCGACTTACTTAGTAGTCTGTCAGCTTTGAATTGAGGGGTAAACAAGTTCGTAGTCAGAACTTTAGTCCTAAATTTTTAAGGACGCTTTGTGCTTACTACGAACCCTCAAGACTAGCTTGACAGACTACTAGTCTGTTACAGATTGTACCTAAAAACTACAAGTCAGGAGGCAAAATCACCTGATCAATTGCATGGATTACACCGTTAGTGGCTGTCATATCTGCCTGTGTTACTTTAGCTTCATTGACAGTTACACCGGTCGTAGGATCAACTTTAACGTTGATTGCGCCACCTTCAAGGCTTTTAACTTCACCAGACTTCAAATCGGTGGACAATATCTTACCAGGTACTACATGGTAAGTTAAAATCTTGATCAATACTTCTTTGTTGGCTGGTTTTAACAATTCTTGCAAAGCATCTTGTGGCAATTTAGCAAAAGCTGCATCAGTAGGTGCAAAAATGGTTAAGTTATCTTTGCCTTGCAAAGCTCCAGTCAATCCTGCTGCTTTCAAAGCGCTAGTTAAGGTTTTAAAAGAAGGGTTTGACTCTGCCAACCCTAATAAGTTTTTACCTTGATTGTCGCTTGGCCCTGGTGGAGTTGTAGTAGGTGTGTTGGAGGGTTCAGTTCCTGGGGTAAGAGGGGTAGTACCTGGGGGGCGGGGTGTAACTGGAACTTCAGTAGGTGTAACACTACCACCACCACCACGGTTATAGGGCGGCTCGTTGAAAATACTTGGTTTGGGATTTGTTACACTACCTTTCTGCGCTACTTGTTTGGGTTTGGTATTGCCCTTTTCTATTTCTGAAGCAGCTTCAACAGGTGTGTATTGAGTATTTACTTGAAGACGTTGACCCTTGTTATAGGGGGCTTCGTTAAAAATACTGGGGTTAGGATTTAGTGTCTGTTTAGCTTCAGATGGTAAAGTAATAATCAGGCTTAAACTACTAAATCCTGCTATGCCTGCCAACGCGATCAGCAATTTGCTGTAATTTGTCTTCATAAATTTTGTTTGTTTTTGTCCACACATTACATAAAGATTTATAACATTTTGCTATACACAAAATCTAACTTAAGAGGGAAGTAAAATTTTTTCCCAGAAGATTTTGTGCTGGTCAGGTAAAATATTGAACGTCGGCTTAGGCTGGCAATTATGAAATATATTTAGCACATATTTTCTGTAATGAGTATATTTTTTTCTGACGCCAGAACAGTTAAAAAGCCTCATTTGCTGTAACGTCAACTCTCAAAACGTCTGAAAAACTTTACATCTACAAGGTATGAGTTACAATAAGCTGTGAAAAATATTTTATTTGTTAATAAGTAAATTTATATACCACACTCTATGTAAATAAATAAAGGATTAAAAAATACTGAATCCGATAATAAGTAGGTAGACGTAATTAAACATAAGAAAAAACCTCACCCTCAATCCCTCTCCAAAGTATCGGAGAGGGAAGCCGGAGGCAGGGTGAGGTTTTATATTTAATTTGACCCACTTACTTAAATAAGGCGATATCTTTGAATTAACCATTAATTATTTCAGCAAAAGCACAGAAATTAATTACGTAGATATCTTAACTTAGTCTAAACAGTGCCGGAAATTAAAGTAACTGCTGAAGACCTACAATTGAGCGCTTAACTTTATTGATATATGCCAAATTAAATTATTCTTCAATTATTTTATATTTTAATCAGAAAATAATCCTTTTTAAATCGATGATTTTGCTAAAAACCAGGCATAAGTTGAAGCACAATTTCAATTAAATAGACAAAAAGCAAATAATGTAAAGAAAAATTACTTTAACTAAAGATACAATTGTACAGTTAAGAAGTTGACCAGTTATAAGGTATACAACATGTTGGAATTATACCAATGGGAACTATCTCAATACTCAGAGAAAGTGCGCCTAATTCTAGATTTTAAAGGACTAGATTACCGCAAAATAGAGGTTACGCCTGGGATTGGACAAGTAGAACTGTTCCGGCTGACTGGTCAGAAACAAGTTCCGGTATTAAAGGATCGTAATAGATATATTGCGGATTCTACGGAAATAGCTAAGTATTTAGACTTAGAGTATCCCGATCGCCCAATAATACCGCAAGATCCCAAAAAACGGGGTTTAACTTTATTAATCGAAGAATGGGCGGATGAGTCCATAGGCATCAAAGGTCGCAAAGCACTATTTGCAGCCATAAGTCAAGACCAAAATTTCCGCAAGTCTTTATTACCCACCTCAACACCAGATATATTTAAAAGTCTGGTTGAAGGAGTACCGACTGACTTACTGACAGTGCTGGGTTCTGGCGTAGGTTACAGCCCAGATATGATCAAGTCAGCGATCGCATCTTTAAAACAAGACTTGGAAGCGGTAACGTTATTATTGGCAGATAGTCCTTATTTAACTGGAGATGAACCAACTTTAGCTGACTTGGCAGTAGCTGGGTTATCGATATTGCTCAAGTTCCCCTCTGGACCCTATCTGGATTTACCAGCTTCTATTAGAGGTAAAGGATTACCAATCTTTTCAGAGAATATAAATTATGAACCATTCTTTACCTGGCGCGATCGCCTTTACACCCAATTCCGCAAACCATTAATCACTACCACTCCACCAACAGGAAGTGCGCCAACTGCGATTCAGATTGACTAGGTAATTGGGGATTGGGGATTGGTGACTGGGAGATAATAACTCAAGACAAATGACCAATGACCAATGACAAATGACAAATGACTAATCAGATAAATTCGGCACAGCCATTAGGTTCGGTCATTCAAGGTTCTCTAACTGAAGGCTTAGAAGTACGATTGCATCCTGACATTTCTGTGGAAGATATGCGGGTGGGTAAGTTTCTTGTTGTGCAAGGGATGCGATCGCGCTTTTTTTGTATGCTGACAGATGTAGCATTAGGGGCTGCTAATGCCCGAATTATTGCAAGTCCCCCTAGTTGGGAAGACACTTTTTTACGAGATGTTTTAGCCGGAAGTGGTACTTATGGTACTATCAACCTCGCGCCGATGTTGATGTTCACTCCCGAATCGGAAGAATCTTTCTCCCCAACAAATGGCAAATCAGCAAATCCCTTTCTGCCATCAGTGACGGGTTTGGCTTCATTTGTGCCACAAAGCAGTAGTACAATGGAATTGTTGCCTGTTAAAACTATTCCTAGCCACTTTAGCCAAGTTTACGATGCCAGTGTTGACGATTTTCGCCGGGTATTTGGTTGGGAAGATGACCCCCAAAGGCGTAATTTTTCTATCGGTAAACCTTTGGATATGGATGTGCCAGTTTGCATCGATTTAAATCGCTTCGTAGAACGAAGTAATGGGGTTTTTGGGAAATCTGGTACTGGTAAATCCTTTCTAACACGGTTACTTTTAGCTGGCGTTATCCGTAAAAATGCGGCGGTAAATTTGATTTTTGATATGCACTCTGAGTATGGCTGGGAAGCCGTTGCAGAAGGGAAGAATGTAAGTACAGTTAAAGGTTTAAAACAACTTTTTCCCAGCAAAGTAGAAGTTTACACCCTCGACCCGGAATCGACAAAGCGCCGGGGTGTGCGTGATGCTCAAGAACTCTATTTGAGTTATGAGCAAATTGAAGTTGAAGATATTAAGTTATGTGGTCGAGATTTAGGACTTTCTGACGCAGCCTTAGATAACGCTAATATTTTGTTTAATGAGTTTGGTAGGTCTTGGATTGTCCAGCTGTTAAATATGACTGGTGAGGACATTAAGATGTTCTGTGAGGAAAAGCCGGGACACCCAGGTTCAATTAACTCTTTACAGCGCAAACTGATGCGTATGGATAATTTGAAGTATATGCGTGCGGTTTGTCCCCAGAATTACATTGATAAAATTGTGCAATGTCTGGAAGCTGGGAAGAATGTTGTGATAGAATTTGGTTCCCAGTCTAATATGCTCTCTTATATGTTGGTGACGAATATGATCACCCGACGTATTCATCAGCATTATGTCAAAAAAGCAGATAAATTCCTGCAAAGCAAAAATCCCAACGATCGCCCCACGCCATTGATGATTACCATTGAAGAGGCGCACCGTTTCCTTGACCCGGCTATTGTACAAAGCACTATCTTTGGGACTATCGCCCGTGAACTGCGAAAGTATTTCGTCACACTTTTGGTAGTTGATCAACGTCCATCGGGTATTGATAATGAAGTCATGTCCCAGATTGGGACTCGGATTACCGCTTTGCTTAATGATGAAAAAGACATTGACGCGATTTTTACAGGTGTATCTGGTGGTGGCGGACTGCGATCGGTATTGGCAAAGTTAGACTCTAAGCAACAAGCTTTAATTTTGGGTCATGCTGTTCCTATGCCAGTAGTAGTACGTACCCGTCCTTATGATGCAACTTTTTACGAAGAAATTGGAGAGCCAGCTTGGGAAGAAAAACCAGACGCAGAAGTATTCGCTGCTGCTGAACTAGCCAAAGCTGACCTTGGGTTCTAGATAGTCATTTGTCATTTGTTATTTTCCCAATTCTCAATGCCCCATGCCCAATTCGTAACATCCCTCCATTCTCACGGGAAATTAAGTTCGGTTATCTGGCTAGTTTTGGGCAACAGAAGAGGGGTTTTTCGCGTCACTATAGATATAGTAAGTAATTTCAAGGAAGTTTAATTTTTTTTGGCAAATCGGCAATTTTGAATTATAATTAGAGATTTTGTCGAAAAATACTTTACTATTTGCCTGATTTATCTTACTATAAAGAGTAAGTGGAACTCATACCGACTTCAGATTTACAGTTACTATTCGTAACTGCCTAGAAAAATTCTCAAAAACAATCAGTGTGCTTAATATAGAGATTGAAAATTTAAGAGATTGAAAATTTAGGGAAGGTAGGGGAACCTATCATTGGGAGTTTACGTCTCAAAAACGGCTAGCTAAATTGATAATTACTTTTGATAGCTCTCGATATTTCGTGATAGATGTACTACCTTTATCAATTTATTTTTAGTAAGAAAACATACATTGTGTTTACGGAGTAGAGGATAACGCACCAATGCCTACTGTCAACACCCAAACGGAAAACCTCAATACCAAATTCACGGCTGATATGGTGCGAACCTATCTGCGAGAAATTGGTCGTGTACCACTGCTAACCCGTGAACAAGAGATTGTCTATGGAAAGCAGGTGCAACAAATGATGAAGTTCATCGACGCTAAAGAAGCTTTGGCGAAGAAACTGCACCGCGAACCGAATATGTCAGAGTGGGCTGACCACGTTCAACAATCGGAAACCGAGATCCAACAAACGGTGGCGCAAGGGAAGCGGGCAAAGCAAAAAATGATCGAAGCGAATTTGCGCTTGGTCGTTGCTATTGCTAAAAAGTACCAAAAGCGGAATATGGAGTTTCTGGATTTAATCCAGGAAGGAACACTAGGATTAGAGCGGGGTGTAGAGAAATTTGACCCAATGAGGGGTTACAAGTTCTCAACCTATGCTTACTGGTGGATTCGCCAAGCGATTACTCGGGCGATCGCTCAACAAGGTCGCACCATCCGGTTACCGATCCACATCACCGAAAAACTGAATAAAATCAAAAAAGTGCAGCGTGAATTGGCGCAAACTTTGGGGCGATCGCCTACTCCAGCCGAAATTGCCAAAGAACTAGAAATAGAACCTGCTCAGATCCGCGAGTATCTGAACATGGCGCGTCAACCTGTGTCTTTGGATGTTAAAGTTGGCGATAACCAAGATACTGAGTTGCAAGAAATGCTGGAAGATGACGGACCATCACCAGAGTATTACACCAACCAGGAATTCTTACGCCAAGACTTGAACAATCTGCTAGCAGAACTGACTCCGCAACAGCGACAAGTTTTAGCCCTGCGCTTTGGTTTAGAAGATGGTAACGAAATGTCATTGGCGAAAGTGGGTGAGAGATTGAATCTCAGCCGGGAACGCGTCCGCCAGTTAGAGCATCAAGCTTTGGCTCATCTGCGTCGCCGTCGTGCCAATGTCCAAGAATACGTTGCTAGTTAAAATGAATGAGAGACGCGGCATTTCGCGTCTTTCCACCAACTTGGTGATGCGCCTCCTGAATTCAGGGGGCGATTTTTTTATGTTGATAACCTAATTACGCTAGGTCGAATGCGATATTGGGTAATTTATTTGTTGGAAGTCCCTTAGCGGTTATCGCAATTTAGATGCACTTTTTGATGAGGAGTAACAACACGTTGCAAAATCTAAACCTACTCAAAATTATAAATAGCCTTTAAGCATGATCGCACAATAATTTGAGATTTTTACGGATAGTAATTGTGTTGGGATGATTTACCCCTAAACTAAGTTCAGCAATTTCTAAAGCCTTTTGATACAGTGGTTCTGCTTCCAAGTACCGTTTTTGGGAACGGTAGAGTAACGCTAGGTTGTTGAGGCTAGCGGCGACAGATGGATGTTCTTCACCCAGGAGTTGACGCCTGAGTGCCAAAGCTTGGATGTAAAGGGGTTCGGCTTCGCTGTATCTGCCTTGGGAGTCGTAGAGTGCTGCTAGGTTATTGAGGCTAGAAACGACATCTGGATGTTCTTCACCCAGGAGTTGACGCTTGAGTGCCAAAGCTTGGATGTAAAGGGGTTCGGCTTCGCTGTATCTGCCTTGGGAACGGTAGAGTGCTGCTAGGTTGTTGAGGCTAGTGGCGACATCTGGATGTTCTTCACCCAGCAGTTTACGCTTGAGTGCCAAAGCTTGGATGTAAAGGGGTTCGGCTTCGCTGTATCTGCCTTGGGAACGGTAGAGATACGCTAGGTTGTTGAGGCTAGAGGCGACATCTTCCTCTAACCCTAATTCTTTTTGCAATTCCAGCGCTTTATAAGTATACTTAATTGCTAAATCTAATTCTTGTTGATAGTCCTGGGTTTCACCTCTATCTAATCTCTGTTTGTAAATGTTCGCCAATGTAATATACAAACTTGCTAATTTCGCGTCTTTAATTTCGCTTTGCTGTTCTATTTGCTGAATTAATCTTTGTAAATCTTCAATGGGTAAAAAATAGTCATTATCACTATTAAAATTTTCTAACTCCGTACTTGTTAATGCAAAACGGATCGCCTCAACTTCTCTCGCATAAATCACATTTTTAGTATGGGAAACAAACCGAAATACTCCATTACGCCAACTCCAAAAATCCGGCGCTTTTTTCATTAGATTAATCATCAATTGATGCGTCACCCACAGAACAATCGCAAAGGGAAATTTCCCCAAAGCTTCCCTTGTCCATTGCAAATAACCAAAGAACTTTTCTTGTGCTGATTGTTCTTCCCCCAGCCTAAGAAAAAGCAACTTTTCTGCACCCGTAACAGTTATCACTGCTGGTTGAAACTGTTCTAGACATTCTTCATTTTCTAAGAGTTGTTGAATAGCGGCTTTTAAATTAGGTTCTTGTTCGTCTAATGTAACCCTATAAGTACAAAAATGAGGTTTTAATTCTGTTTCATAGCGGTCAATTATTTTATTCCGAAAATCAGCATTATCACAAACACCAATGAGTAAATTAAATTTACCTGCTCCCGCTTCAATGGAGACAATTAAATCATCAAAAGCATCTTGATTTTTTTCTTCGGGGTTAAGATTTTTATTCTGATTATTCGCTGTCATCAATTAACCCCTCCTCACGCAATAATTCCACAACAATGGGATGAACATCATACCAATTTTGACGATTGCGATATTCAAGCACATAAAGCCCATGTAATAAATCGAGAAATTCTTGTTGTTTCGGGTCTTCTGGCTTGAAATTTTGATAAGTTGTTTGCAAAATTCGATAATCTACACTACCTAAAGGCATCGCAAAATCATTGCGAATATTATTAATTGCTTGGTCTAGAATTTCATCATTAATTATTACTTTATCTTCTGGTTGACGGCGAATTAACCGCAGACAAATCCGACAACATTCATTAGAAATACGAATTAATTCCCGCAACACACCACCACTATTTAAAACTATTTTTTCTGCTGTTGATGATTCCAGTAAATTATTTGAGATTCGTTTAGTCAATATTTCACAAAGAATCTTCAAAGTTTCTGAAAATGGTGTAGCATTTGCTAAATGACTCTCCCCTTTTTTAAATAACTTTAAAACAGGCATCACCACAACTTGGTCATTAGTTTCATTTTCAATAGTTGGTTTGAGTGCTGTTTCCCGCAAAGCCGCAATTGGGATAGTATAAATAATTCTAAATCCAGGCAAACAAAGAGCTTTAATATTATCTTTAAACAGATGATTTACTACTGCCAAATCAAGTTTATCTAAATCATCAAGAATTACTAATATTTGTTTTCTTGTAACCGCTTGAATTGCTGCGGCGATAATATTTAATTGAGCGATTAACTCAGAAATTTTGCGCTCAAATTCTTGTTTAAGTTCGTAACGGATTTTTGAGTCAACTTTTAATTTAAGACTAAATAATTTAAATATATTAAAATCTTTAGAAGCTTCCTGTTCAATATTGGTTTCTTCCGTGCGGACGCGGGTAGCAAACCATTTATCAATCGCCATTTTAGTAGAAGCAGGAATATCAATTTGACGCGCTTCCGCTTCTAACATTAAATTAACAGCAATAGAAAATAGGACATTAATATGATTTACGTCAGACATTTCTATAGTGTCAGCAATAGAAAATAAAACAACAAAATATTTATCTTTTATTCTCCGGCTAAATTCCGCCAACAAAGTAGACTTACCACATCCCCGATGTCCCATGAAAACAACCTTACCATCCGAATTGGGACTATCTTCAATCAGCTGGATCAATTCATCAATAGTATCTTCGCCATACTCTACCCGAAACCGTCGTAAATCATTCTCTTGAATTAAGGGTAACAGTTCCAAATTGCGGTAAGCTTCTTGAAACGACTTGAGTAAATCTTCAGTCATAGAATAGGGTAAATATAATTAACCTGTACCACAGTTAATTATCACCCATTTCCCCACAGATGGAAATCCAAACTGATCGTTCCTGGATAGAGAGATAATTTTATCCAAACCCCTACAACCCATGAAAATTGCAATTTAATTTGGTCACAATATTTACACCATTGTAACCCTTTCTCAATCTGATGCACTTTCACGTCTAGGCGCAGTCTTCCTCGATCTACGGGACTACCTGCAAGTACCAAAATTGCTTTGACTGTAGGACTATTACCCATAATAAAGTAAAAAAGTTATCATCAAAACTCAGTACTCAGCTAAGGGGTAATCCCAATACTGCGTAGGTTTTGAAGATTTGTAGGTTGCGTTGAACATTCGTGTTACCCAACATTTTCAAAGATTTGTTGGGTTTCGTTCCTCAACCCAACCTACATTGGAGTTATTTTTTAGGCAAAACCTATGCAGTATTGGGGGCAGGGCTATTTCATTCTATTTTTACGGCAGTTTTTAGGAATCTTTTTCAGAAAAATAAGAATTTAAACGCGATTTAAGTTGAGAACCGTAGTTTTTGCCCTCACCCTAAATCCCTCTCCCACATCTTTGAGAGGGACTTTGAAAACGTGACATTTTAGAATGAAATAGCCCTGGTATTGGGGGTAATCCTTTTCTATGAAAGCAACAAGGGAGCAATGCCTACGGCGGGTTACGCCTACGGAGAAATTGGCAGCACTTGGGAAGAGATTATAGCAAAGCTTGGGCGACACTTGCTGAAAGACCGATGAAATCAGTATTTTTATCACCAGAAAAATCTCAAAGGCAAGATACCAAAGAATTTAATGTTAACTGAGAAGGTTTAATTTGTGATTAACCTCACCCAATGGCATGAATCTATTGAATGAAGAATAAATACTCTAAGTGATGGTAATCTAAGCTTGTTGAGCTAAATTAAATAAAAAATTTAGTTTTTGACAGTTTTCTTTTTTGGACAATAGTAATATTAAGTTGTAAACAAAGTCTTTGACAATTAAGACTTGGTGATAATTTAAGTAAGTTATAACTAACTTAGTTCGTTTTGTAACAGGAAAAATAGGGTGCTTAACAACCTTCATCAGTTCTTATCTCCCCGTCAATGGGGAATTTCCCTCGCAGGCTTAGGCTTACTTCTCGGTTTGGCCTTTATCGGCAAGCAGACTCAAGTAGTACCGATTACAGATTCTCCATTATCATCGGCTCAGATTCATAAAACCAGCGAAAACTCTCTTTTGTCGCAGCTAAGAAGAGTTCGAGAGGAGAGAAGTCAACTTAATGCTGCTTCTGGAGATAAAGGTTTTTTTGGTCATAACGGAAAAACATTACCTACAACCACAGCGTTGGTTCCAGATTCTCAGGGAGCTACAAAGGACGCAGGAGTTTTACCAAAAGCTGATTTTCCGGTAAAAGATGGGATTTACCTTTATGGTCAATCCCCAAAATCAAACCAACTTGGTCAGGGTTATATCATATTTCAAAAGCAGCAGGATAAGATAACGGGTGCATTGTTTATGCCCCACTCAGAGTTTAATTGTTTTCAGGGTACACTCAACCGATCAGGAGAGTTGGCGATGACGGTTAATAGTTCGTCAAATGAAGCCAGCACTACTGGGTCTAATCAGGTAGCTGCAAGGAATAGACTACCTCAAGTCAGTGAAGATGAGTTAAGCAGTTATCCTTACTCGGTGGCTCTGCAAGACTTTTATCATTTAAGTTCTATCACTGCTAGCGATCGCCGTACATTACAAATGTGTAAGTAATCTTCAATTTAATACTCAATTCCTGGTTGCGCTTTAACACCTTGATCGCGGAAAGGGTGCTTAACTAGCGTCATTTCGGTTACGAGGTCAGCACGCTCTATTATTGCAGCAGGTGCGCCTCTCCCTGTAAGAATAACGTGCTTATCGGCTGGTTTTTGCGCCAAACCCGCTAAAACATCGTCTACTTCTAAGTAAGACATTTTCAGCGCGATATTGATTTCATCTAACAACACCATGTGAAAATCTGGGTTGCGAATATATTCTAATGATTTTTGCCAAGCGGCGCTAGCTTTATCGAGATCGCGATCGCGGTCTTGAGTTTCCCAGGTAAAGCCTTCGCCCATTGCGTGAAATTCTAACTGGTCTTCCCAATTACTGAAAACCCGTTTTTCTGAAGGTTCCCAACTCCCTTTGATAAATTGGACGATCGCTACTTTATACCCGTGACCTAGCGATCGTAACACCATCCCCAAGGCCGCAGTAGTTTTACCTTTACCATTACCAGTATTTACAATAATTAATCCTTTTTCTGGTACAGCTTGTGCTATGCGTTGATCCTGCACTTCTTTGCGTCGCTGCATCTTTTTGCGGTACTGTTCATCAGTCAAAGATGAAGACATTACCTGATCAATCAAGCGCCCAATCTCTTTATCTGGATTTAATTCTTCTGGTGTATCGTTTTTCATCAATTTTGTATGCACATAACTGTTAAAAGTTTCGACAATGAACTGAAATTCAGTTTATTCTCTGATTTTACTCAAATTACATAATTTAATATGTTCAGTAAGATTTTACGGAAAAATATTGATAGCTTGTTAACTTGTTTAACATCATTGGCAGACAACTAAGTAAAACTCTATGATATACAAACTCAGGTTATAATTTGAGTTCAATATTGCTATTTTAAATAAAATAATTAGGTTTAGTAAATCATTTTACTAATATTTGCTTCGGCAGACTGGTTAGTTAGGCTAAAGATTATCATTGAAATGATAATCTTTATCCTTCTAGTTGATCGTCCCAGGAATTTGATATGAATAGTAACACTCGTCTACAGATGATTTTAGCTGATACACCTATTGATACAGTATTAAGAGCGATCGCTCAACTAAATTTACCTAACTGGTGGTTAGCCGGGGGTGCAGTCCGAAACACTGTTTGGTATTCAATTTTTGGCAATGAGTGTAAATTAGGCATTAAAGATTTTGATATTGCATTCTTTGATATAGAGGGGAACCGTTCTCAAGAACTAGCAGCAAAGGCGACTCTCACAGAACAATTTCCTCATGAACAGTTTGATGTAAAAAATCAAGCTAGTTTTGCTCGTTGGCGGCCTGGTCGCACACCTTACACTAGTACAGAGGATGGAATCACAGATTGGCTGCACACTGCTACTGCTGTAGGAGTTCGGCTAGATGCACAAGACCAATGGCAATTTTTTACTCCCTACGGCTTAGATGACTTATTTAGTGGTATTATTCAACCTACGCCAGCACATATTGATAACCTAGATGCCCACACTAAGGCAGCTACATTTTTGCAAAAGTGTCCTTATCTGCGGTTGGTATAAAAGTTACAGTCGGTTTGTAGCCATTGGTTTGGGTTACAAGTAAATAATCCTAATCTCGGCGTTACCAAAGCTGTAAAGTCATTCTTTATTCTGTTTGATGTATGAGTAAAGAAGTTCGCTATCGCTGTGAGGATTTACAATTAAGCATGGACTATTACCGCCACTTCCATTACTTACAATAACGACAGTAATCCCGGATTTTGGACAAATCCCTAAACAACTGCTGCTAACAACCCGAAATTCTCCCCATAATCCCTCAAATTTTAAACGAGATTTTAACCAATTCTCTAAGTCTTCGGAAGCTGTTGAGCTTTTTGAGCGCTCGTTTGCACATTGTGAACACACAAGCACTAAACCAGACTCCCATCTGGGAGAAACACTCTTGATAGAAGTTTGTAATGGGCGAGAATTTATTAAGGGCGATGTCTGCTGAGAATTAGATGCAAACCTTTTGAAGATACGTTGCAGCAATCTTTTAATACGCTTGATCAGTTTTTTCATGGTTGAACTTTAGTTCAAGGGAGGGAGAGGTTTGTTGAAGAGGATAGTGGAAATTTCCTGTTTAGTCTGTTCTGGTAGAGCATTAAATAATTCGTAATTCGTAATTCGTAATTCGTAATTCGTAATTCGTAATTAAGTTTTGTAATGGGGATTTAACCCCAATCGCATTACTTGCTTATTTTTTAAACCGGGGGACTTAAACCCACGGACAGCAGTTAAATAATCAGCGTTTCTGAGCAATTTGCTGCAAGTATGCAATTAACTGTTCTCCTGCGCTGTCAATGTGTCGTTTTAGTAACCTGACAGCAGCTTTTGTATCCCGTTGGCGACAAGCATCTAGGAGTTGATAGTGTTCTTTTTGCGATCGCTCCTGATAATCCATCTGCGCTAATTGTACCCGAACATAGCGATCGCAATTAACGTGTAAAGTTTTAATCATTGTCAGCAACCGGGGACGTTCAGCAGTAGCGTACAGCGTCGCGTGAAATTCCCAGTTGAGTTTTGCCAACACACCTGCATCAGTTGCTTGATTTGTCGCTTCTAAAATCACAGCAGCTTTTTCTATATCTGTTTCCTTGAACTTGGGTATTGCCAACTGCATCGCTTTTACTTCTAAGGCGCTGCGAATTTCACAAATTTCTTGCGCCTCTTGTGCTGTCAACACCGATACCATCGCACCACGATTTAAATGCAGTGTCACCAATCCTTCTGCTTCTAACTGCTTGAGCGCTTCACGCACGGGAATCCGACTAACTCCAAATTGAGTGGCGATTTCATCCTGTCTCAGAGATTGTCCTTCCTGAAATATACCGCGCAGAATCGCTTCCCGCAAAGCATCGGCAATTAAATCTGGGGTACTGCGTTGTTGTTGCAGCATATTCGCTGCTAAATCATTTAAACTCATATTTTATATTGTATACAAAATGCGATAAATTGTATACAATATCCAAAGTAAGCTTTTGAAACATCCCTTCAATACTACGGGAGACAATTATGAGCATCGCATCTCAACCAGACCGAGTTATCATCTTCGACACCACGCTACGGGATGGCGAACAGTCACCGGGCGCAACCCTGAATGTAGAAGAAAAATTAGCGATCGCTCATCAACTAGCTCTCCTTGGTGTCGATGTGATTGAAGCAGGTTTTGCCGTTGCTAGTCCGGGAGATTTTCAAGCTGTTAAAACCATTGCCCAACAAGTCGGAATACCTGGTGGGCCAATCATTTGCAGTTTAGCTAGAGCGATTCGCCAGGATATTCACACAGCCGCCGAAGCCTTGAAGGGCGCGGCTCGTCCCAGAATCCACACGATGATTTCTACCTCTGATATTCACCTGAAATATCAATTGAAAAAGTCTCGTAGCGAAGTATTAGCGATCGCATCAGAAATGGTTGCTTATGCCAAATCGTTTGTAGACGATGTAGAATTTTCACCAATGGATGCTAGCCGCACTGAGCCAGAGTTTCTGTATGAAGTTTTGTCAAGAGCGATCGCAGCAGGTGCAACTACAATTAATATCCCTGATACCGTTGGTTACTGCACACCAAAAGAAATCGGAACTCTGATTCAAGGAATTCGAGAAAATGTTCCTAATATCGATGGGGTGATTCTTTCGATTCACACTCAAAATGATTTGGGTTTGGCGACAGCTAACGCTTTAGCTGCAATTGAATATGGCGTGCGTCAGGTGGAGTGTACGATTAATGGTATTGGAGAACGAGCAGGTAATGCAGCATTAGAAGAAATTGTGATGGCGTTGCAGGTTCGTAAAGCATTTTTCAATCCTTACTTTAGTCGTCCGGTTGATGCCGATACACCCCTGACTAATATTAGGACTCAGGAGATTTACAAAACCTCATCCTTGGTTTCCCAATTAACTGGGATGCTGATTCAGCCGAATAAAGCGATCGTCGGAGCAAACGCTTTTGCCCATGAGTCTGGTATTCACCAAGATGGGATCATCAAGCACCGTCAGACTTATGAAATTATAGAAGCTGCTGCGATCGGTTTGCCAGAAAATCGCATTATTTTGGGCAAGCACTCTGGACGAAATGCTTTCCGTACCAGGCTGAAGGAATTAGGGTTTGAATTGAATGAAGCAGACTTGAATAAAGCCTTCAATCGATTTAAAGAAGTCGCCGATAAGAAGAAAGAAATATCAGATTGGGATTTAGAAGCGATCGCTCGAGATGAAATGCAGATTCAAGTAGAAAGTGGCTTCCAAATCGAACACGTCCAGGTAATCTGCGGTGACTGCACTTGCCCAACTGCAACTATTACAATTGTCACTCCTGAAGGCAAAATTCTCACGGATGCGAGTGTAGGCACTGGTCCAGTGGATGCGGTGTATCAAGCAATCAATCAATTAGTGGAAATACCCAATCAACTAATTGAATTTTCCGTCCAATCTGTGACTGAAGGAATTGATGCACTAGGAACCGTTACAGTTCGCTTGAAACATCAAGAGCGGATATTTTCTGGACAAGCATCTGATACTGATATTGTGGTAGCCGCAGCTTATGCTCATATCAACGCCCTGAATCGTCTTTATCGTTATTTGCAAACTGATAAATCCGAGTTTCATCAGATAAACTCTGCTGTTGTCTCTGGGTAGGGATACAGGCATGAATCATGTAGAGACGTAAAATTTTACGTCTCTCAAATTAAATATAAAACCTCACCCTGCCTCCGGCTTCCCTCTCCTTAGTAAGGAGAGGGATTGAGGGTGAGGTTTTTTGTTATGTTTAATTACATCTAACTACTTAGTATTATGTAAATGTAAGACAAAAAACACTGTTTGCAAGAGAATTATGAATGAACAATTAGAGTTGAATGAATACAAGCAACAGATTGCCGATTTATACAGTCGCAGAGGCCAAACTTACGATCAGGGCGATTGGCATCCTCGAATTGCTCATCGCCTGATTGAACATGCACAGATTAGCCAAGGACAGCATGTTTTAGACATTGCAACGGGAACAGGTATGGTGGCGATTGAAGCAGCACAGCTTGTAGGTTTTGCAGGTAGAGTTGTTGGAGTGGACATTTCAACTGGAATGCTAGAACAGGGAAAGCGCAAGATTGAGGCGTTGGGGCTGAATAATATTGAGCTTGTACTCGCGGATGCTGAGAAACTGAACTTTCCAGCCAACAGTTTTGATGTTGTTTTATGTTCCTCAGCCCTGATTTGGATGGCTGATATTCCCAATACATTACGCTTTTGGCATCAATTGCTAAAACCTGGTGGACTAATTGGCTTTCATGCATTCGCAGACACCGCTTTTGTGGGTGGGGTAACTGTGCAAAAAGTCGCCGAAAAATATGGCGTTTCACTTGCATTAAGTAAACCAACAGGCACTATTGAAAAGTGTCATGATCTACTAAAAACAGCAGGCTTTGAGGCGATTGAAATTAAGTCTGAGCAAGATGGTAGCTATATTACCCTAGATAGCCTAGAACAGGCAAAGCTGATGTGCTTTGGAGGTTCTCATCCAGTACCTGGGCAATTTCCCAATCCCATGAAGCAACTCTCATCTGGGCAACTGGAAGAAGTTAAAGCGGAATTTGAAGCAGAGTTGGCAGCATTAGTTACGGAACAAGGCATTTGGAACGACGTCACAATTTTTTATACCTTTGGTCGCAAGCCAATAAGTAGGTCGGCGTAGATAATTATCGTTGGGATAAGGCAGTTATTGCAGGGGGCAGCGAAAAAAAGGGTTTTATTGTGCCAAATTATTTAGATTAACATAGTTGGGATCAGTAAATTCTCTATTGGGAGAAAAAGCTTGACAGCGAAATGCTTATATAGTATTTTTGTACTATAAAACTACTTACGTATTGCATAAAATTTTAACACTTTTGATTACGCCAACAGGAAAACAGAAAATAAATGAAGCTATCTAAGGTAGACTTGAGCAGTTTAGTTGCGATCGCTCACTCTAATGGATATTTGCAGTTGTTGCTCGATCGAGGCGACGAACTAGAGTTTTTGGAAATTCCAGCGCCAGTACAAGCTTATGAAGGATTGCAAGAACTGAACGAGGCGATAACCCAAACGCCTGCGCTACCCTTTGAAGAACCAATTGCTATGTTACCAGTTAGCTCATCAATGGCGATCGCTGTAGGCTACGATCGCGACGAACACATTTTGCAAGTTGAGTTTCAAAATGGAGGTGTTTATCAGTACTTAGGCGTAGACGAGGATACTTGGTCAGATTTACATTCCTCTGACTCAATTGGCAGCTTTTTCAATCAAGCGATTAAAAATAGATATGACTGCGATCGTCTAGATGGTGCAGATTATACTATTGACTAATAACTAATTATTTTAATCCTTATAAATAAATTTAGGCGCTTGTATCCTTCTTGTTTTTGGTCAAAATGAAAAGCTTTTTTTGATTTTTGATTTTCAGCCAAGCGATTGTACCTCACGTAAACGATAACTGTTATAGCAAGAGCAACTAAACATACCTAGCAGTATTTTCAGAGACAATAGAAAAAGCCCACATAATTACGATCGCAATTATGACAACTACACTTACCTCTGCTGTTAAACCAAGAGCCGAAGATAGTTTTGCCATTAGCTTTGCACCATTGTCTCTTGAAGAAATCTATGCCTTGTCTGACGATCCAGCCAACGGTGCTGTAGTTATAATGAGTGGCGTAGTTCGCAATCAAACTGATGGTAAACCTGTAATTGCTCTAGAGTATCAAGCTTACGAACCTATGGCATTACAAATATTTTATCAAATTGCTGCTGATATTCGCTTATCTACGCCTGATGTAAATCGGGTAGTGATTCATCATCGCACTGGACGTTTGCAAGTTGGAGAAATTAGCGTTTTAGTCGCAGTAGGTTGTCCTCATCGGAGTCAGGCGTTTGAAGCTTGCCAGTATGCTATTGATACCCTCAAACATAATGCACCCATTTGGAAAAAAGAACATTGGGAAGATGGTTCTAGCCGTTGGGTAAGTATTGCTGCTTGTGAAACATCAGCAGACAATTGTTAAATAATTCGTAATTCGTAATTCGTAATTCGTAATAGAGCCTCCGGCACGCTGCGCGGTTTTCATGCCCAAAGGGCTGTACGTAATTCGTCAATTTTGTTTTGTAATGGGGATTTAACCCCAATCGCATTACTTGCCGTTTTTAGAACCGGGGGACTTAAACCCACGCAACCAGTTAAAATTTGTGAGGTTATTAGAATACGCTCAATTTATCCAGCAATTAGCGTATGATCTGGATTTGCCCTCATCCCCCAACCTATCCCCCATATATGGCAAAAGATGAGCCAGAATTTCAAAGTCCCTCTCCCAGATTTGGGAGAGGGATTTAGGGTGAGGGCAAAATAGAAACATTTAATTTTTATTAAAAATATTTATATTTGCAAAACAACAATTTATGTTGCATTTGTTTACAGAAAAGGCATGACTCTATTGAGGTTTGTAAATAATTTGTATTTCTATAAGGAATATTCCTTTAGACTGATCTTCAACTGAGAAATGTGGGGATAAACACAAATGCATTCGTTAAATATATTTTGTCACGAATTTGTAGTTGCTGTTTCCTTTGTAGCTTGCATTATTGGACTAGTGTTACTGTGGGACGGCAAGCAGCAAAAAAATGATGTGGAAGAAACAGAGCGGATTTTATTTAGAATGAGCTTTACTTACTGGCTAGTTTACTGTGTAGCCTTTGGGATAGAAAAACTAGTTTTACCCGACTGGGAATCTGTGATCATGAGTTTGAGAATAACTACGGCTCTGTCATATTTCTTAACTTTTTCTTGCATTGTTAGTCTGCCACTACACAAATTTGCAGTCCACCGTGTTGAAGAATAGTTATGGGGCATGGGGAATTGGGAATGATTAAGATTTCATAGCGATCGCTAATGCCGTTTCCAATTCTGACTGCGCCATAGGGGTTAAAATAAAGACCTCTTGTACCGTCTTCCCCTGTCGTGCAATTACTTTATAGCCGCCCCGAATCGGTACTGACACGCGCAGTTGCATTTTCGGACAATGGCCTTTTGCCCGCCCAATCACTCCCGGCGTGACGGTTTGGATGTTATCCTGCTGACAAAGACGTTCTAAAATCGGAATTAGACCATCAAGGTGTGTCGAGTGATTCCAAACCAATCTGCCAGCTTTTTGCGAAGCCGCTCTGAGGGAATCTGCGGTGGGTTTGCCCATGATAATTAAGCTGCTTCTAGAGGTGCCATTGTCAAACCTGCTCGGTGCAGTTGCTGGTGATAGAGTTCCGCAGGTTCTTGAGGCCCAACCCAGACGATCGCTTGACCCTCATAGTGTACCTGATTAGTTAGATCCCATGCGCGATCGCCACTCATCCCCGGAATATATTTCATCAAACATTCACTCACATGTTGAAATGTATTAAAATCATCGTTTAATACAATCACTTTGTAATTCGGATAAGTCTTACGGGTAACTTGATCAGACCGTTCAGGAGCTTTAGTTGGTGCTGTGGCCATCCCGTAAACATCTGCTGAAAGTGTCATAACCATAGAACAATTAAGCAAGATAATTTTACAAAACTACACTACAAACAATTAGTTTAGTCGATTGTCAGTTGTCATTCGTCATTCGTCATTTGTCCGTTGTCCTTAACAAATGACCAATGACCAATGACCAATGACCAATGACCAATAACTATCTACCGCCAATTATCCCAGTTTTCGTTAAAAATGGATGTATCGGGGAAGGCTGTGGGGTTGCCATTTTGTTGCAAAAGGCGTTTGAGTGCTTCCAGTTGTGGCTCTTGGTTGGGTAAATCATCGACTAGTTGGTAGGGTGCGATCGCATTTTTAAGGGCAAAACTAGCAACAGTTCCCGCAGCTGCGCCAGAGGACCATTCAAAGGAATGGACTCGATAAGCAGCAGCAGCAATATGACTACTAGCAATACTTTTGCCTCCTACCAGCAAATTATCAATTTTCTGGGGAATCATTGCCCTCAAAGCAATTTGGAAGGGATAAGCTTGGGCTGCACCACGTCTTTCACCCGGACGTTCTGTATTACCAGGGGCTTCTGGGGGACTATTCACCATACAAGGATGGAAATCTATAGCGTAGTGACCAATACCCACAGCATCAGGGAAAATGGTAGAACGAGTCCGTCGCATTGCTTTTTCTGGTGGGACTTTACCTTCAATTACTGATACTGCTTCCAAACCTGCAAGTGCGGCTCGTAGCCTGCGATACATATCTGCTGGCAGAGTCTGGGAATAATACTTATCGTTGTAATCTCGGCGAGAAATATCAATTTCCCAAATACCAAAGCCAGCAGGTTGTCCCCAACTGGGGCGGCCAATGATGCGCCGTGCTTCGCGCATATAGGGATATTTCGACAACCCATGCACTGTCCCCATTGGGGAATTTAGCCCGGAAACAAAGCGGTTATTGCTTTGCAGCTGCTTTACACCCTGCCCCAACTTGGAATCTGTAATCCCAGCTACCAACCAATAATAGAAAGAGAGGGCATTTTCCTCAGCTTTGCGGAGGGTTTCTGTTCGCAGTCCCCCCATCCAACCACCTGGGTTTAACTGCCCAGTACTTTGTAACTGTTGGCGACTGTAAATCAGGTTATCTTGGGCTGTTCCAGGGCGGTAATCGTTACCCCAAGTCCAGTTTTGCATAGAGATGTCGCCTGGTGTAGGAGCAGTAAAACTTACACCACCGAATTTTTCTGGTTTCCCTTTCTTTGGATTCCAAATACGGCGGTAGGTGAAAACTAAATCAAAGTTAGCCAGTCGCGTTAATTCATAGCTGAAATATGGAGCGTATTCTAAATAAAATGGGGGCATTGTCTGCGGTTGCGGTTCCTTAGTTGCCTCCATTGCAAAGGTGTAGGTAAATCCTTGAGGGCAATAAGGGTTGTTGTTGGTGTCAGAAGCCGAAGGTTCTAGGTAAGAACGGGCATCAATACCCAATCGGTAGGGGACATCAGCAAGGGCAATAATTTCTCCAGTTTCGCTCGCGTCTACGACATACCATTTAGGAGCATCCCCTTTATCTGCCTTGGGGAGAAAACGGACAATAGTTTTGGTAAATCGAGATGAGTTTTCGTAGCTATAAGAATCTTCAATACTTTGAGATAAAGTAAAGGTATTCAGGGGTGGTGCGCCTTTTGCTGGTTGATGTTGGATTGCGATCGCACTATTAATTATTTTGCCATCAACAGCGATTTCTAAATCCTTAATTACCGTGTTAGGAAACCATTGCAACTTCCCTTTGCCTTGCTTCTCGGCATCTTTGAGCATCTTAACCAAAATGGCGTGAGCATCGCGGGGAAGAAAACAGGCTTCACTTACCCAACAGTCACCGGGGTTAAGTTTACCGTATTTGCGCCCAATCCGGTTTCGCAATTCTAGGTAGCCGCGAGAATAGAATTTGAGGGCCCGTTGAGTTGGGCGTTCGTCTAACGCAGATGTCCCTTGAGCAGAAATTTGTCCTCCCAGCCAGTCAGTAATTTCCGTGAGACAAACCGTTCTTCCGGCGAGTAACCCCTCGTAAGCTGTAGCGACACCGGAGAGTCCACCACCCACAACTAAAATCTCGCAATTGACTGTTTTATCTGGTGTTCTTGGTACTGTGGCGATCGCACCATCAAATGCAATTAAACTAGATATTAAATTAAGACTGATCAGTGATGTCAAGCTATAAGCGACTTTATGTCTACCCTTCATGGTTAAAAAACTGCTCCAAATCCTGTGTCACCTTGTAGAAGGTAGCATCCAGGAAATGATCATCACAAGTTTATAAGGGTAAATATATTTAAACGCAATTTTTACACTTAAAATACCGAGTATATAGGCTAAATTTACCTTGAAGTTATTAAAACTGATTTATAGCTTTTCCTAATATATAGTGAGGTACAGCTTAACCTCACCCCGATAAAGCTGTGCTTTATCTCCCCTCTCCTTAATAAGGAGAGGGGTTGGGGGTGAGGTTTTGATGCAGCAACCTACCCGTAAAAAAATCTGCCCAACTTCAATCCCTATCTAAAAGGTCAACCAATATATCGTGATTTCATCTATTTTTCTGAAATTAAAAACTGCTCTTACTAAAAGTAGACAAGAGCAGTTTTTAATAGCAAAGCCCAAAATAATAATTTAGGCATCTTCAAGCTCAAATTGAGCCACCGTAACGGCGTTAAAAGCGAAAGCTAAAACTAATGGCATCGGTGACTGAAACCAAAAGGTAAAAAGAACAGCTAAAATTGTGCAAATTACTGCCGACATCGACCACAATCGTTCTTCAAAAGTCAATCCCTTCTCGGCTTTAATCACTCTGAGAACGTGAACTGGAATTGGTTCCGGCATTACCCCACCCGGAGGGAAAGCCCAGAAGTTATTACGTCGCTCGACAAACAAATCTGTCCAGCCATTTTCTTGGCACCATGCCTCAATCCATTGAAGTGAGTAATGATTCATCATCGCGTTTCGGAGTTCGGTTTGTGGAAGTTGTGTACTTGGTGAATGTAAACTCTTGGAGATTCCTAAACAACTAACTAATCGCTATAAAATTAACGCTAATTATCGAATTTTTAAGCTTTGTTAAGCAGTTGAGACGCATATAATTACGCTCAAACCTTGCTTTCATTAATTAAAAGGCTAACAGTTGATGGGGGCTGTTAAATTTAAAAGAGAAAAAACTTTACTTGAAATATTGAAAGTCAAGAATTGTAAATAAGCCCATGAGTATTACTGCTTAAGAAAACTCTTTATATCCTGAAATTCAAATCTAAAAATGAAGAATTGTAAACTAATTACCGAGCGTAGGCTCAGTTAAAGGGGAAATGGAATTGCGGGTAAGGGCAAAAGGTAAATTTTTAATTAATTTTCCTTCTCAAGAAAGATGATTTAATTTTATAGACCTCTCTGAGGATAAGTAGACTCAAGGTGAAGCTAGGAGTAAAATATCTAAACAAATAAAAACTTACTTGATTCTGAGCAAATATATGTTGAGTATACTTTGGGGTATTGTTGTTGTACTGGTTGCTTTTTGGGGATTAGGACTGGCACTTCATATTGCCGGAAATTTAATTCATGCAGTGTTGCTTTTAGCGATCGCCCTTGCTATTTATAATTTTTTCAAATCGCGTGATGTGTAAATATAGTGGTTCCCGATCTGGTAAGGTAGGTTTTCAAAGTTACTAACCTTGTTAAAAAAGATTTGAATGTACCTCATCTGCTTAGAGGATGTTTGTAAAGTCTAATTTCTTACTAGCCGTGGCGATTATAAATCGCGGCTACACAGGCAAAACCCACCTCCGTGGGTTTAAAACTCTTGATTTTCTCTTAGTCCACGGAGGTGGACTTCGTTTGTGTAGTAGCGAATTATATTCGCCCAATACTTGTTCATTCATCCTCTTAGGAAACGCTAGATTGGGAGTCTTAATTAATACCATTTCACTTTAATAATGATACAAATACGCTAGTAAGGGGTAGGCAATGCCCATTGGTGTCAACTTAACGTAAAAGCTATGTCCCGCAAGGAACTTCACTTCCTTCTCTTATAGCGAAAGTCTTCTTTTAATGACTAAATATAGCTAAAAATCTTTAGTCTACTTCAGTAGACTTTAACTATTAGCCTTGAACTTTAGTTCTAGGCAGGTAAGTCAAGCCAAAAGTTTTGCTATGTTTTAGCTTAAATTGACACCAATGGGCAATGCCTAGCCCTTACGATAAATGTATATGTATCATGGTTTCTGTGAATTGGTATAAAATGATCCAGTCTTGCTAATATTCAAATGCGGTAATTAAATGCAGCGATTAGACAACAAATTGACTCTCGATATGTTATGGCGGCAAGGGTTGGCGTTGCTTCTCGGAATTATTATATGGTGCGTGGCTGATCCCGCACAGGCAGTAGACTGGACTCATCCGCTTTCATTTAGCAATGCAGAGTTGTCAAGACGTGATTTTTCTGGTGAAAGTTTGCAAGCTGCGGAGTTTTCTAACGCCAATATGGAACTAGCTAACTTTACAAAGGCTGACTTGCGGGGAGCAGTTATGAGTGCTTCGGTGATGACAAATGCAAATCTCCACGGAGCAGATTTAACTAATGCAATGGTTGATCAGGTAAACTTGACTAAGGCAGATTTGAGCGATGCAGTTTTCAAAGAAGCTCTTTTGCTCCGCGCCATATTTAATGATGTGAATATAGACGGTGCAGATTTTACAGATGCAATTTTGGATAAAGCGCAAATCAAAGAACTGTGTACTAAAGCCAGTGGTGTAAATTCCAAAACAGGCGTGCAAACTCGTGATTCTTTAGGATGTTAATGAAACGTGTTGGTGTAATTGGTGGCGGACAACTTGCCTGGATGATGGCGGATGCAGCACAGAACCTAGGAGTAGAATTAGTAGTACAAACTCCTAGTCAACACGATCCGGCCGTGTCAATTGCTAAAGAAACTGTTTTCGCCCCAGTTGATGATGCAACTTCTACGGAAATATTAGCTAACAAATGCGATGTCATCACCTTTGAAAACGAATTTGTTAACTTAAATGCTTTATCTATTTTAGCACACCAAGGCGTTTGTTTTCGTCCCAGATTGGAAGCTTTAGTTCCTCTTTTAGATAAATATCATCAGCGTTGCTATTTACGCGACTTGGGCTTACCTGTTCCTGAATTTTTCGCCATTGACGAGGGAGAAAATCTCAAATCAAAAATAGAATATCTAGGTTTTCCCGTAGTCTTAAAATCCCGCCGTCACGGTTATGATGGTCAAGGTACTTTCATAATTCATGATTTTGCTACTTTAGAGCAAAAGCTAAGTGATGAAACCAGAAAAACTTTAAATCAATCACTTTTCTTGTTAGAAGAATTTGTTCCTTTTGAAAGAGAACTAGCAATTATTGCAGCTCGTTCTGTAGAGGGAGAAATTGTCACTTATCCAGTGGTAGAAACCCAACAAGAACAACAAGTGTGTCGGCGGGTAATTGCGCCTGCTGAAATTACACCTAATCAAGTAGCAGAAATTCAAGCGATCGCACATACTCTATTAAATAGCCTAGAAGTAGTAGGCATTTTTGGAATTGAGCTATTTTTGGGTACTAATGGCAAAATTCTGGTAAATGAAATTGCACCCCGTACCCACAATTCTGGGCATTTTTCTATTGACGCTTGCGAAACTTCGCAGTTTGAGCAGCACCTAAGAGCCGTTTGTGGTTTACCTTTAGGGAATCCGGCTTTGCAGTGCGCTAGCGCACTGATGGTGAACCTACTGGGGTATGAAAATTCTCATAGCGACTACCAAAGCCAGCGTCAACAAATAGCCGAAATTCCCCAAGCGCACCTTCACTGGTATGGGAAGACAGAATCACGTCCTGGGCGGAAATTGGGACATGTCACCGTTTTGCTAGATAATCAGAATCGAGAATCGGCAAGTGCGTACACCAACGACATCGCCCACAACATAGAATCTATCTGGTATCCAAAGTAAATTTTTCATAAACTTTCGATGTTGAACACACAACATCTTTTGAAAAGCTATAATAAGTGAAGTTGCACTACGACGTTGGTGACTGCCATCAAGTTTTTTGATCTATGCCTTTAATGACAAGGGAGTCAAGTGTTCTCGTGGCAGTATACCGGGCATGTACCCGGAAACTTTAAACGAGGAATTTAGGTTCCCACCTGGATAAACCCAGGTCATAAACTTAGGTAAAACGGCGTCGCGGTAAACTTAAAATTATTAGCTCCTAAAGTCAGTTAGAACTTAGGAGCTTTAATTATTTAAATCAGTAAAGGTAATGGGAAAAATCAGAAATTTAAAACTAGAAAATAAAAAGTTTTAACCGATGCAAATTAAGCATGTTGGCTATTTTTCTTAATTTACAACTTATGCACTGTAAAAATTAATCATGGTATAAAACCCAGTCTAAAAAGAAGATAGTGCTACCCCTACCTCCTGAATTTTTACTAATGTTCATGAGCTTCTTCCAATTCATATCTCAAAATTATATCTGACAACTTATATGTTTTATCTGGACAAATTTCTTCAGCAGAACCCAATTTAATAAATCCAGCTTTTTCATAAAAGGATAGAGCTGCAAAATTATTAGTATTAGTAAATACCCAAAGCTGCTTAAATCCAAATTCTAATGCATATTTTTTTAATAGATTCATCATCACTGTTCCTAGCCCTTGCTGCCGGTATTTAGGACGTAAACCAAACCATCCAACCCATACAATATTGGGAGAGCTATTCACCATCTGGTAAAGACCCATAACACCTATAGTTTCTGTTTCCAGGGTTGCTAAATAAACTTGCCAAAAAGCGAGAGTTTTATGACGTTCTTTAATTTCACACCAACGAAGTACTGATAAACTAAATTTATCTCCAAATTCCAACTCTTTTAAAAGAGGAATAAAGTTTTGGATGTCTGTTGTTTGTATGATGGTTATGAAATTTCCTAAAGTCTGATTATTTATCTGCATTTGTCTTATCTCAAGGTAAGCTCATTTAATTGAATATTCAATTAAATTTTATCGGAAATTCTCGCTCATCCTCTTGAAAAAATCCCTCTCTGATAGAATGAAACAGTCATACTTTTTAAGGGGGTTAGGATATCTTATATCTTTGTCAACGAACGTTTACGCCTTCAGTTGACACCAATGCACATCTGTGCATCCACTACAAAGGACTTAAAATTTAGTGATACCTGGAGATAAAAACAAAATTTGTATAACTTGATTCTAAATTAGGTATCGTTCAGAGTTAAGATGACAAAATTATCTGAAATTGTGGTTAAAGCTACAGAAAATTGTCACAGCAACTAACTAATACAGTATTTCCAGCCTCGGTCTTCCGACTAGACAGTGGTTTAACGTTTATTCATCAAGAGATTCCCACTACTCCTGTAGTTGTGGCGGATGTTTGGGTGCGTGCTGGAGCAAGCCTAGAGCCAGAACCTTGGTTTGGGATGGCGCACTTTTTAGAACACATGATTTTTAAAGGTACCGCGACGCTACCCCCTGGGATGTTCGATTCTAAAGTTGAAAACCGGGGAGGCGTAAGTAATGCAGCGACAAGCTATGATTATGCTCATTATTGCCTTACCACAGCTGCCCCTTATTTAAAAGATACCCTGCCCTACTTGGGAGAACTACTGCTGAATGCGGCAATTCCAGAAGATGAATTTAGCCGCGAACGAGATGTGGTGCTAGAGGAAATTCGCTCTTATCAGGACGATTCTGACTGGAGAGGATTTCAAGCGCTGATTCAAAGCATCTATCCGCATCACCCTTATGGACGTTCGGTCTTGGGTACTGAGCAAGAACTGATGCAGCAATCGCCAGAAGCAATGCGCTGTTTTCACCGTACTCACTATCAGCCGGAAAACATGACGGTGGTAATTGCTGGGGGTATAGCCCAGCAACCAGCTTGGGAAATGGTAAATCATTCATTTGCTGATTTTGCCGAACGCTCTAATTGTCCGCAGTTTGAGAAAGTGACAAAGCCAGTAATAACCGGAATTCATCGTCAAGAACTGTATTTACCACGCATAGAACAAGCGCGATTATTGATGGCGTGGCTGGTACCTGGAGTAGAAGAAATCCGCGCTGGCTACGGTTTAGATTTATTATCAGTGTTATTAGCAGAAGGGCGGACTTCGCGTTTAGTGCGTGATTTACGAGAAGATTTGCAATTAGTACAGGGGATTTACAGTAGTTTTTCTCTACAACGGGAATCGAGTTTATTTACAATAACTGCCTGGTTGGAACCAAAAAATCTGGAGGAAGTTGAGTCCTTAATTTGCGCTCATTTGGATGATTTGCAGACTACAGGAATTACTGAACAGGAACTTGCTCGTACACGCAGGCTGCTATGTAACGAGTATGCCTTTTCTACCGAAACGCCAAATCAGCTTACAGGGCTTTATGGATATTACAATACCATTGCCCAAGCTGAATTAGCTGTGACATATCCCCAGGAGATTCAGTCTTTTGATGCCCAAGAACTGCAAAAATTAGCTAAACAGTATCTATCTCCAAAGAATTACGCGGTTACTGTACTTAAGCCCTGTTAGTCATTAGTCATTAGTCATTAGCAAAAGACAAATGACCAATCAGAAATGACAAAGGACAAATGACAAATGACAAAGGACAAATTAGAAATGACAACCTTGCTGCAAAAATCTCCTATCCATCGTACCGTATTGAACAATGGCATTGTCGTCCTGGTGGCAGAAAATCCTGCTGCGGATATTATTGCGGCGCGAATCTTTGTGCGTGCTGGTAGTTGTAACGAAAACCGAGAGCAAGCAGGGTTGGCACATTTGCTATCAGCAGTGATGACAAAGGGATGCGATGGACTTTCTAGCTTGGAAATTGCAGAAATTGTCGAGTCTGTAGGAGCGAGTTTAAGTGCAGATGCTGGCACTGATTATTTTTTACTATCTTTCAAAACGGTAACATCCGATTTTAGGGAAATTTTAACATTGGCAGGGCGGATTTTGCGATCGCCTACTTTCCCCGAAACTCAAGTGGAACTAGAACGGCGTTTAGCACTCCAAGATATTCGTTCCCAAAAAGAGCAACCGTTCAATGTCGCCTTTGAACAAATGCGGCAGGTAATGTACCAAAATCATCCCTACTCTATGTCAGTACTGGGAAATGAAACCACTATGAGCCGCTTAACTCGTGCGGATTTAGTGGAATATCACCAAACTTATTTCCGTCCAGATAATGTAGTAATTAGTATTGCTGGTAGAATTACACCCACAGATGCAGCAGCGTTGGTGGAAGAAGTTTTTGCTGATTGGCAAGCGCCAGCCCAAGCACTACCAATACTAAATTTACCTGAGATTAAGGTGGAACCGCAGGTAAAGATTAAGCCAGTCCAGACACAACAATCAATCGTGATGCTTGGGTATTTGGGAACATCGGTGAGTTCTGTTGACTACGCCGCCCTAAAGTTGCTGTGTACCTACTTGGGGAATGGCCTTTCTAGTCGCTTGTTTGTGGAATTGCGAGAAAAACGCGGTTTAGCTTACGAAGTATCCGCCTTTTACTCTACAAGGCTATTTCCAGCCTCATTTGTGGTTTACATGGGTACAGCACCAGAAAATACCAGCATCGCCCTAGCGGGACTGCGTACAGAAGTAGATTTGTTATCTACCACCGAAGTATCCGAAAGCGCACTCCAAGCTGCTAAAAACAAGATTCTGGGGCAGTACGCTTTAGGTAAACAAACCAATGGGCAAATTGCTCAGATATACGGTTGGTATGAAATTTTGGGCTTAGGAATTGATTTTGACACCAAGTTTCAAGAATTGATTGCGGCGGTGAGTGCCAAGGATGCCATTGCTTCAGCTTGTAAGTATTTAAAAGAGCCTTACTTGTCTTTAGTTGGTCAAGAAGAAGCAATTAATCGTGCGATCGCATAACTGAAAATGTAGAATCGTAAAATACAGCAGCTGTTTTTTAGACCAAGCGGCTGTACTATTAGCATGAGAATATTCTGGGAGTGAATTCCATGCAAAGCAGCCTGACAGCAAGTATTTTGAGTTACTTAAAATTACTAGATCCAACTGTAAATCGCTGTAGAATGGAAAAACGACCAAAGAGGTCTAAATCTTTCTCAGCCATTCAAATACTCTTGTTCTCCACTACGCCTCTGTTTATTACCTCAACGGCTCTAGTATCAATAGCAGCGCCACAAATTGCCCAAGTAAATCCTGAAGATAGCATCAACCGCCCTATCCTGAAAGTGGGTAGCCAAGGCGAACGCGTATCTGAACTTCAGGCAGCTCTAAAACTTTTGGGTTTTTATTCTGGTGCGGTAGATGGTACATATAGTGAGAATACAGCCAGTGCTGTTTCCCGGTTTAAACAAGCTGCTGGCTTAAATCCAGATGGCATTGTTGATGCCAGCACTTGGCAACGACTTTTCCCTAATCAACCAGTAGCAGCATCAACCGTTCCTTCATCCCAGCCAAGATTTAACTCAGCTACCAATTTTCCTGTTCCAACCCAGGCTAGCAATGTCAGCAACGTTGTAAATTCCAATCCTCCAAAAAAAGCTGTAACACAAGTTGCGACTAGCCCCGAACCAAGAGCTACTACCCCAAAAAAAGCTGTAACACGAGTTGCGACTAGCCCTGAGCCAAGACCTGCTACCCCAAAAAAAACTACAACTTCAAGCACACAAAAAACGCCGAATCGGACTACATCAACTACTCGAAAGTCAACTACACAGACTGGGCAAACTACTCGAACTGGGACAAACACAACTACTAAGCGAACCCCTGGTATTCAATACACCTCAGAAGGATTGCCAATTTTGCGTATAGGATTACGTGGTTCTGAAGTTGTTAAGTTGCAGCAACAACTGAAAAAGCTTGGTTTATTAAAAGGCGATGCCGATGGAGACTTTGGCGAGACAACCGAAGCAGCTGTAAAAACTGCACAAACGCGCTATGGTTTAGAAGCTGATGGTGTAGTTGGTGGCTCTACCTGGGAGGTTCTTTTGCGGCGTCAGCCCCAACAGCGTTAGGCTGATACTATTGCCATCCACTATAGTGCAAATTTGGCAGTTACCTTAATGATGGAACTTGCTAGTGTAGGACTTACGCACAGGTAACGGAAAATCGAACCTTATTAGGCACAGAGAACACGGAGAAATAAGAGTTTGAGAGGTATTTTGCGTAAGTCCTGTAGTGCTAAATATCCTCTTTTAGGTACAGGGGTTTCTCGACGGAGGAAACCTCTGTAAGAGTTTTGCTGCTCATTTCATTTTTGATGAATTTAATTCATGGTACATCCTGCAATACGATAAAGATATACCGATTAAAAGTACCTCTCTATGCCAGCACTGAAAGATTACATTGCTTTTAGGCTGACAAAAGATGATGGCAACTTTAGGAGTCAAGCACAAAAACACCTGATAGTGTTACAGATCACAACTGTACAATAGTGAAATTAATTAAACTTACTGCTAATTCCTCTAAAAAAACTTATGCAACACTTTTTATTAACTTGGCTCGGTACTGCGGTGGCGTTATTTTTGACTGCTAATATCGTTCCGGGATTCTTTATCAAGAATTTTTTGACTGCCTTGATAGCTGCCCTTGTTATTGGTTTGGTTAATGCATTTGTTAGACCAATTTTACAAATTTTGACCTTTCCAATTACTTTGCTCACCTTTGGTTTATTTACATTGGTAATCAACGCGTTAACCCTTTGGTTGGCAAGTGCCTTAACTCCTGGTTCTGGTTTTGAGATTCATGGCTTTTTACCTGCTTTGTTAGGTTCAATTGTGCTAGCTATTGTATCTAGCATAATTAACTATTTTTTGAGAGTTGTTGACTAGAAAAATTAGTTAAGTTTTATAATACTAATAATATTTGAAGCTTGGGCAACAGTTCAGGGCTATTTCGTTCTAGACAGAAACCGCCCAGAGCTAAAGTCCGTTTTAACGGACTAAGTAAGTGGGTCAAATTAAATATAAAACCTCACCCTGCCTCCGGCTTCCCTCTCCTTACTAAGGAGAGGGATTGAGGGTGAGGTTTTTTCTTAGCTGCCTTTAGACGACTTTCGCTATAAGAGAGGTGAATTCATTCTGAGGCTAGATGAGAATGAAATAGCCCTTGGCAACAGCTAATGTTACCGCTCCTGGTTGCCCTTGTCGCTGGAAAATTTGTTTAGGAACTAACAACTTCACCCGCAATTCTTCTATGTTTGTAAAGGGGAAAATAGTCAATAACGGGGTTTGAGTAGCTGCAAGAATAGCAGCGGCCTCTGCAACGCTAGGTGTACCTACTTCGTGGTCGGTAATTGTGGTAGGGTTGGGGACACAGACACAGCGAAGGATTTGGGCAGAAAAGGTTTTTAGGGGGAAATTGCGTAGGTTACAAAGTTCTACTAAACCAACTTCTGAGGCTTTAGTGTCAATAGTAGCAATCCCTGCGATCGCACTTTGAAAAAGTTGATTTTCTCGAAATATTTGCTCAATTGCCCCATCAATCAATTGCCATGAGGTTCCCCGTTTACAACCGATTCCTACCCATAAAACCTGTTGCACTTGCTATATTTCCTTATTCAATTCGTCAGGATTTGATTTACTCCAATAGCCAACCAAATAAATCTCCGACTGTCAGGCTCAACTCACTTGCAAAATCTGGCACAGGAAGTAAAGCTTCTAATTCATCCAACATGACTGGCTGTTGATTGCGGATGTAGACAAACACCGTTTGTTCTTCTGGATCGATCAGCCAACCCATTTGTGTTTCATAATTCAGGCAATGCAGAATATTTTTTGTAACTTTCGTTTGTCTTTGGTCAGGTGATAGAATCTCAATAGTCCAATCGGGAGATGCTGAAAATAAATTTGCAACCCTGCCATTTTCTTTGCGAGGTATTCTCTCCCAAGTAAATACCGCTACATCCGGGATAATTGATCTGCCACCAAAAGTACACCGCAGTTCTGGATATGCTCGTGCAACTCTTTGAGGTTTCAAGACACCATTAACAGTAATAATCAGTTCGCCTTGAATAGTGCTATGTTCACCCTGTGCCATTGGTTTTTGAATAATTTGACCATCGATATATTCACTAGCGGGCTTTGTTTCTGGTAACATGAGAAACTCTGCCAAAGTTATATTTTTTGATTCTGTCCGTACCATTTGCGATCGCCTCCAACAAAACGCTCTCTTCCAACTCTACCAATTACGAATTACGAATTACGAATTAGTCTTACATCCTTTCCAATACCTGAATTCCCAATAAAGACAATCCCAACTTCACAGTTCTAGCAGTCAAATCACATAAAACCAAGCGGGATGTCCTCTGCGGTTCCTCGGCTTGTAATATGGGACAGCGATCGTAAAATTGGTTAAACTTCTGGCTTAGTTCAAACAAATACTCACATAAACGATTAGGCAGCAAATCTTGCTCTACATTACTAATAACTTCATCCAGTTGAAGTAAATATTTTGCTAGCGCTAATTCTGTTTCATGCTGCAACAAAACGGCATTATTTCCCAACTCCTTAAAGTTAATATCACCCTTGCGGCTAATCCCCTGAATCCGCGCATAAACATACAACATATAGGGCGCAGTATTCCCTTTGAGATCCAGCATTTTGTCGTAGCTGAAAATGTAGTTACTGGTGCGGTTTTGGCTTAAGTCTGCATACTTAACTGCGCTGATTCCAACTACCCTAGCAACTTCATTAATAAATTCTTCAGTTTCTTGACGTTCTTCTTTTTGTAATCTGGTTTTTAGGTCAGTATAGGCACGAGAAACAGCTTCATCTAATAAATCCCGCAACCGCACAGTATCCCCAGAACGAGTTTTGAATTTCTTACCATCTTCTCCTAACACTAACCCAAAAGGCACATGCACTAATTCCACATCATCGGGAATCCATCCGGCTTTGCGTGCAACTTGGAAAAATTGGGCAAAGTGGTTTCCTTGTCCAGCATCTGTTACATAAATTATTCGCTTTGCTTCATCCTGCTGAATCCGATAGCGCAGGGATGCTAAATCAGTTGTGGCGTAGTTATAACCGCCATCTGATTTCTGCACAATTAGGGGTAAAGGTTCACCTTCTCTATTTGTAAATCCTTCCAGAAAAACGCATTTTGCGCCCTGGTTTTCTACCAGTAAGCCAGATTTTTCTAAATCTTCCACAACTTTTGATAGTAAGGCGTTGTAGAAAGATTCGCCCCGTTCAGTTAACTTGATATCCAACAACTCATATATTATTTGAAACTCCCGCCGCGATTGTTCGCACAGTAGTTTCCAAGCATGAAGTGTATCTTCTGCACCTGCTTGTAATCTGACAACTTCTTGACGTGCTGTTTCTTGAAAAGCTGCATCTGTATCAAACCGCAGTTTGGCTTTGCGATAAAAAGAGACTAAATCACCAATATCTAAAGCATTAGCTCTTGTTAGCGCGTCTGGGTAAACTTCCCGCAGATAGGCGATTAACATCCCAAACTGCGTACCCCAATCACCCACATGATTTAACCGCAGTACATCGTGTCCTTGGAATTCTAAAATTCTGGCGATCGCATCACCAATAATTGTAGAACGCAAGTGTCCAACGTGCATTTCTTTAGCAATATTCGGACTGGAAAAATCTACAATTTCCCGCTTCGGCGTTTTCGCGGCCCGAACTCCTAGTCTAGAATCAGCTTGAATCGCGTTCAGTTGTGCTTCTAAGTATGCCGTTTTCAGTTTCAGATTGATAAATCCTGGCCCAGCGATTTCTGGCGGTTCGCAGATTTCGGATACATCTAGTTTATCAACGATCGCACCTGCGATCGCTCTTGGTTGCAATCCTTTCTTTTTACTCAAGGATAAAGCCACATTCGCCTGATAATCACCAAATTTAGGATTGCTAGCAGAAACCAAAATTGGATCTACTCCAGCAAAATCAGCGCCAAAAGCCGCAACTATTGCCTGTTCAAGCTGAACTTTTAGTTTTTCTTGTGTAGCGTTCATATATAAATTTTATCTGGGGGAGAGAGAATGTAGCTCTGGAAAAGCTTGATTATTAACTTTAGCATTTCATTTTGAGCCACTTGATTCCTGAAGCGATTTTGACTATATTGAGTGATTGCTTTAATAATTGTCAATAAGACACTGTATCTGTAATATAAATTTCACCTATACAGATAAGCGCTAGCATGAAAGTACGCGAAGTTATCAAACGACTAGAAGCTGATGGTTGGTATCTTGCTAGAACTAAAGGTAGTCATCGACAGTTCAAACATCCAGAGAAATCCAGTACTGTAACAGTATCTGGTAAACCAAATGTGGATGTGCCAATTGGTACTCTTAAAAATATCTGGAGACAAGCTCAATTGGAGGAAGACTAATGCATTATACAGTTGTGATTGAAAAGGGAGAAACTAGTTACGGCGCTTATGTCCCTGATTTACCCGGTTGTATAGCTGTGGGTGAAACTTTAGAAGAAGTCAAGCAGATGATTGCAGAAGCTATTGAATTTCATCTAGAAGGAATGCTAGAAGATGGTTTACCTATTCCTAAACCTACAAGCATCGCTCATGAGGTTGAAGTTGCAAACTACAGTAAAACATAATTATAGGAAATCTTCTGTCTAATTTATTACTAGCCCTGGCGACTAGAAGTCGCGGCTACACAAACAAAACCCACCTCCGTGGGTTAAAAACCTTTAATTTTTATGATTTCCACGGAAGTGGACTAAGCTTTGTGTAGTAACGAATTCTATTCACCCAATATTTTTAAAATATCCTCTAAGGCAGAGGAGATGAAAGAATCGAGTTATATTGAAGCTTCTCTGCTTTTGCCCAATCAAGGCACAATTGACGGAAACGATCGCCCCGCACTTCAAAATTCGGGTATTGGTCAAAACTCGCGCAAGCCGGAGATAGCAATACCACAGATGCTTGATATTCTTTAGCTAATTGGGCCGATTTGGGGACTGCTCTTTCCATAGTTTCCACAATATTGTATGTGTGATATCCTACCTCTTGCAGACGTTTAGCAAATGCGGGTGCCGCAGAGCCAATCAATAACACAGCAGCAGCTTTGTTTTGAATTTGTCCTAGCCAGCCAGTATCATCACCTGCTTTAGCTTCTCCACCAGCAATTAAAATCGCTGGACTTTTCACAGATGCTAAACCAACTTCGGCAGCATCGTAGTTAGTGGCTTTGCTATCGTTAATAAAATCAATACCTTCCCAAGTGCAGATATGCTCCAAACGATGAGCAACACCGGGGAATTCAACAATAGCACGGGCGATCGCATCACGATTAATTCCCGCTAATCGTGCCGTTGCTACTGCCATCAAGAGATTTTGTTGGTTATGTTCTCCCACCATCCGCAAAGTAGATACTTTCACAATCTTTTCTGGTGCAGAGGTTGCAGTCAATTTTTCCACAACCCAGTCATCCTCAATGTAAAAGCCTTTTTCGCTAATCAGGAAATCTTTTCCTTTAACACTTGTCCAATAAGCATCAGGCCAAGCGCTTAAACCTAACTTGCTCAAGTAGGCATCATCGCCATTAAATACTTGCAACTTGGACTGACGTAATAACTTAGCTTTGATGTTGTAATAGTTCTCTAAAGTCTTATGGCGACTCAGATGATCTGGTGTGAAAGTCGTCCAAACACCGATACGTGGCGCAAGAGAACTCGAAGACTCTACTTGATAGCTGCTAATTTCCGCAATCACCCAGTCGAGGGAGGAGTTAGGAGTTTGGAGTGAGGAGTTAGGAGTTTGGAGTGAGGAGTTAGGAGTGAGGAGTGAGGAGTTAGGAGTTTGGAGTGAGGAGTTAGGAGTTAGGAGTGAGGAATTATCAAATGCTTCCCCTGCTCCCCCTGCTTCCCCTGCTTCCCCTGCTTCCCCTGCTCCCCCTGCTCCCTGCTCCCTGCTCCCTGCTCCTTTCCCCTGCCAAGATAGGGCAACTTCACAGGCGGCGTAGCCAATGTTACCGCAGGCGGGGGCATTTAAGCCTGCTGCTTGGAAAATGGCAGCAATTAAGGCTGTGGTAGTAGTTTTGCCGTTAGTGCCTGTAATTCCTACCCAAGGTAGCGATTGCAAATTTCGCCAAGCGAGTTCTATTTCCCCAATGGTTTCAATACCTAATTGGCGTGCCTTAATTAATACGGGAATATCCCAAGGTACGCCAGGGCTAACAACTATTAATTGGGGTAAATTAGCACCATTCAATTCTAGGGATTGGCCTAGTTTTACGGTTATTTGCTCGGCAGCGAGTTCTTGTTGTTGTTGTCGGAGGGTTTCGGAGGTGTTGCTATCACTTAGCTCTACCTCCCAACCTTCCCGTTTCAACAATCTCGCCGCAGCAACACCGGACTTTCCTAATCCAATTACAGTAGCTCTGGACATAGATTGCAGCAGAGTGTCCCTGGTTAAGCACTCCCTATATTAGCGTCTATTGGCAAAAATTACACAACTTTTTGTTGACCTACGCTACAGATTTTTGACGATCGCCCCAAAGTCAGCTAAAACACGGGCATGATTGCGAACTAATCCAAGTAAGTGTAATCGATTACGTTTAATTTCTGGATCGGAGTCCATAACTAATACGCTATCTGTCCCATCAAAGAAGTTACTAACTGTCGGAGCAATTTTTGCTAGTGCTGCTACTAACAGTTGATAATTTCGTGTCTGCTGTGCTGCTGAAGAAAGTGGGACTGATTCGATTAGGGCATTATACAAAGCGACTTCAGAGGGCTTTTGGAATAATTCTTGACGCACTACGGTTGTCGGTTCTAGCTGTTTTGTATCCAAATCACCTTGGGCGGCTAATCGTGTGGAACGGTTAACGGTTTCGTAGATGTTATCTAAGGTACTATCGTTACGGATTTGTTGTAAGTATAGGGCGCGATCGCGGACATCCAATAAATCTTTTAACGCCCGTTCTGTATATTCTGGATCATTTTCTCCCAAAACTGCATTTACTAAGTCATAATCAATCTGCTTTTCTTCTTGTAGTAAAGTGCGGATGCGTTGCAAGAAAAACTCTTGTAACGCTGCGGTTAATGATGCCTGTTCTTTGTGATATTTTGCTGCAAAGTCTGTGGCTATTTGCGCTAATAAATCATCTAAATTTATCGGCAAACTATAAAACCAAGTAATTTTAACTACAGCATTAGCCGCACGGCGCAAGGCGAAGGGATCAGAAGAACCGGAGGGAATTAAACCTAAACCAAAGATACTCACTAAGGTATCTAATCTATCTGCCAAAGCGACAATTTGTCCCGTGAGCGTTTCGGGGAAATTATCACTGGCTCCTGTGGGTAAATAATGTTGATAAATTGCCTTTGCGACTTCGGCATCTTCACCACTAGCTAAGGCATATTTTTCTCCCATAATGCCTTGTAATTCGGGGAATTCATACACCATTTGAGTAACCAAGTCTGCTTTACATAATAAAGCAGCCCGTTGGATTCTTTGGCTTTGATTTTGGGCTAATTCTAATTGGGTACTGATTCGCTCGGCAATCTTAACTACTCTATCTACCTTGGTACGCACCGAACCCAATTCTTCTTGGAACGTGACTTTTTCTAACTGCGGTAAAAAGCTTTCTAAGGGCTTAGTTAAATCAGCTTCGTAGAAAAATCTCCCATCAGCTAATCTGGCACGAATTACTCTTTCGTTCCCCACAGCAACGATATCTGATTTATTGGGATCAGCGTTAGAAATGGTGATAAAATTGGGTAATAATTCTTGCTCAGAACTATCTAGTTTGAAGACAGGGAAATAACGTTGATGAGTAACCATAACTTCAGTAATTACCTCAGTTGGTAATTTCAAGAATTCTGGTTCAAATTTACCGACAACTGTAGAAGGATATTCTACAAGGTTGGTTACTTCCTCTAACAAATCGGGGTAAATTACTGTATATCCGCCTAAATTTTCTGCTACTGCCTTTACTTGCCCTTTGATAATATTTGCCCGTTCTTCTGGGTCAACGGTGACATAAGCAGACTTGAGGGCGGTAACATAATCAGTAGCTTGGGCAATTGTCACAGGATCAGGATGTAAAACCCGATGACCTTGAGAAATGCGATCGCTCTGAATCGTTTTAGAACCATTCACTAATTCTAGAGGTAGCACCGTCTCATCTAACAAAGCTACCAGCCAACGAATTGGTCGGGAAAACCTCGCATCTCCATTTCCCCAACGCATTAACCGCTTACCTTCTAAACCCCAAATCCACTCTTGAACAAGTTCTGTCAAAATTTCCGCCACAGCACGGCCAGGAATTCTTTTTTGCACAAAGACAAATTCCCCTTTGTCTGTGGGGCGAAGAAACAGCGTATCCAGTTCCACGCCTTGCTTTTTGGCAAAGCCGATAGCAGCAGCAGTAGGCTGACCATCTTTAAAGGCGGCTTGGGCGGGGGGGCCTTTAATTTCTTCTTCTCGGTCTGGTTGCTGGGATGGTAGACCTTTAATCACTACCGCCAGCCGTCGGGGAGTACCGTACACTTGCACACTTTCGCCCTTGAGGCCGTTTGATTCCAAGCTTTGGGGAATGCGCTCCTGCCATTGCACTAAGGCATCACTGAGAAAGCTTGCAGGTAATTCTTCTGTACCAACTTCTAATAGAAACGCAGGCATATAACACTGTTTTCAACTTTGCGTAGCTCAACTTTATCAGTTATTCTCAAGCGATCGCTCGTGATTTTTAGGTAACTAGTACCACAAGGCAAAAGTCAAAAGTCATTTGTCAACTTAACTTAAAAGTCATGTCCTGCAAGGAACTAAAGTTCCAGGCGGGTGAGTCAAGCCAAAAGTTTTCCTATTTCTAGGCTTTTATTGGCATCAATGAGCAATGCCGATTTGGCTTTTCTTGTGAATGCGTAAGTCCTAACTTAGATAGACTTAGCATTTTCTGCATAACTTCACAAAAAAGTGTTTTTCTTCATTGATTCATTACATTTACTACTGTACTTTTATGCGGTATTTACGGATATAAATTTATATCGTAATGTTTAGTGATGTCTAATTCATTGATATATGCATTATTTAAATCAACTTTGGAATTATGTCTCCCCTCTCCCAGATGACGGGAGAGGGGCTGGGGGTGAGGGAAAAGATTTAAGCCAAAATTGGGATGCTCCCTTCAAGAGGGGTATCGCGGATAGGCGGCCGCCGATGTAGTAATTAGTCATTAGTGCCAATGACTAATTACTAATGACTTCGATTTCCCCACGGCTTAAAGTTGTGCGATAAGTTAACACTATGTGCCAGTTTAAAGGGCGGAATGCGGGTTATATGCACGACCTTGAATATGATGGTAGAATCCCCCAAGTTGTAAATTTAGGCATTAATTCAGAAACAAGCAGGACAAATATTGTCATAAATAGCCAGAAACTAAAAACTCTGTCTAAAAGAGGATGTTTTAAAAGGATATTTTACTCTTTTAGTGAACACAGCGAAGCATTTTAGTAAATAACTGAAAGCTAATCTTTTCGTTGTAGTTCATCCAAGTCAGAACCAGAAAACTATACCTTCTGGAACTTTTAAAACGACCTCTAAAAGCCCCAGGTATTTATACAAGGTGATATCTTAATTTTTAAGTGCTTTATGCAGTCTAAAAATTATTTGTTAAAAACCACTAAAAAATTCATCAACAATGTTAAACACACTGTTAATGAAGCAAATTTAAAAATTATTATAAGTAATAAAAGTAGCAGCACATACTGACTATTAAGGAATAAATACGATTATCTCCGACTGTCTTCACAAAATTAACAAATAGCTCATGCACATTCTGATTTATTCCTATAACTATCATCCAGAGCCGATTGGAATTGCTCCGTTAATGACTGAATTAGCAGAAGGACTAGTAAAGCGAGGTCACCAAGTGCGGGTGATTACGGGGATGCCCAACTATCCTCAGCGCGAAATTTATGATGAGTATCGGGGTAAATGGTACGTTACTGAACAAACAAATGGCGTCACCATTCAACGAAGTTATCTGCGAATTAAGTCTAAACCTAACCTTATAGATCGGCTATTATTAGAGTTGAGCTTTATTTTCACGAGCTTACCCCAAGCCTTTAAAGGTGAACACCCCGATGTGATTATCTTAACAGTTCCGCCTCTTTTCGGTACTTTACCAGTAACACTATTTGGTTGGTTATACAACTGCCCAGTAGTTCTGAATGTGCAAGATATTCTACCAGAAGCTGCGGTACGGATCGGGCTATTGAAGAATAAGTGGATGATCCGAACTCTTGCAGCCTTAGAGAAATTTGCATATCGGTCTGCACACACTATTAGTGTTATTGCCGATGGGTTTCGTGAGAATTTAGTGAATAAGGGAGTACCTGTTAATAAAATCGTTTGTATTCCCAATTGGGTGAATGTAAATTTCATCTGCCCCTTACCAAAACAAAATAACTCCTGGATATCTAGCCATCAACTTGAAGGGAAATTTGTAGTCCTTTATTCGGGCAACATTGCTCTAACACAAGGTTTAGAAACAGTAATAGAAGCAGCAATTTGCTTGCGTCATATCAAGGAAATTGTCTTTGTTATCGTTGGCGAATCAATAGCATTACAAAGGTTGCAGAAATATTGTCTTTTAAATGGAGCAGATAATGTTTTGCTGCTACCGTTGCAGCCGCGAGAAAAACTACCCGAAATGCTAGCAGCTTCTGATGTAGGGTTGATTGTGCAAAAACGCAATGTGATTTCGTTTAATATGCCTTCAAAAATACCCCTACTGTTGGCGAGTGGTCGCCCGATTGTGGGTTCAGTTCCCGCTACTGGTACTGCTGCAAAAGCAATCAAATTAAGTGGTGGTGGGATAATTGTTGAGCCAGAATCACCCGATGCAATGGCTGCTGCGGTGCATGATTTATATACTAATCCTACTCTAGGGACGAGTTTAGGTAAGGCAGGAAGACAGTTTGCTGAAGAAAACTATTCCTTGGAGCAAGCACTTAATCGATATGAAGGGCTGCTTTCTCATATTGTTGCTAACCGAAAATCAACTATAGGTATCTTGCTGAAATTAAATTCCAAAAAATCAGTTGTGGATGGTTGATATGGCTGGATACTGGAGATTTTTTCTAAAAATGGGATGCTTTGTTAATTAGCGAACATTAAGCGACTGGGAAGGCAAAACCGTAATTAGGAAAAATTAAATCACCCATTCGGGTGAGTTGAAAATCAACCGATCGGGTGACCTAAGTGTAGGAAGTTAAGACTGCTAAAAAATAGGAATCTAGAGAATACTGATTGATTGCGCGTCGTTCTTGGTGAGGATAACTCGATGAAACTTGCAACCTTGGTTAATAAAGCTGAGTTAACAGTGTAGGGGTACTACTAGTAATCCACCAGACCAACTTTGATGGATGAATAAGTTTGTAGTGAGTTAGTCGGTCAGAGGGGTTTCCCCCATGAGCGACTAACCAAAGCGTTGGGTAAGGACTTTAGTCCTTAATTTGAGCGTTTTAGCGCTCACTACAAACCTATCAAATTTGACTTGAGAGACTGCTAGATTTAAACAAGCTAGCAAGAGCGTGTCGCAGACAAGCCTCTCCATCAGCTGGCATCCCTTCATACTTTTCTCTTCCCTAAGATCAGTATTCACTACTACTTAAGAGCGATAAACTCATCTGTAACTTATACTAGTGTCGTGTTTTATGTAATTATAATGCAAGCAAGCACTTGCAAACGCTTATGGAAAACTTAGCATCTTAGTTTAATAACCAAACTATTAAATATCTGTACAAGCGTTATGTTGTGTAGTTTGGATAGTTACTGGACTCTAACATTGTCAAAGCTAAAATTACCCGAAAGGAGGCACTTAAATGTCCAAAATTATATTAATCGATACTAACAAAAAACCGCTAAACCCAATTCACCCAGCGCAAGCAAGGCAGTTATTAGGGAATAAGATTAGCACTTTGCCATTGCAGGAGGTAGGAGGTTCAGTTGATTAGTCTGCAACAAGATAAACCCTGTTTTTTCTTTCAGCTAAGGCACTGAGTTTATACTACCTAAAAAAAGTTTTATAAATTACACTTTAAAAATGATAGAACCTAAGTAATGTACAAAATAACCATAATGTGGTAAAGGAGATTTATTTTAGGTGATAGACAACGTGAGCGATCGCCCAAATACCCAAATATCGCAAATATATATTTGTCACCAACATCACAACAATGCTTTTTTAGCGAAAAGTAGATTGCCCAAGTCTAAATCCACAAGACGAGAAACCGAATATGTCGCATTCTGAGTTCCCTGATTCTACGCTGCCTGTTGAAAAAGAACAGCCTGCTAATGATTCTAGTCAAGAGTCGCAACCATTGCCAGAGCGATCGCCTAAGTCACCTCAAAAGCGGCGTTGGCCTCTGCTGTTGGGAATCGTCCTATTAATTGCAGGTGTTGGTATTGGTTGGCGCTGGTGGCACACTAGTAATACTAGCAATGCACCACCGGGCGGGCCTGGGGAAGGTCAACCTATGGCAATTCCTGTCAAGCTAGCAACTGTGCAAAGTGAAACTGTGCAGGAAAGCTCAGAGTTTATTGGCTCCTTAGAGGCTCCACTATCTGTACCAATTAAGCCACAGGTTGAAGGACGAATAACCCAGATTTTCATCAAAGAGGGCAACCGTGTTCAAAAAGGGCAAGTGATTATTAGCCTGCAAAGTGATGATGCCGAAGCCCAGTTACGACAAAAACAAGCAGCACTAGAACAAGCACAAGCAAGTCTTGCCGAACTCAAAGCAGGGACTCGAAGAGAAATAGTTTTCCAAGCCAAAGCCCAGCTAGATCAAGCCCAAGCAAAATATCAAGATGCTGTATCTGGATCGCTACCACAGCAAATTCAGCAGGCTGAAGCTCAAGTTAATTCCGCCAAATCCGATTTAGTACTAGCACAAGCACGAGCAACGCGATACGAACAATTAACAAAAGAAGGGGCAACTTCTCAAGATACCTTAGATGAATACCAGAAAAACAAAGCTAGTGCTGAAGCGGCGGTGGTTGCAGCTGAGAAAAACTTAGAGCAACTCCGCAAAAGCAGAACTGCTAATATCCAACAACTGGCTGCTGCCTTAGAACAGCAGAAACAGTACTATAGGCAGCAGGTAAACGGCAACCGCCCAGAAGATATTGCCCAGGGGCGATCGCAAGTAAGTCAAGCAGCGGCCCAAGTCCAAGCTGCCCAAGTCCAAGTACAATATACAAAAGTCCTTGCACCTTTCACTGGCATAGTTGGTAATATTCCAGCAAAGATAGGAGATTATGTACAAAAAGCAGATCAACTCACTACACTAACTAGAAACGACTCTTTAGAACTGAATTTTTCCGTTCCACAAGAAGATGCCAAAAAACTGCGTTTGGGATTAACAGTGCAAATGCTGAACGCCCAAGGCAAACCCATAGCAAGGGGTAAGGTAAGTTTCATCTCTCCAGATGTCAGTTCAGCGCTGGCAGTTTTAGTTAAAGCCAACTTTGGTAATTCTAGAAGTCAACTGATCAATGGCCAGTCAGTGCAAACCAAAGTGATTTGGAACCAACGTCTAGGAATTTTAATTCCAGTTACAGCAGTATCTCGCCTGGGTGGAGAGACTTTTGTGTTTGTAGCTCAAGCGCCAGCCCAAAACCCGAAACCTGGGGCACCTAACTTAGTAGCTCAACAAAAGCTCGTGAAATTGGGAGTTATTGAGGGGAATAATTATCAAGTTATCCAAGGACTAAAAGCTGGGGACAAAATTGTTGTTTCTGGCATTCTCAACCTAAGCAATGGCGTTCCCATCACTCCTGCACCGGAAGAAGTAGGTAGTCGGAATCCTTAGTTGAAGACGGGAGATGAGGGAGATGAGGGGGCAGGGGAGGCAGGGGAAGAAGAACTATTTATTGATCTATTGCCCAATGCCCCATGCCCAATTTTTTAATTCTTTATTAAGCGGCCAAGGTTTGCGTCAGTCTGTGCGTAAGTCATCCTTTTGAGATAGGACTTACGCACGAGTTACGGAATAACGAACCGCAGAGGCGCAGAGGACACAGAGAAAAGAGTGCTTTATTTCAGCAATCTTAGTCCACTGAGGGTAACTAAGACTGTAGAACCTTCATGTCCAATCACGCCGATGGGTAGGTTAATATTGCCTAGAAAGTTGCCGACCAAAAGCAACATAATAAAACCCAACCCTACGACTATATTCTGTTTTACTATGGCTTGCGATCGCCTGCCCAAATGCATCGCCACCGCAATTTTTTCTAACCTGTCTGCCATCAGTACTATATCTGCGGTTTCTAAAGCGACATCGCTACCAGATACTCCCATCGCTATACCTACAGATGCTTGCGCTAGGGCTGGTGCATCATTAATTCCATCGCCTACCATTGCAACTGTTTGATATTGTTGCTGTAGACGGCGAATAACATCAAGCTTATCTTCTGGTAGAAGTTGAGCATACACCCGATCAATTCCTACTGCTTTGGCGACACTGTGAGCAGTTTCTGCGTTATCACCGGTTAACATGACAATTTGTTCAACTCCCAATTTCTTTAATCGGGTAATGGTTGCGGCTGCTTGCGATCTTACTTCATCTGCGATCGCAATTATACCCATCACCTCTGCTTGTGGGGAGGGGGTGGGGTTCTTCGCTACCCAAACCACAGTTTTACCTTCTTGCTCTAAAGATTGAGCCATTGTTCGCAATTCTTCAGGTAAATTTGCCACATACTGCTGCACAAAAACGGCATTCCCTACAATTACCTGTTTTTCTTGGGCGATTCCCACAATTCCCTGTCCCGGTATGGCTTGTACTTGAACTGCACTAATCCAATCCAAATCACTAGCCGCCTGTACAATTGCCTTACCGATGGGATGTTCGGAAGATGATTCTACACTAGCAGCAGTTTTTAATACATCTTTTTGGGTGTATTTACTAAGTGAAATTACCTGGAATACTTGCACCTGTCCTGTTGTTAGAGTACCGGTTTTATCAAATGCGATCGCTCGGACTTTGCCAATTTTCTCTAACTGCGCCCCATTTTTAAACAAAATCCCCTGTCTTGCACCATTGGCGATTCCCGAAAGCAGGGTGGGCATAATTGCAGCCATCAACGCACAGGGAGAAGCCACTACCAGGAAAGTAAGGGCGCGATAAATCGTCGTTTCCCAATCCCAACCCCAGAGAAATGGCGGTAAAGTTGCTAGCAATATCCCGGCTACTACAATGACTTTTGCATATCCTTTCTCAAAGCGATCGATAAACTCTTGCGAAGGAGGTGCTTCTGTTTGCGCTTGTTCTACCAAACGAATCACACGCATAATCAAACTACTTTGGGCTGGTTTGTGTACCTTAATCTGCAATGCACCATAGCCGTTGAGTGTGCCGGCAAATACTTCTGCGCCCACGGTTTTCTCTACTGGTAAAGACTCGCCTGTAATTGCAGCTTGATTGAGGGTGCTGTAACCAGATAAAATTATCCCATCAGTAGGAATTAGCTCTCCGGGTTTGACGACAATCTCATCACCGACTTTTAGCTGACTAATAGGAATTTCTTCTTCCTTACCCTGAAGCAAAACCCTTGCTGTATCGGGTGTCAGGCTCATCAAACTCTTGATACTCCGCTCAGTTCGCGCCATTGCGTAGCCTTCTAGTGCGCCACTGATGGCAAAGATGAGTATCAAAATTGCCCCATCAATAATTAGATGATATTCTCTTCGCCATAAGCCAAGGCTAGCAGCACCAATCGCCGCCACAATCATCAGCAAATCTACATCGAGTTCTTTTTCTTTGAAAAGAGTAGTCAATCCTTCCCGCGCACTTTCGTAACCACCAATTACATAAGCAGCAGGTAGCAGCAGCAATGCTAATCCCAACCAACCGAGATGTAAGGCGAACCATCCGAGAAATAACAGTAAGCCACACACAAGGGCTGCTACAGTATCTGCGTGTTCTTTGGTGAATTGGCTAAAACGTTGGGGGTAGAGCATGAGATGTGAATTAACAGGGACTCTGTTAAGTTAAACCTTGACATTAATGTTAATGTCAAGGTTTATAATGATTTTGAAATGCAAAGGGGAGGCAGCGCGTTGCGGTGAATCCAGCGCTGTAGGCGGGTTTACCGCCGTAGGTGACTGGCTCTCCCGTTGTAGCGACTGCCGTCACGCTGAGGGAAGCGCAAAGGTACGCAGAGTTAAATTTTTATCTGGGTTCTGGGAGTGTTTTTCAAAAGCGGGATGTGGGTAAATGAGACGATTTAACTGTTAGCTTTAAAATTGCATTAATAGGTAGGAAAAAATCTATGCTAAAGCGAACAGGACTTACGCAAAAACTCTCTCAAACTCTTATTCCTCTGTGTCGCGCCAGTTGCTTCTCCCAAGGGGAGACGCTGCGCGAACAAGTCGGGGAACCCGCAAGGGCGCACTGGCTTCTCTGCGTCCTCTGCGGTTCGTTTTTTGGTCATTTTGCGTAAGTCCTAGCGAATATATATTGATAACTATTACAAAGAATTTTGCCGTTGTTGGAGTAAATCATGAACGCTGGTTGCTTAACTATTAAAGAACTTACCGATGCAGTAGGCGGCGGTTTAACTCCGCGGATGGTGCGACATTATCATCAATTAGGACTGTTACCGCAACCAGTGCGATCGCAGAGCAATTACCGTCTCTATACCAAAAAAGATGTTCTCCGGTTGCAACGGATTGTCGCACTCAAGCAGCAAGGGTTTCAGCTAAACCATATCCGCAATATTTTAGAGGTGGAACCAGAAGCCGACACAACTGTTAACCTCATGGGACAACTCCAGCTACAATATCGGGCGGTGATGCAACAAATTTCTCAACTGCGACAAACTGCATCAGCATTAGAAGGATTATTGGGGCGCGATCGCCATTGTCAAATTATGCAGGCGGAAGTTTTGGCACAACTCAAGTTACTTGATGTCGAAACTCAAGCTGGATTGGGGGGATTGGAAAATCTCTGGAGTGGTTTGGATGCCGAAATTCATACGCACTCGGAAGCTTTTTCAGAATCGCTACAAGGCTTATTACCTGATTTATCTAACCGTTCGGAAATTGAACAACATTTAATTTCTCAGTTGGTTTTGGCTTGTGGCGATGTCAGTTTAGTGTCCTTTGTTAAATTGAGTCGAGGTGCGATCGCAGCTAGTCGAGAAGCTTTATCTTCAAGCTGTCAAATTGTTGTCGATACCCAAACGGTTGCTGCTGCTTTAGATCAAACCCGATTACTTCACTTGGGATGCCACATTGAAACCTTGATTGATAATCCCCATATTACCACCGCCACAGAGGCAGAAGTTGCCTTTTGGCAGCATCGAGAATGGCGAGACAAAATGCTGCAAGTAAGTAATGGTTGTATCCTGGTAGTTGGTTATGCTCCCTCAGTACTTGTAGAAGTTTGTGAGGCGATTACCAACCAGAAAATTCAGCCTGCATTAATAATTGCAATGCCCATTGGCTTTAGCCATGCTCCCGCAGCCAAGCGACAACTGATGCAACAACAGATACCTTTTATTACAGTTGCAGGCACTTTGGGAGGTGGCGCTTTAGCTGCTACTGCCTTAAATGCCTTGGTGGAGTCATTGATTGATAAACCAGATTGTCATTGTTATCTCAATCAAAGTAATTCATAGTTACAAATTATCAATTTTTAGTAGCTCTAATCTTGCTGTTTTTTATAGAGAACATAAGATTTATTACGGTAAGCAACTGGCAGATATAGCTGATGTTGAATGCGAGTTACTAAATACGAAGCGTGATATTTTATTATTAATGCCTTAGCCTGGTCAGTTGTCAAATTATTGTAGCCGTCTGTAAGTAGTTTTTCATTAAATTGAGTTAATGGATCAACCCCATTAAAGTTACCACTTAAATCACGCATCCGTGAAAACCATTCTAATGTCCCAGTTTTAGTCTGAGCCATCAGCTTATATTTAGCAATAGTTGGACGCTCTGTCAGCCAGATAAAGTTAGCAAATTCAACCGGTGGAGATATGAATGTGGCATTTTTTGGAGTATTTTTTCGCACCCAAGCAGCCATATCTTTCCACTGCAAATCTACCTCCTGCACTTCGTCAGGAAAATTAAGTGTGGACTGAAAATATTTCTGAAAGTTATGGAATCCTTTGACAATGCTTATACTCAGGGCCAGACTACATAGAAATAACAACATTTTTTGTTGTTTTCTACTTGTGAAGATTTCATCCAAAGCACAGACAAACAAAAAGCAGGCGTTGAGGTGCAACATTACGTCACCTACGCGGAAAAGGTAATATTGTAGCAAGCTTCCTTGAGAGTCAAATGGAGCAATGACTACTCCTAGTAAATATGGGACTAGACTGATCAGCGTGAACTCAAATAATCCTATACGAGCTTCGTAATTTTCAAACTGTTCAGATAGCGCTTTAGTTGGACGCTTGAACCAAAGGACGCCAGCACTGCTTACAAGCATTACAAGGAAAAATATAGGAGTTATCCACCAATGTGCAGGCCATGATAAAGGATTCAAATGGTGGGGCATCCTGAGAAAGACATATATATAAGAAATCGATATAGGGCTTGTAGGGGTTGGATTGGACAACTCTTCGATTATCGCTTTTAAACCAAATACACTTGTTATCAGGTATAACGGAACAATAAACCCCAATTCTCGCATACTAGGAAAACGGGTTTTTCGTTTTAAAATCACCCATCCTAGTACAAATAAAGTTGCATAACCGCCTACCAAAACATGGAATGAAGTTCCTAGCCCTAACAAAAAAGCCGTCAGGCGATAACGTTTCCTTAGCATGAACGCTATGGCCAACAAAACCATAGCATAAGCAAATATCTTCGTTTCTAGCGCTCCTATAATCCTTTCTCCAGCAGCAACGCCTTGATTTCCTGAGAGAAACATTGCAACCGCCAACATCAGCAAAAGCAGATGCAATCCCAGTCTTCGACCTATGAGTACTAGTCCTGAAGCTATTAAGCTGTAGCAAAATAACCGTCCTATTATCGAACTAGCCAGAAACCCCCACTTTCCTATGCTCCAGCCAAATAAAGTTTGAAACAACACTCGATAAACAGGTGGTTGGTTAACAGACCAATCTCCTGGAACCCAGCTAGGATCAGCGAACTGTCTTGCTAAAGGTAAAGCGTCAATATCATTACTTGCCATGATATCAAACAACAATTCTTTGATACAGATTAATGCCAAGACTGCGATGATTTCTAATACTAGCCAACCCCTATCTGCTAAAGCTGATTTTTTGTCTAGATTTTGTTGATTTATGTCTGGCAATTTCAACATCTTAAAAAGACCTAAATTGTATAATAATTATTACACTATTTCAGTAAAACTTAAATTTGGCACTATACAATATACAGCACATTGCCAGGAGAATGAGGTACACAAGCTCAGTCTATTACCCAGGTATAAGGCTTGTTTTACTCCTGAATTATGCTGTATTTAATATGTTTATAGCGATTCTTATTTCAATGGTTACTGGTTAGGGACACGGCAATGTCGTGTCCCTATGAGTATGTGTATTTGTCTGTGGTAATTATTGTTTTTGTACCTTACTCATGCGGGAACCGCTATATACTATCTTTATTAGACTTCTTGCATGAATCAGAAGCCCTCACCCTAAATCCCTATCCCAAGCTTGGGAGAGGGACTTTGAAATTCTCTCCCCAAATCCCAAAATTGGGATTCGGGGTTGGGGGATGAGGGCTAGTTTTGCATTCGTGCAAGAGGTCTATTATTTAGCTAATTTTTCAAGCATGACTCTGATTCAGTAAACCGAAAGCTAGGTATATAAAATAACATGTCATCCTAAAGTTTAGTTCAATAAATTTTGTCCAGCAAAGTAGAAACAGTTTAAGTCAAACCAAGTAAATAGTGACACAAATATTTACAATAACTGATAAGAAATATAACAGGGATGTATAATTAGCGCGTCTCCTGCATAATCCATAAAAAGATAATGATTAAGGCTGGCAGGCTTTCTATTTTTTAGTTTAATAAAGGGCTTATGTGGCAACAAGAAAAAAAAGATATTTCGATAGTCAGACTGGTATTATGGCTTACCTTGGCTACAACCCCTGTGGCAGCAAGTTTACTGGTGTTAAAACCCATGCTGGCACAATCGAAACCTGAAGCTCCCTCTTTTACACAGCCGCGAACAGTGCAGAATGGGGCGACAGTAAGGATTGATGGTTCTAGTAGCTTGGGTGCAATCAACCAAAGCTTGAAAGAGAATTTTGAAAAACAGTATTCTGGTGCAAAGGTTGAAGTTGCTGCTAACGGCACTGATACGGCACTGAAAGAATTGCTAGATGGCAAAATCGACATAGCCGCAATGGGGCGTGGGTTGACGCCAGCAGAAAAAGCCCAAGGACTAGAGCAAGTTCGCTTACGCCGTGAGAAGATTGCGATCGTGGTTGGTGCAGATAATCCTTTCAAAGGAAGCTTGACTAGTAAGCAATTCGCCCGGATTTTCCGGGGACAAATTACAAATTGGTCACAACTAGGAGCGCCTTCAGGGAAGATTCGGTTAATCGATCGCCCGAAGACGAGTGAGACTCGCAATACTTTTCGGACTTATCCAGCCTTCAAGAGTGCTGAATTTGCTACAGGGGCTAATACTACCCAACTAACTGAGGATAATACCGCAGAAATCATCAAACAACTGGGCAAAGACGGCATCAGCTATGTATTAGCTAACCAGGTGTCAAAATTGAAAGGTGTACGAGTTCTGCAATTAGATAAAGCCTTACCAGACGATCAGAAATATTCTTTCTCGCAACCTTTCGTTTACGTTTACAAAAAAAATCCGAGTTTAGGCATAGTAGATTTTCTCGGCTTTACCCTTGCACCCGCAGGAAAGCAGGCTATAGAACAAGGTAGAACTACAGAAGCCTCTGCGATCGCCACTAACATATTACAACCTGTCACGGCTTCCCCAGGTGGGCAAACAACACCTGCTGCTACGCCTTCCCCCACTGCAACTACTTCTGCATTTGCCGAACAGCCATTTGTCGCTCCTGTTCCAGCACAAACTAGTCCAATTGTCAATAGAGAAACACCATTTTGGTTGCTTTTACCTTTGTTTTTTGCTCCTGTAGCTGGAGCGTTCCTATGGTGGATTCTGGGAAAACGCCCATTGTCTACTGAGAAAACAGACAACTTACCAGAATCAGATCCTCGTCCACCCAGCCCAGAAGATGGAGAAATGGCAGTCATCAACGCCAGCACATCTCCCTCGATTAACAAAGCGATGCTTGAAGACCAAGCAGTGCCGCACTTGCAACAAGAAACCCCTGAGCGCACTCCTTTTAACATCTATGCTCAAACAGAATCTGACCTAGCCGAAAATGTGACTTCAGGGACATCCAATTTAGTCCGAGAGGGAACTAATGGCAGTTCTAATTCCTATGAAGAGACAACATCAAAGGCAGCTAATGGCTCAGAAAATAACAACTTGGGAGCCGCAGCTTTAAGTAATGGTGCGGCTCTAGCAACAGGCATCGGGGCGGCTAGCTGGTCTTCCTTTAATAATAAAGAAACAGAAAATCCAATTTCTGATCCAGTTCATGAAAGTAATTATGATCAGGCAAACAATCTTGAGTCTGATTCTGAGCAAATTGCCTGGGATTCTGATGAAATTGAATGGGACATAGAAGCCCCAGCAGCTGTAGTAAATACTTCATATCCTCACCTGCCTAATATTCCAGAAGAGGTATCTGAGGAGACAGCCCCACTACTAGAATTAGCAGATGTGCCAGAAGTAACATCTGATTTTGGATATTGGGACACAGAAATTAATGAAGATCGGATAGATGAACAACTTCAGGCAGAATTAAACTGGTTAGAGAGTATTACCTCAACTGAAGATATAGGCTCAGTAGATGAATTTCCCTTACCATCTGAGGAAGTAGCAGCCGATGGGGAACTATCAACTGGACAAACATCCTCACTGCTCGATTTGCCAGAATTATCAGAAGAAGATTTATTCAATGTGGTAGCAGACGCAGCTGAACCCACTGTCAATTTGCCAGAGTCAGAATCTCAAGCAGAGCCTACTGTTGAAGGAGGTATTGCTGAAAACTCCACAGATTTAGCGGGTGCTGCGGTAGCAGCAGGCGTAGGAATTTTAGGGTGGACTACCATTTCTGGATTAGATACTGAAAGAGAAACTGATACTACGGTTGACAATGTGCCGATTGCGGCCGAAACAGCTGTTAATTTAGTAGATGCAGAAGATGAGAGCAGTATTTTGCTCACACCGCATACTTCTACCTCGGCTCATGTTTCCTGGGAGATATCCGAAACCAATAAAGCAGCACTGCGTCAACAGGGCGGTTCTCAATTGGTAGTGCGGCTGTATGATGCAACTGGAATTGACTTGAGTTATGAAAGTCCCCACCTGTTACAGGAGTATGAATGTGACGAGACAGCACACGATCGCTTTGTAGAAATTCCCGTCAGCGATCGCGATTACATAGCTGAAATTGGCTATGTCGCTTATGGCGAGTACTGGTTATTCATCGCCCGTTCAGCGATCGTTCGTGTCTTCAGTCCAGTCGCTACAGATCAATCAGTTGATCGGGTGGCGATTGCTGATCAAACAGATATTCACTTCCCAGATGCTCAAGAAGAGATCGCCCAAGAAGAAAGCAGTCTTGTCCTCACACCTCGCACTTCTACATCGGCTGATGTCTCTTGGGAGATTTCCGAAACCAAGAAAGCAGCGCTGCGCCAACAGGGCGGCTCTCAATTGGTAGTGCGGCTGTATGATGCAACTGGGATTGACTTGAGTTATGAAAGTCCCCACCTGTTACAGGAGTATGAATGTGACGAGACAGCACACGATCGCTCTGTAGAAATTCCCGTCAGCGATCGCGATTACATAGCTGAAATTGGCTATGTCGCTGATGGCAATCGCTGGTTATTCATCACCCATTCAGCGATCGTTCGTGTCTTCAGTCCAGTGGCTACAGATCCTACCGTTAAAGATGTAGCCTTAGCAAGCCAAACACCTATTGTTCATACAGATTCCACCGTTGAAGATGTAGCCTTAGCAAACGAAACACCTATTGGTTTAGTAGATGTAGAAGAAGAGAGCAGTATTTTGCTCACACCCCGCACTCCCAAATGGGCTTATGTCTCTTGGCACATTTCCAAGGCTCAGAACGAAGCACTGCGACAACAGGGCGGCTCTCAATTGGTAGTGCGGCTGTATGATGTAACTGAGATTGACTTGAGTTATCAAAATCCCCAGCTTGTCCAGCAGTATGAATGTGAAGAGGTAACATGCGATCGCTTTGTCGCTATTCCCGTCAGCGATCGTGACTACATGATTGAAATTGGCTATATCGCCGATAGCGATGCCTACGGCGGTAAACTACGTTGGTTACTCATAGCCCGTTCATCTAATGTTCGGGTTTTCAATCGTTCCCACCAAGATTTTTGGTTTGTAGCTGATGCTGAGTTGATTATTCACGGAGCAACCCAACCAAATACAAGCGTAAACATTGGTGGCCATTCCGTCAAAATCAAACCCGATGGCACTTTCCACCTACGTCTTCCCTTTTCAGATGGTTTAATGGACTATCTGATAACGGTAGCTGCTGATGGGGCCACTAAAACTATCCATAAAAAGTTCTCCCAGGAAACTTCCGAAAGCTAGTAATTTCTTAAATTATCCCCTCAAACCCTATTCTCCCCTTTTTGGGGGAAAGGGGGATAGGGTTATTGAACCGCAACGCGAGAGTCATTTGTCATTTGTCATCGGTTGTGGTTCAAAAAAAATAAAACTGCTCTAATAATTGCGTATGAGATGCCCAAATCATTTTTTACTAGCGCTGTTCACTGTATTTCTATGCATAACCTTATCTCCTGTTTTGGCAAAACCTCCTGCTGTCTACTCTGCCATGCAAAATTTGACCGAGCAAGGGGAGTTGGGAAAACAAGCAAGTAGTGAATCCCCTACCTTCTCCTCCCTACTCCCCCTGAAAAGCGACTCATCCCAAACGCAAAGCTTAGTAGAACAGGGCAAAAAATTATACGACAGGGGACAGTTTACTGAAGCGGTCAAACTTTTGCAACAGGCTGCTGCTGCGTTTAAAACCTCTAGGGATGGATTACAAGAAGCGATGACGTTGAGTAATCTTTCCTTGGCTGATCAGCAACTTGGCTTGTGGGCTGAAGCAGAAGAAGCGATCGCTCAATCTTTAAAATTATTAGAATCAGGAGAAAATACTGGCACTTCTGGCGAGCGTTCCCAAATTATTGCACAAGCCCTAGATGTGCAAGGGCAGTTACAACTGGCACAAGGACAAGCAGAAACGGCTTTAACTACCTGGCAAAAAGCTGCTGATATTTATCAGCAAATAGGCGACAAGGTTAGATTAACTCGCAACCGGATTAACTCTACACAAGCTTTTCAAGCTTTAGGGCTTTACCTTCAGGCTAACAAAATTTTAAACGAAGTACAGCAAACCCTTACCAGCCTTCCCGACTCACTTATTGTAGCCACAGGGTTAGGTAGTCTTGGCAACGTCCGCCGAGTTGTCGGTGATTTAAACGTATCACGGTTGATATTGCAGAAAAGTTTAGCAGTGGCAAAGCGAGTCCAATCTCCAAAAGCGATCGCAGAGGCTCAACTCAGTTTAGGCAACACAGCCCGCGCCCAGCAAGACACTCAAGCAGCTTTACAATACTACCAAGAGGCTGCTGCTGTATCTGTTTCCTCCATCACCCGCATTCCGGCTCACCTAAACTTACTTAGTCTACTTCTGGAGAAAAAGCAAGATCGAGATGCGTTGGCGTTATCGTCTCAAATCCAGTCGGAAATTAGCAACTTGCCACCCAGCCGAACCTCAGTATATACTCGGATTAAATTTGCCCAAAATCTCACCCAATTAAAAGAAAAAAGTAGCATAGATACCCCCTCATGGCTGAACATTGCCCAGCAATTGTCCACCGCCATCGAGCAAGCGCAAAGCTTGCAAGACCGACGAGCAGAATCTTATGCTATGGGTAGTCTTGGTGAGTTATATGAAAAGACCAAGCAGTTTTCTGATGCTCAACAGCTTACCGATAAAGCTTTATTCATAGCCCAAAGTATTAATGCATCAGATATTGCTTATCAATGGCAATGGCAACTAGGACGCATACTGAAAAAAGAGGGAGATATTAAAGGCGCGATCGCATCTTATAATGTCGCCTATAAAACCCTTCAATCTCTGCGTGGTGATTTAGTAGCCATCAATCCAGACGTTCAGTTTTCCTTCCGAGAAAATATCGAACCAGTGTATCGAGAGTTAGTTGAATTGCTGTTGCGTTCTCCCCAAGGTAGCAGCGCTTCTGTTCCTTTTGAGAAGCTAGACCAACAAGACGCTTCTCTACTAAAGGCTAACGCTTTGCGATCGCCAGAACAGGGTATTAATCAAGACAATCTCAAGCTGGCTCGTGATGTAATTGAATCTCTGCAATTAGCAGAACTGGATAACTTCTTTCGGTCAGCCTGTTTAAATCCTACACAAGCACTTGACCCAGTGGTTGACAAAAAAGACCAACGAGCAGCAGTGATCTATCCAATTATTTTACCAGACCGCCTAGATGTTATCCTCAAATTGCCTAATCAAGACTTGCGCCACTACAAAACTGTAATAGCTCAAAGTGATGTGGAAAACACAATAGCAAAACTGCGGAAAAACTTACTAAATGTCACCGCAACGGCTCGGGTTAAGCAGCAGTCCCAACAAATATATGATTGGTTAATTCGACCAGCACAAACAGAGTTAGTCAATAGTGGGATAAAAACCTTAGTGTTTGTCCTAGATGGTGAATTGCGAAATATCCCGATGGCGGTTCTTTATGACAAACAGCAAGAAAAATATCTGCTAGAGAAATATGCGATCGCCTTAACACCAGGTTTGCAACTCCTCGATCCCAAACCTTTGCGACAGATACAGCTAAATGCTTTAACTGCTGGAGTCAGCGAAAAACGCCCAGTTGAAGGCAAAGAATTTCCCCAATTAGAAAATGTACCACGGGAATTAAAAGAAATCAAATCTGAGGTATCTAAGAGTGAAGAACTTTTAAATCAACAGTTTACCCAAACAAACCTGCAAAATAAGTTACAAACAGTTCCCTTCTCCGTGGTTCACCTAGCAACTCACGGTGAATTTAGTTCTGATGCTGACAAAACCTTTATTCTCACCTGGGATAAACTGGTTAAGGTCAAAGAATTTGATAATCTACTGCGAGTTAGTGACAAAAACCGATTTAGTGGCATTGAATTACTCGTCCTCAGTGCTTGTCAAACTGCTGAGGGAGACAAACGAGCAGCTTTGGGACTCGCTGGAATAGCTATGCGGGCGGGGGTACGTAGTACACTAGCAACATTGTGGTCAATAGACGATCGCTCCACCGCCGATGTCATGAGTGAGTTCTACCGACAGCTAAAGGCTGGGGTGAATAAAGCCCAGGCACTCCAGCGGGCCCAATTAGGTGTTTTTGCTAAAGAAAAAGCTCCATATTTCTGGGCACCCTATGTTTTAGTAGGCAACTGGCTTTGAGTTTGTAGTGGGGACTTCAGTCCCCAAAGGGTCTATCTATATTAGATAGAACTCAAGCCAGAAGCGCTATATCCTTAACCCCCTTCCCGACGCTCTAAGCAACGTGGATTAAACCAATTCGCAATTCGCAATTCGCAATTCGCAATTACGTTTTGTGACTCTTATTTAGACCCCGACACAAAACGTGTTGCCCTTCAAAGGCTAGGACTTAAACCCCCAAAGTTCGTTAAATAAAATGCAAAACCTTCATCAATTTAAGACTTACGCAAAAAGCAGTGAAAGCCTTGATTTACCGTAGGGGCAATTCATGAATTGCCCCTACATTTCCTACTTGATGCGTAAGTCCTACAATTATCTAGCTTACCTCTCCAATATATCGGAGAGGGATTGAGGGTGAGGTAAGCTTGGGATATAAAATTGTATGTTATTTAATTCTTGTTCCTAATGGGGAAAATTCAAAATCTCTCTCCTAAAAGGAAGAGAGAAATAGAAGTGAGGTTTTCCAGATTACCTGAATTGTCAAATTATATAACCTGGTTGTTCACAAACAAGAAGCAGGAGTAAGCCAGGAACTATGAGGCAAAACTTTCGGCGCATCAGCCGTGAGTACAACTTCACCTTTAGCATTTATCACCCACCCTTGCGCTTCCACAATCGGCGCTGGATTGGAACTCTTGGCCTGATTTGAATTTGTACTAACACGGTTTTCACCCTTTGGGTTGAGAGTTACCCAATCTAGTTGAACTGCATCAGGAGTAAGGGGTTCAGTTCTGGGGTTGGGTGGTAAGCCGCCGCGTCCGGTGATCGTAAAACTGTTTTGATTTTCAGCAGTACGGACTTGACAGGATTGCGACACTTTGGTATCAACTGGTACAGATGGTAAGTTAATTAATCCTTGAAAAGGGTCAACATCGAGCGTGTTGATATTTACAATGCCGCTTAAATTAGGTCTTGTTTGGGAAACTGCCGTAATATCATTTGTCTGAAGTTGACGCGGATCTAAATCCGTAGGGCGCAACTTTTTAAGGTCTTCGCTACTTAGTGGTGCAATGCCAAAAATATTAGTAGCTTTAATTGTGACGCTCCCACCACTACCACTAAATGCATTAGCGGTGATGTCGCTGTTTTCATTTGGTGTGGTGACAATGAAACCCTTAGGGATATTGATGTTAATATTACCGCCATTTCCACCAGCCCCACTAGTACCTGCTGAGGTAGAAATCTGACTGTTACGACGCAGTAACAATAAGTCTTGCAAGTTCAGCGTAATATTGCCACCATCACCGGAGTTAGCTTGCCCAATCAGCTTACCTTGCTCATCCAATTTAATAGAACGAGCGGTGATTTCCAAATCCCCTGCCTTATTTGTGCCTTGACTACTCACAGTTATGTCAGCGTTATTTAAGACATTTAATTCTCCAGTGTTAACTATAATGCTTCCCCCCGCTCCTGTAGATTCAGCAGAAGTAGAAGCTGAAACCTGCGCTCCATCTTGAACAGTCAATTGCCCAGTTTCTATATTTAAGTTTCCGGCATTTCCAGTCGATTGAGTCCCAACAAATAAGCCGCTTCTACTCTCACCATTTCCTCCAATAAGTTGGATAGAGTCCCTGGCATTGACAGACACAGTTCCTCCCGCTCCTGTAGATTCAGGAGAAGTGGAAGCTGAAATTTTTGCTCCATCTTGAACAATCAATTGCCCAGTTTCAATCTTCAATTCTCCGGCATTTCCAGTACCTTGTGTTATGGTGAACAAGCCACTAGGTGTAGGTTTTTCACCTTCTATAATTGGGGAAGTTCCAATGAGTTGGATAGAGTCCCTGGCATTGACAAACAAAGTTCCTCCCCCTCCTGTAGATTGTAAAGAACTGGAAGCTGAAATCTGCGACCCATCTTGAACAATTAACCGCCCAGTTTCAATCCTTAAGTCTCCTGCATTTCCAGAGTTTGCTGTCTCAGTTAATAGACGGCTTCCTCCTGAAAGTTTTACTGACTCCGATGCGTTCACCCCTAATGTTCCTCCCGATTTTGAGACTAGGGCATCAACCGCAACATCTGAATTATCGAATGTAACGCGCCTGCCTTGTATTTGGACACCACCACCGCCTTCACCACTAGCACTTACTGTAGTTAGATTGGTAAGAGATACATCTGCTCGCGCTACACTCTCAGGAAAACTTAAGCGGAAATTGTTGTTATCAATGTTCAACCCTACTGTTCCCCCTGCTGCCAATCCTCCTAATTCGATTCGACCATCAGGAGCATACACGATCGCTCCTTCTAAATTCACATCGCCTCCCAATAGCACTAAATTCTGACTCTCAGGAACGAATAGAAATGCTTCATTGACTTGAATCGGGTTAACAGGCTGGGATGCAATTTGATTGAATAGAAATGCAGAAGGATTCACACTCAGCAAGGGGTTAAGCGGATTGACCGGTGAAGTCATGGAAAATTCTCCACCACCCGGAAACTGGATCGCACTAGCTGTTGTGCCGATAAATGAACCGTTAATATTTAATGTGGCATTTGCTCCAAATATGATGCCATTGGGATTCATTAAAAAGAAATTAGCTTTACCTTGAGTTTGAAGTGTTCCTTCGATGTCAGAGAGATTTCTCCCTGTAACTCGCACCAAAATATTGTTGATGGTAGGAGCGTTTTGGAAATTAACTACCTGGTCACTTGTAATACTAAAGTTGCTGAAACTATGGAATAAATTTGTATTGCCAACAGTTGTACCCCCTGTAATATCGAAGGTAGTGCCATCGATTCTTTGCTGCACTTGAGTTCCCACAGAGCGATCTGGAGTCACCTGAGCGGATGTGCGATCGCCTCCTTGTATTCCAATCGCACTCACTAGAATCACCAAGCAGGGCAACCCTAAGTGGCAACCGCGATCAAACCAACTTCTTAAATTCACAAAACTTATCTCCTAACCCTTGAAAGTTCATTCATTGCAAAACAGAACACCACTTTAGTAATGCTTGTGCGAACCTTTGTTTCTACTCCTCTCTAGGTAACTCTGCTAGAAGGTTAGGTTTTTGATTACTAATCTGCTGTGGTGACAGTAGTGACTGTATGAATTTTAAGACTTATGCACTTTACCAAAGAATCAGCCTGTATATCAACCTAAAACGTCTTTCAGCCTTTTGCAAATCGCCCTTTATTGCTTGTGTAGGCTAGCAATAAGGGACTGACAAATAAAAAAATAATTGTTTTGGTAAGCAGGGGGAACAGGGGGCTTAAACCCTTTTATTTACGGTAAATTGTTAGCAAAGGGAAGGTTAGGAGGTAGCCAAGCTAACTGCTGACTAAGATAAAATAGAGCACCAGTGTTTGCGTTATAGCTACAATAACTAGGAAGTCCCACACCCCCACCAATTACTGTTAGTTGTAGAGATTTTGTAGGATCAGAAAGTTTCATGCCCTGACTCGAAACTTTTGTTGATGGGAAAACATCAGTTGCAGAGTTAGTCAATTGAATATCATTCTCAAAAGCTTTAATAGAAGTCAAGGTGTCACCATCCTTACCACCAGTGAGAATATCATTACCAACTCCTCCTACTAAGGATAAGGAGTCATTACCCAGTCCACCTATTAGACTGTCATCGCCTTGAGAAGTTTTAGAGATGGCGTTAGTGCTGCTAATACTGCTAATAATAGGGGTATTAATTTTAAGAATATCGTCGTTAACTGAGAAATCTGTAATTGTATCAATACCCCCACCTGAGTAATACAAGACAAAGGTATCTCTACCACTACCACCAATGAGATAGTCATTACCACTTCCTCCCTCTAAGTAGTCATTACCTTGCCCACCTATTAGAGTGTCATTACCTCCATAGCCGTATATTTGATCGTTTCCTTGAGTCCCAACTAGATAATCGTTTGCAGCGGTGCCTTGAATAATTGCCACGTTCGTTACTCCGGGAGAAATTAGTGTTTATACTGATGATTTTAACTGGCAATTAGCATTACAGATTAGATTGGTAAAGAAACAAAATAAGGGAGCAACTAGAACAACAATTCCGTAATCAAAGCGCGAACCGTTCGTTTGTCTATACACAGTACAAGGGGAGTTTGGCTCCCCCAACTCTAGTAGGAAACTCTGCTGGGGAGTTAAATTTTTGATTCATGAAATATTACTATTAGCTATTGAAGGCACTATAGTAGTTGAATTCCAGTCAAGGTAACGAGGCAACCAGGCTATCTGCTGATTCAAATAAAATAGAGCACCACTACTTGCGTTATATGTAAAAATATTACCAGATTGGCTAGTGGTAATCGATCCGAGCGTTTGTGAACCACTTGTAAACTTAGTAGAGTTAATAGTACCATTTTCATCAACCACTTCATAATTGCTCAGAGATGATGGTGTACCGATAAGATACTGAGAGGAGCTAATCGTCGGGGTAGTAATTTTAAGAATATCGTCGTTAACAGAGAAGTCTGTAATTGTATCAATACCGCCACCTGAGTAATTCAGGACAAAGGTATCTCTACCACCACCACCAGTAAGATAGTCATTACCATTTCCTCCGTCTAAGTAGTCATTACCTAGCCCACCTATTAGAGTGTCATTACCTCCATAGCCGTATATTTGATCGTTTCCTTGAGTCCCAACTAGATAATCGTTTCCAGAGGTGCCCTGAATAAGTACCACGTTTCTCACTCCGATAATTTAGTGTTTCCACTGTTTATCTTAACTAGCAAATACCATGATTCATGATATTTTTAACAACTAAAAATACAGCTTGCTCTGATATACCTCATTTGATTAAAAAATGCTATAACTAGAACGCCCATTTTCTCCAACAAAACGTTCTATACCCATTAAAAACCCATCGGAGACAATGACAGGTTTATTGGTTGTAAGTAAGTAGGTCAAATTAAATATAAAACCTCACCCTCAATCCGGCTTTCCTCTCATTAATAAGCAGAGGGATTGAAGGTGAGATTTTATCTTATATTTAACTGCTGTCCGTGGGTTTAAGTCCCCCGCTTCTATCAAGCGGCAAGTTTTGTGGCGGGGTATCTCTTACAAAACAAAATTTACGTACAGCCCAAAGGGCCATGAAAACCGCGCAGCGTGCCGGAGGCTCTATTACGAATTACGAATTACGCTTACCTACTTATAATAAATTATTCCCGTGTTGATCCCAAAAAACCAATCATCACGGTTTTGCCAAATAGCAGCTAATATCGCTAACAATAAGTTGGGAATTAATATTTGCAGTTCTTATTCCACAAAAGTGTCATCAGAAGGCAATTCTGCTGATAAAAGTAGGCACTCTAATGGATTGTAGTTGAACAAAAGCAGTTCTCAACCCCAAATGATAAATATAAACCTGTTTTACCATAGCTTCAGGGTAGCTCAGGCTGCACATAATACTTAGTGAGTTCGTTGCCATTGTTTTAAGTAAATCCCTAACTAAATATTGGTGATGTCTTAGACAAATTACTACGTATCTAGGCTCTGAGTGCAGGAGTCACTGAAAATTCATTTCTTTAGTTTATCTAAAGTCGCATCTAAGTTATCAAATTACCTTTCTAAGATAGAAGCAGCAACCATAAGTTGCCATACACGACTAAAACCCAATTAACAGCTAGTGGCTGCGGAGAACATAAAAATGGCTAAAGCGCCAGATTCAATAGAATCGTCTATCAATGAAATTACAGACTTAGCTCTAGATCGTGATTGTACAACCTTATCGCGTCACGTCTTACAGCAACTTCAGAGTTTTTCGCCAGATGCACAGGATTTAAGTGCGCTGATGAATCGTATCGCCCTTGCAGGCAAACTGGTTGCTCGCCGCATGAGTCGCGCTGGTTTAATGGAAGGCGTTCTCGGATTTACTGGGGAAGTTAATGTCCAAGGAGAATCCGTCAAAAAGATGGATGTCTATGCCAATGATGTATTTATTTCAGTTTTTAAGCAAAGCGGCTTAGTCTGTCGCCTAGCTTCTGAGGAAATGGAAAAACCCTACTATATCCCGGAAAATTGCCCCATTGGTCGCTATACTCTGCTGTATGACCCAATTGACGGCTCATCCAACACTGATAATAATCTCAGCTTAGGTTCCATTTTCGCCATTCGCCAACAAGAAGGAACTGATAGCGATGGTAAGGCAACTGACCTCCTGACCAACGGACGTAAGCAGCTTGCTGCTGGATATATCTTGTATGGTCCCTGCACAATGTTGGTTTATACTATAGGTAGAGGCGTTCATTCCTTTGTCCTTGACCCTAGTTTAGGAGAGTTTATTCTCACAGAAGAAAATATCCGCATTCCTAAGCACGGTTCTGTTTACAGCGTGAATGAGGGTAACTTCTGGCAGTGGGAAGAATCGATTCGAGAATATATCCGCTACGTTCATCGCACAGAAGGCTACAGCGCTCGTTATAGCGGCGCAATGGTGAGCGACATTCATAGAATTTTAGTTCAAGGCGGCGTGTTTCTCTACCCAGGCACAATTCAAAACCCAGAAGGTAAATTGCGCTTGCTTTATGAAACTGCTCCTCTAGCCTTTTTGATTGAACAAGCAGGCGGTCGCGCCACTACAGGATTGATGGATATCTTGGATGTAGTACCGAAAAAATTGCATCAACGCACACCTTTAATTATTGGTAGCAAAGAGGATGTAGCAAAGGTGGAGTCTTTTATTCAAAACGGCCACTAGTACCGCTTGGCAAAATTCACGCATTCACGCATTCACGCATCAATACAGCGTAAGAGTTTCGTTGATTTGGAATCTATACTAGTGTAAAAAGGCACGATTTAGAAGAAAACAAAGCTTGTAAATAAAGCTTTTTAAACTTTTTCAACTGGATAGTTATTTTTGCCATACTGCCCTCGAAGACGGTAATAAAAGGATCAAGGATGCGTCTAGCATCTGGCATTAATAAAAAGTTAATCATGGTGATTTAAAATTGGCGATGCAGAATAACATTTGTTGAAGATGTATTAAAGATTATCTCAGGTGGCCGATGCGATAAGTGATTTGCAACGCCACAATTCAAAAGTAAGCATCAAATTTTGATGGTTTTTGCCAACTTACTTAGAAAGATCACTATACAGGAGTGAAAATTAGAGCTATGTCTACGAATCATCTACTAGAAATTAAACAATACGGTCAAAGTATCTGGATGGATAATTTGAGCCGTGACATTATTCAATCAGGCGAACTCAAAGACCTGGTTGAAAATCAAGGGATTTCTGGGATTACCTCTAACCCAGCTATCTTTGAGAAAGCGATCGCAGGTAACGTCATTTATGATGCCGATATAGAAGCCGGAGTTCGTGCTAACTTACCCATAGACAAAATTTACGAATCTCTCATTTTTGCCGATATCCGTTATGCATGTGATATTTTACGCCCTGTTTATGATGCCTCGGATAGACTAGATGGTTATGTGAGTATTGAAGTACCGCCAACCATCGCCCATGATACTGAAGCAACAATAAGCGAAGCCCGACGCTATTTCCAAGAAGTTGGTCGGGAAAATCTGATGATTAAAATTCCCGGTACAGAACCTGGTTTGCCAGCAGTGGAGCAGGTAATAGCCGAAGGGATGAATGTTAATATCACATTGCTGTTTTCTGTAGAAAGCTACGTAAACACAGCTTGGGCTTATATTCGTGGCTTAGAAAAACGGCTGGCTGAGGGCAAAGACATCAGTAGAATTGCTTCAGTCGCCAGCTTCTTCCTTAGCCGGATTGATAGCAACATTGACGCCAAAATAGATGCTAAGTTGAAAAAAGGCGTTGATGATATTTCTGTGGAAGCAAGGCTAAAAGCTGTTAAAGGAAAAGTAGCGATCGCTAATGCCAAGATTGCCTACCAGGAATACAAGAAAATTATCGAGAGCGATCGCTGGAAAGCCTTGGCAGCAAAAGGGGCCACAGTACAACGGCTACTTTGGGCTAGTACCAGCACCAAAGACCCCAACTACAACGACGTGATGTATATCGAAGAGTTGATTGGGCGAGATACCGTTAACACCGTACCACCAGCAACGATAAAAGCTTGTGCCGATCATTGTAACGTAAGCGATCGCTTAGAAACAGATGTAGATAATGCTTACACGCTGATCGAAAACCTCAAAGATGCTGATATCAACATCGATCTCGATGCCGTAATGGATGAACTCTTAGTTGAAGGTATTGACAAGTTCATTCAGCCCTTCCAGTCCTTGATGAACTCTTTAGAAGAGAAGATCAAGGTATTGTCACCAGTGTAGGGGCTGGGGAGTAAGAATTTTGGATTTTGGATTTGCGATTTTGGATTGAACTTCAATCTAAAATCCAAAATCTAAAATCTAAAATCTAAAATCTAAAATCGTTTCCAATCCCCAGTCCCCAATCTCAAAATCCAAAATCCAAAATCCAAAATTGTTATGGTTAGTCTGCTAGAAAATCCCTTGCGCGTTGGTCTGCAACAACAAGGGATGCCCGAACCCCAGATTATAGTTATCTTTGGCGCTTCTGGTGATCTCACCTGGCGCAAACTAGTGCCAGCACTTTACAAATTGCGGCGAGAACGACGGATACCGCCAGAAACTACTATTGTTGGTGTAGCGCGTCGAGAGTGGAGCCATGAATACTTCCGCGAACAAATGCAGAAGGGCATGGAAGAGGCACATCCTGATGTCGATTTAGGGGAACTTTGGCAAGATTTCTCTCAAGGTCTGTTCTACAGTCCTGGGGATATAGACAACCCCGAAGGCTATCAAAAACTAAAAACCTTATTGAGTGAATTAGACGAAAAACGGGGTACGCGAGGTAATCGCATGTTCTACCTCTCAGTTGCCCCCTCATTCTTTCCCGAAGCGATTAAGCAGCTAGGAAGCGGCGGGATGCTAGAAGATCCCTACAAACATCGTCTAGTAGTTGAAAAACCCTTTGGTCGGGACTTGGCTTCTGCCCAAAGTCTTAACCAAGTGGTACAGAAATATTGCAAAGAACATCAAGTATACCGCATTGACCACTACTTAGGTAAAGAAACAGTCCAAAATTTGCTGGTGTTTCGCTTTGCCAATGCGATTTTTGAACCCTTGTGGAATCGTCAATTTGTTGACCACGTACAAATTACCGTGGCAGAAACCGTGGGCGTAGAAGACCGGGCTGGTTATTATGAAAGCGCCGGCGCACTGCGGGATATGTTGCAAAATCACCTCATGCAACTTTACTGCCTAACCGCGATGGAAGCACCTAACGCAATGGATGCTGATAGCATCCGCACAGAAAAAGTGAAGGTACTCAAAGCTACTCGTTTAGCTGATGTTCACAATCTGTCGCGGTCAGCAGTCCGTGGTCAATACAGCGCTGGCTGGATGAAAGGTCAAGCAGTGCCAGGGTATCGGACAGAACCAGGCGTTAACCCCAATTCCACCACACCCACCTACGTCGCAATGAAGTTTTTGGTGGATAACTGGCGCTGGAAAGGTGTTCCTTTCTACTTGCGGACTGGAAAGCGGATGCCGAAAAAAGTCAGTGAGATTTCCATTCACTTCCGCGAAGTTCCATCTCGGATGTTCCAATCTGCCGCCCAACAAACAAACGCCAACATTTTGACGATGCGGATTCAGCCAAATGAAGGTATTTCTCTGCGTTTTGATGTCAAAATGCCTGGTGCAGAATTCCGCACCCGTTCCGTTGACATGGACTTTAGTTATGGTTCCTTTGGCATCCAAGCAACATCCGATGCCTACGATCGCCTATTCCTTGATTGTATGATGGGCGATCAAACATTGTTCACCCGCGCGGATGAAGTAGAAGCAGCTTGGCAAGTAGTAACACCTGCCCTTTCCGTTTGGGATGCACCCGCCGATCCTAATAATATTCCCCAGTACGAAGCCGGTACTTGGGAACCAGCAGAAGCAGAACTCTTAATTAACCAAGATGGCCGTCGCTGGCGCAGACTGTAGAAAGTTAGGAGTGATGAGTTAGGAGTGATGAGTTATGAGTTTTTAAGTTTTTGAGTTTTTGAGTTAAGAATTTCAGTTGTTATAACTCCTAACTCCTAACTCTTAACTCCTAACTCCTAACTCTTAACTCCTAACTCCTAACTCCTAACTCCTAACTCCTAACTCCTAAATTATTCAACAAACAAAGCTGACAACTCAAAACTCCTATGCCTACCCAAACTTCTACAATTTTCTCACTCCAGGCACCCAAAGATATTTCGCTTAACGAAATAGATGCCGAACTAAATCAAATTTGGCAAAGTTACGGTATTACTGGCGAAAACGGTGGACTTCCTAGTGCTACTAGGGCAACTACATTTACTTTAGTGGTCTACGAACCAGAAGAAACTCAGTATTTGTTGGCTGCTTTGGGATTTTACAACGGCCCAATTGATGGGATTTTAGGGCCACAAATGGCAGCAGCATTGCGGGAAGTCCAAAAGAAAAATAGTCTGCCAGAAACTGGAACAGCAACACAAGAAACTCTCTCCGTATTACGAGAAGAATTCGCTAAAGGTCAGCGAAACGGGTCTGGAGGTGAACATCCTGCTGCTGGGTTAAATAATAGCGGTAGCCCCAGAATTGCCGATGAAATCGCCCTCCGCAACCCCTGCCGCATCATTGCGCTATTTCCTCTTGCTGGCGAAGATGAAGGGGTTAAAGCTCAAGTTTCTGCTTATTGCCCCATCCAAAAGCAGTCGTCAAGCACACTTATCTGCTGTGAATACATCACTCTCAGTGGAACTGCTGCTGCTTTAGAACGTATCGGTGGTATGATTCCGGCTTTGTTAATTGGCGGGTTGCCAAAGTTTCTCTGGTGGAAGGCAACACCAGACCCTAACAATGGTCTATTCAAGCGTCTAGCAGCAGTCTGCAATAATGTGATTGTAGATTCTTGCAACTTTAACGAGCCAGAAAGAGAATTACTCCGCTTAGAAGAGTTGGTAGAAACGGGTATACCTTTAGCTGACTTAAACTGGCGTCGCCTCGCATCATGGCAGGAATTGACAGCTGAGGCTTACGACTCACCTAACCGTCGCGCCGCTCTCAAAGAAATTGACCGCGTTACGATTGATTACGAAAAAGGCAACCCTGCCCAAGCTTTGCTGTTTTTGGGTTGGCTGGCAAGTCGATTGCAATGGCAGCCAGTATCTTATGAAAAGGAAAGCGGTGATTATGACATTACTCGCATCCATTTTATTGCTCAAGAGCAGCGACAAGTAGAAGCCGAGTTAGCTGGAGTTCCGGTTGCTGATGTAGGCGATATTATCGGCGATTTGATTGCCTTGCGCCTCAGTTCGACAAATGCTCAAGCAGACTGTGGTACAGTTATCTGCTCGGAAACTGGCGGTTGTATGCGGATGGAAACCCACGGTGGCGCTCAATCTGCCGGTCTGTTTCAACAGGTGACTTCACTTTCGGAACAAAAGGCGGAAGCTTTGCTGAGTCAGCAGGTGCAACGCTGGGGCCGTGAGTCACTTTTTGAAGAAAGCCTGGGAGTGACAGCAAATATTTTCAAATTGGCGAATTAGTTTGGCTCTAACCCCGCTACCCCCCTTCCCGACGCGGGAAGGGGGGTATTTTTATAATTATTATTGAAAAGATACGTTGTATTTGCCTCCACGCTCAAGGGCGCGTTTGTAAGCAGGTCGGCCATGAATGCGATCGATAAATTCTTTGAGCTTTGGTCGGCTCTCCACCTCTTCGGGGAGCATAGCGACTAGTTCGAGGGGAAAACTCATTTGGATATCGGCGGCGGTAAATTCTTCACCGACAAACCACGTATTTTTACGGAGTTCGGCTTCTATGTAGTCAAAGTGAAGTTTGATCTGGGGCGCGACGAATCCGCTAACAACGCTGCTCTCCCCTGCCCCGAAATTGTTCAATACTACCCGCATCACCAGAGGTGGCATTGCAGAGCCTTCGGCGTAATGCAGCCAATATGTATAGCGCAGATGCTCCGGCGTACCGGATGCCGGAACTAGGCGACCATTCCCGTAGCGATTAACGAGGTATTCGATGATGGCGGCTGACTCAGCGATGGTGAGGTCTGCATCTGTGATCACTGGTGATTTGCCAAGCGGATGCACAAGGCGTAGCGACTCCGGTGCCAGCATCGTCTTTGCATCGCGTTCATAGAATTTGATCTCGTATTCGATACCTAATTCCTCAAGCAACCACAGCACACGCTGCGATCGCGAGTTGTTAAGATGATGCACAACTATCATAAAACGTTCCTCTTCTGGTAGCTTATTGCTATCTGAGTCTCGGCTAATTTCCAACTAAACCTTATCTAAGTTGAAAACCGTGGTTTATATTATTATTAGACAAATTTTTTCAGCCTAACTCCCCTAATTGGCTAGTTTTCTTGTTTCTAATTGGTATAAGTTTGAGTTAGTTGGTTTGAGAAACTGGTGCATCTGTTGCAAAAAGCGACGATAGACACACAGCCAATAGTCAAAATAGTTGCTGCATAATAATTTGTTTCATTTATGGCTTTAGTCATTGCTGGGGAACGTAGTGGGGTGGGTAAGACAACAGTCACGCTCACTCTTTTAGCATCTTTACGCCGTCGCGATCGCCTGGTGCAATCTTTCAAGGTAGGCCCAGACTACATTGATCCGATGTTTCATCAACATGTAACTGGTCGTCCTTGTCGCAATTTAGACCCAGTGTTGACTTCTGAGGACTACGTTCAGCAATGTTTTGTCCGTCATAGCCAACTGAGTGAATATGCCCTAGTCGAAGGGGTAATGGGGTTATTTGATGGAATTTCGTCATTAGTCATTAGTCCTACCCTGCGCGAAGGCGTTCGCGTAGCGTCTCGTAGAGAAGCGCCTATGTCATTTGCAAATGACCAAGGACAAAGGACTAATGACAAAGGACAAATTAGTGACTTTGCAAGTACGGCACACATTGCGCGGCTGTTAGATTTGCCGGTGGTGTTGGTGATTGATTGTAGTCGTTTGTCTGGTTCTGTAGCTGCGATCGCTCATGGCTATCGGTCTTTTGATCCCAGAATTAAAATAGCTGGGGTAGTATTAAATCGCGTCGGGAGCGATCGCCATCTCTCTCTACTGAAAGATTCTCTAGAACCCCTACAATTACCCATTCTCGGCGTGCTGCGCCGTCAAGATAACATCACAATTCCCGATCGCCATTTGGGTTTAGTACCCACAGCAGAACTTCCCGAACTCAACGCTTTAATTAATCGTCTTGCCGATTTAGGAGATACTTGCTTCGATTGGCAACATTTATTACCCCTATTAAAATCAAAACCTCTCCCTCATCCCCCTCATCCCCCCCATCCCCCGTCTTCTACCGTCAAAATTGCAGTAGCCCGCGATCGCGCTTTTAATTTCTACTATCAAGATAATCTCGATTTGCTGCAACAACTTGGTGCAGAACTGGTTTTCTGGAGTCCCCTAGAAGATGCTGCAATACCAAAAGATGTGCAGGGAATGTATTTTGGCGGAGGTTTCCCAGAAGTTTTTGCCCAGCAATTAGCAGAAAATACTAACGTTCGTGATGCCGTAAAAACAGCAATTCTTCAAGGAATGCCGACAATTGCCGAATGCGGAGGATTAATGTATTTATCTGAGCAGATTATCGATTTTGAGGGTAAATCTTGGTCAATGGCGGGAGTTTTACCAACATCTGCTGTAATGGGTGGGCGTTTAACTTTAGGCTATCGTCGGGCTGTAGCCTTGCAAAATAATCTGTTAGTCAAGGCAAATACAACTGTCTACGGACATGAGTTTCATCGTTCCCATTTAACCTTAACTCCCACTCAGCCCCTATTTGAAACTTCTCGCTACGATTGTGACGAAAATATGGGATGCGAAGGATGGGGTTTACCTGCAAATGTTCATGCTTCTTATGTGCATTTGCACTGGGGAGAAAGTAGAGAAATTCCTCAGCAGTTTCTTCAAGAATGCCGAAAACTAGCATCTATAGAAACGTAGATTTAAAAACTATCAGAGAATTAACTCCGCAAAGAGGTAACACTCAGATCGTCATTCAACTTGCGAATCAGACGGGATAACTCACGAATGATATTCACCGCAATTTCGGGAGTTTCTTCAATCGCATCATACAGCTGCTCTTGGGTCAGTTCCAAAAACTCGCAAGGTTCCAGAGTCGTTGCAGTGGCAGAACGAGGTTGAGTATCAAATACTGCCATCTCACCAAAGTATTTTCCCTGTTCTACCTCTGCCAACTGTTTATTGCCGATGTGTACTTTAACTCGGCCTGACACAACAATATAGAGCGATCGCCCTTCTTCTCCCTGCCGAAAAATCGTGTAATTAGCTGGAAATGACAATTCGTTCATTACTGAAGTCAGCCGCACAATAAAATCATCCCGCAATTCCTTAAAAATTGGGACTCGCCGGACAAATAATAAACGGTCAACACTGGTTAGCATAATTACAAGTTAAATACCAAACATTACTGTAAATTTTAAAACTGAAGCTAGGCGATTAGTCATATTAACCGATGTTGAACGCTAGCCGTCAAGAATATCTTAAACTTTACTGACAGAAAACCACTTAGGATTTCTTCAATAGGAGCGATCGCCAGATTAGATACTCAAACAATAGCTCAGTATTAGGTATTTTCTTCCCATGCTCTGTGGCTGATTAGGGGCTGTTGCTTCGGGTCAGAGTCTCAATGAATGCTTCCCATGCGAAGCATAGGAACGAGGAAAACATAAATGGTTAAGTTATTAATCACTTTTATTTATCGTTTTAAAAAACAAGAGTATTTGCTCTTATTTGCTTGTCAGCCCTAATATTTAGTTGATGAGTTCCCAAGATACCTTGCTGAGAAAAATCACCAATTTGATTGGAGGCAATCGCTTCTAAAAACTGGGGAACTGGCTAATGACTAACGAACCGCGATCGGTTGTCGTTAGGTAAAACAGTCAAAAAATATCCTGACCTGTCCTGACATCGGGGAGCAGAGAAGGATTAAGACAAACAGCATTGAATTATCGTGAGCAACAATTATGAGTTGGCTAATTAGTACATTAATTATTGGAATCTCTGCCGCTTTTGCAACCACCTTTGACGACAATTTATATTTGACAGCTTTCTTCGGAAAAGTTAATCGCAGCTTTCGTCCTAAGCATATTGTTCTCGGTGAATTTCTGGGATTCACAGCCTTAGTAGGCGCTAGTCTCCCTGGTTTCTTCGGCGGTATGATTGTTCCAACCACCTGGATTGGCTTGCTGGGTTTGCTTCCCGTCGCCATTGGTATCAGTAATCTTATCAGCCGAGAAGATGAAACAGAGACAGTGCAAGCTGTGTCAGTTGACTTAACCTCTCCTGTAAAATCTGGACGCCAGAAGAAATCACTATTAGAAACCATCCGCGATCCGCAAACCTACCGCGTTTCTGCTGTCACCATTGCCAATGGAGGAAACAACATTGGCATCTATGTACCGTTGTTTGCTAGTAGCAATCTTCCAAGTTTGGGTGTAATTCTGTGTGCTTGCTATTTCACTGTTGGGATGTGGTGCTTACTGTCTTACAACCTGACTCGTAATCCTCTCATGGCTCCGGTTTTAACTCGCTTCGGTCGGAAAATCTTCCCCTTTGTCTTAATTTACTTGGGACTCTCTATCTTAATTAAAAGTGAAACATATCGACTTTTACCTAGTATGGCAATGCTTTCTCATTAGGGATGAGGCGATGTCTACGACGGGCTATTCGAGGTCGCACCCGATCTAAAAACTCGAAATTATTGATGGGTGCTATCTCTGTGATGTTACCAAAAAAATCAGCGATCGCTTCCCATCCAAAAAATTTTTAATCACTTAAATTTATCAATTGCAATCAAAATAATATTTGATGTTATCAATCAAGTTATCTAAAGTGAGAATAAAGCAGATTATTGATGGCTCTTATAAAAGCAAACCCAGCACTACGAATCATCACAGGAAGGAACTAATGAATAAACCAAATCCAAAAAAATTAACTCAGTGGATCGTAACAGCAGTATTTCTGGTACTTGTAGTCGGATTTTCGCTGCTTGACCAGCAAGCAGTTAGAGCTTTAACACTAACACCATCCATACCTACCGTATCTGAACCAGCACCAGTAATATCTCCGCTTACATTGCCAATGGAGTCTGTAACTTCTCCAGTGATATCTCCGGTTGTATCGCCAATAGTGTCTGTAGCAGAAAACGTTAGACGTTTATTACAAACCAATGAATGTATCGGATGTAATCTTACTGGAGCAATGCTAAAGGACGCAAATCTGCAAGCGGCAAACTTGGAGGGTGCTAACTTACAAAATGCAGATTTAGAAAGGGCTAACTTACAGCAAACAAATTTACAAGGGGTAAACTTTCAAGGAGCAGATTTAGGTAAGGTAAACCTTTTGGGAGCAAACCTTGTGGGAGCAAACCTATTTGATGCAGACCTAGAAAAAGCTAACCTGTTGGGAGCAAACCTGCAAGCGGCTAACCTACAGGGCGCAGACTTGGAAAAGACAAATCTTACAAATGCAAACATCCAGGGGGTTAATCTGATGGGGGTTGATTTGGAAGATGCAATCAGACCAGAAGGATTCACTGTTCAGTAATTAAACTGAAGTTATCCGTGCAAATTTAATAAAAAATTTCAATTGCCTGATTCAGTAATGAATACAGGCTTTATTTTTTAAAACGTGAGTTCTACGGGCCAGATCGTGTCCGCTTGATTACTTATTAAACCCGAATTTTCTAGGTTGTTTGATTTGCTTCCAACCAGTTAAGTAAATCCTCAAGGGTTGTAAAATCCAATAAAGCCTCGCCAAGTGCTTCTAATTGCTCTAGGGAAAGAGTTTGAATGCGCCCCCGAACCTCTTGTGGTAACTCTCCTACCCGTTTTTGTAGTTGTCGTAGCACAAGTGTTTGTCCTTGCTCCTGTTTTCCCCGTTCGTAACCAATGCGTTCGCCTGTGGTAATGTAGCTCATAGTCCGCTCCTGCTCAAATTGCTTAAACTCTTGCCAAAATTCTGCTTCCAAGGCTTTTGGTAAAATCATAACCCAATCAATAAATCGGTAAAGGTTACGAATATCTTTTTCTTGCAATCCTAATTCATACAATCGGCGAATCAAGCTAAATTTCCAAGCTTTACGTTCTCCTGGCTTTTTATTTGTTTGCTGTGTCTTCAAATGCGCCATTACTACAGTTGCAAATGGATTGTCACTAGCTTCTAATTCTGTCCAACGATTTTGATAATCTAGTAGCTTGACGGTTCCAAATTCAAAGTTAAGTCTGGTATTGGGATAATTATAACTATATTGATTGGGTCGCCATGTCGGATCGGTATCGCACAAAATCGCCAAACTTATGGCAGGTTTGGCAAATCTGTCAAAAATTCGCAGGTTGTAGGAAAACATTCTTTCTGGAAAAATATCTTCTGATTTTGCTTGGATTTCTACATGGATTAATAGCCAAGTTTCTTGTCCTTGAATTTGCCAGACTTTAACTAATTTATCTGCATATCTCCTACCAAGTTCTCCTTCGCGGGCTATTTGTTGAAATTCCTTATCAAGAAATTCGTGGGGACGTTCCCAATTAATTAGTTATGCTGTTTGGGGAAAGAAAAATTGCATTGCTTGGGGAAATTTTGCTTCTAAAATTTCTTTCCACGGGCTATCATTATCTGCTCTTTCCAATTCCTCAGTCATTAGTTGATTGTTATACCATCTAGTAATCCTAAATCATTTGTGAACAACAAGATCCCTGACTTCTTAGACAAGTCGGGGATCTGATGCTGGCGATTTTCATCAATATAGAAGGGATTTGCACGAAAATAGTAGTCGAACTCACGTTTTAAAAGTTTCTACCCATGTAATTGTCGGAACTTGCGATCGCCACAATAGTAGATAAAGGAACTTCAGCAAAATACTGTCGCTGAAATTGTTCTTCTCTAACAGCAGCTAAAAATCGTTCCACTGCTGCGTCAGCCAAGTTTTCTGCACTATCGCTGGGATACCAGGTGATTTGCAAATAACGGTCTTGTAGTTTGACTGTGAACCCTAAAGATTTTAAAGCTTTGATTCCTACAAGTAAGGTTTGGTCGGTGATGCCGATTTTCTCTAAAAGTTGGACGCGGGTAACTAGTTGATTTGTGCGACTGAGATATTTGGCAATTCCGACAAGAGTCAGCCAAATTTGATTCGGTGGTTGCAGGTTGGGTTTAGACCAAGCGATCGCTAATTGTTGCGAACTACTTATCGTTAAACATCGCCGCAACCAAGCGCGTAAATCATCCCAATTTGTGGGACAATCTTCAAGCAATAGTGGGGGAGTCGAGGGTGGGCTTGCCGTGAGCGTAGCCGAACGGGAGTCGGGAGTAGGGAAGTTACGCCAGTCTAAGATGAGTGGGGAATTCCGAGTGTTAAGTGCTGAGTTAACACTGGGACGCACGGCAATTAATCTGATTTCATAACGTTTTTTGAAGGTATTATAGTCTAATTCGGCTATGCAATCACACCTTCCTATGGGCAATTCATCTTTGTAGTGTCCCCACCATATACCCGGAAAAGCACTTCTGCTGGAATCATCCCGAATATCAAACTCGGTTTTAATGTACTGTACCTTTTTCCCTTGCCAATCCTGCTGATTGCGATGCCAAGGATTTATAAAGCAGCAGTTTTGAATTAACAATTTCGGAACAGGATTACCCATTCCACAAGGTTCTAGCAGTTTCAGTTCTAAAAATAACTCTTTTCCCAAGTCTGCAACTGTTACCGTCAAGTCTGCTTGCACGGTTGGCGTTAAGGTTGTGCTACCTAAAGATTGCCGCAACTGCTGGTTAATCGCTGCTGAAAATAAAGGAATATTCTCTACTAACAAACTCAAACCTGCTGCAAAGGGATGTCCCCCAAAGCGATGTAACAAATGTGCTTGGTCTTTTACCAGTTGGTATAAATCGACAGAATTCACCGAACGGGCGGAACCACGAGCGAGGGGAGGGGATGAGGGAGAAATTCTTCCTTCCTCATCTTCCCCATCTCCCCCTGCTCCTTCCGTACTTAACAAAATAGTCGGGCGGCCTGTTTCTTGTGCTACTTGTCCGGCGACTAAGCCCAAGACACCCGCAGGCCATTGGGCATCTTCTAGGACGATGACGCTGGTGGTTGATAAGTCTAATTGAGTGAGTTTTTGTGCTACTTGCGCTTGCACATCTTTTTGTAAAGATTTGCGGCGGGTGTTTGCGAGTTCTGTAACTTCGGCTAGTTCGTTACAACGTTTGGCATCCCGACTAGTTAATAATTCAACGCAAAAACTAGCATCGCCTTGGATGCGGCTAACGGCGTTAATTCTTGGCCCCAAACCAAAGGAAATATCTGTGGGGCGATCGCCACTTTTTTGGCACAATTCTAATAATCGCCCCACCCCCGGACGGCGACGCGCTGCTGCTGGCTGTCGAAAATCTGCTTGCAGTCGTTGAATTCCCATCTGTGCTAAATAGCGACAATCTCCACTTAACTGCACTAAGTCGGCAATTAATCCTACTGCTACTAAATCTAATAAATCTTCTAACGGATCTCTTGCAATATTAGGCAGACTTTGATATAATGCTTCTACAAACTTATAAGCTACAGCCACCCCAGAAAGATTAAACAGTTGATGTTCTCTGGGCAAATAACGAGGATTAATAATTGCTGCGACGGGTGGACGTTTGGTGGGTAAGGTGTGATGGTCTGTAACTATTACATCTATGCCTAGTTGTTTGGCATAGATAATTTCCTCAATATTTGTGCTGCCTGTGTCGCAAGTAACAATTAATTTGCAACCTTGTTTTGCTAGGTTATCAATCCCTTGATTATTGAGTCCGTGAGATTCTTTCAGGCGATTGGGAATGTAATAAATTAACTGAGTATTTTGTTTAAAAAATTGCCCTAATCCATCCCAAAGTACAGATGTGGCGGTAATACCATCAGCATCAAAGTCTCCCCAAATTGCAATTTTTTCTTTGATATTATATGCTTGTTGCAACCGAGCGATCGCTAAGTGCATTTCTTGCCCAAACTCAAACGGACTCGCTGGTTGATAAGCTTTATAGTTGATAAAAGCTGTTAATTGTTGATGATCTTTAATTCCCCGTTGCCATAACAATTGTGCTGCATATATTCCACTTGATGCAGGTGTATGCTGTTTCACCGCTTGGATGAACCATTCCGGCGGTTGTTCGGTTGCTGCTATAGTCCACTGCTGTTCTTGCATACTAAAGTTAGGAGTTAGGAGTTAGGAGTTAGGAGTTAGGAGTTTGGAGTTTGGAGTTTGGAGTTTGGAGTTTGGAGTTTGGAGTTTGGAGTTTGGAGTTTGGAGTTTGGAGTTTGGAGTTTGGAG
>NZ_JBALFF010000094.1:0-79034 GCF_036916975.1 Nostoc sp.
AAACCATCAAGCTATAAAGCTCTTTGCTTCAGGCACTTATTCAATATAACCAACCTACCTTAATCTGTCAACTATTTTTCCCAAATATTTTGGGATGGCTTTTTCGTCTGCTGAAATTGCCCACAGTGCGGGGTTCTAGGCAACAATGGTTTATGCACTGTGCCAAGTCAGGAAGGAGCAAGGGTGAATTTTCAGTCCGTTATTGCTTTATTGCATCAGTTTTGGGGCGATCGCGGTTGTCTCATCGCCCAGCCCTACGATATTGAGAAGGGGGCTGGTACTAAGAATCCGCAGACATTTTTAAGAGCTTTGGGGCCGGAACCGTGGGCTGTTGCCTACGTTGAACCATGCCGTCGCCCGACAGATGGGCGCTACGGCGAAAATCCCAATCGCTTCCAACACTATTATCAGTACCAAGTTCTGATTAAGCCGTCGCCAGATAATATTCAGGAGATTTATCTGGATTCGTTAAGGGCTTTAGATGTTCGTCCTGAAGACCACGATATTCGGTTTGTAGAGGATAACTGGGAAGATGCGACGGTCGGAGCTTGGGGCACTGGCTGGGAAGTATGGTTAGATGGAATGGAAATTACTCAATTTACCTACTTCCAACAGTGTGGGGGTATTGATTGCCGTCCGGTGTCGATTGAGATTACTTATGGGTTAGAGCGGCTGACAATGTATCTCCAGCAAGTAGAGGCAATTACTAAGATTCATTGGACGGACAACATTAGTTATGGTGATATTTATCTTCAGGGAGAGATTGAGCAGTGTACTTACAACTTTGAAGCGTCAAATCCTCAGTTACTACTGACATTATTTAATTTGTATGAGCAAGAAGCTACCCAATTGACGGAGCGAGGATTGGTCTTGCCTAGCTTAGATTATGTAATGAAGTGTTCACACACGTTTAATCTGCTGGATGCTAGAGGTGTTATATCGGTGACGGAGAGAACTCGCTATATTGCCAGGATTCGCCATTTGGCTAGAAAGGTGGCTCATTTATATATTGAGCAAAGGGAGAAGTTGGGTTTTCCTTTGCTAAAAGATACTGTGAGTTCAACAGTAAGCCCAATATCCTAAAGGGTGCGGATAAATAAACTAAGTACAGCTTTGGCTAAAATCGTAGCGTTTTTTAACGCAAAGGGACGCAGAGGAAAGCGCAGAGGTTCGCAGAGTTTTTTTAGAGGATTCGCTAAGATCTTGCAAAATTTTGTACTAAGTATAAATTTGTGTAAAATGTTAACATTTTTACACGCAGAGTCTTGCCAAATTAAATTCGCTACGAGTTTGTGTTCTGTTTATCCATGCTGCGCTGAGGTTTAAGGTAGGTATATCTTTCACTATTATACGGCTTTTGCTAAAGGACAGAAATACGGTTAAATATTGAGTCTAAAAGATTAAAGCTACAAGGATAAGGCTCGCCTGTGCGGGCTTTATTTGTACTTGATAGGCTATATTTCACCACAAGGATAAAAATTTTTCGCTGTTGCTGATTACAGAGATGAAAAACTCACGCAGAGGCGCTCCAAGCGCAGATAATAAAAGTTTGGAATATATTATTTTTCAATTTCATAGCCAAATTCAACAATGTTGATTTTTCTCTATTGCAGCCATAGCTATTTTTAAGTCATCTGCAAATTCGGGTTGTCAGGTGCTTTTACAAAAAATCTTATGATTCAAACCAGTGGTGTAATTATTTGTCTTGGCTACATTTTTGGGTTGCTGTTTACAGCAGTTCCTTGGGGTGGTGTGTGGGTTTTGCTTCTGGGGATAGTGGGAGCAATGATCTTCAGAAGACGCACTCTCTTGCGACAATTTGCTCAGAAATCTGAAAATGCTGGAAGCAAAACAAAGGCGGTGCCTAATACCTGGCAAACTATTCCCCATCCTCGAATATGGTTAGCTGCTGGCTTGGTGGGATTATTGGCAACTATATATTTTCAATGGCGTGTGCCGCAACCAGATGCAAAAGATATTAGTCAGTTCGTCCCGGCGGGAAATAGCAGTAATCAAGAGCAACTTGTAATTGTTCGTGGCGAAGTGGCGAGTAATCCCCGCTTAACTCGCAGTCAACGAGGACAATTTTGGTTGGAAGTGACTCAGCTAGATGAGGTTAAAAATGAAAAGGGTTCAGCAGATGTCTCAAAAGGGGTGACAGGGAAATTGTATGTGACAGTGCCTATTCTTCAAGCTACTGGGTTATACCCTAGTCAACAAATTGCTGTGACTGGGATTTTGTACAAACCAAAGGCGGCTTCCAATCCTGGTGGTTTCGATTTTCAAAAGTTTCTCAAGCAAGAAGGAACGTTCGCGGGTTTGATTGGGCGACAAATAAATGTTTTGGATCAGGAACGTAAATGGGGATGGTGGCAAATCCGGGAACGAATTGTCCGATCGCAAGTTCGTTGGTTGGGTATCCCAGAAGGACCTCTTGTCAGTGCAATGGTTTTAGGTAGCAAAGCTGTTGATTTACCTTACGATATCCGCGATTTGTTTGTACAAGCCGGATTAGCTCATGCTTTAGCAGCTTCCGGGTTCCAAACTTCTTTGATTTTGAGTGTGATCTTACAGTTAACAAGGCGTGCAAAAAAAGCAACCCAATTTACCATTGGTTTTTTGGCTTTAATTATTTTTCTGAGTTTAACTGGTTTTCAACCTGCGGTTCTCAGAGCCGTAATTATGGGTTTTGCAGCATTAGTTGGTTTGCTATTAAAAAGGAAGGTAAAACAGTTCGGATCATTACTATTAGCGGCAACTTTATTATTAGTGTTTAATCCTCTATGGATTTGGGATTTAGGTTTTCAATTGAGTTTTTTAGCAACACTGGGATTAATCGTAACAGTACCCGCATTGGTCAATCGTCTAGCATGGCTTCCACCTGCGATCGCAGCTTTGATTGCTGTTCCCCTAGCTGCCACTATTTGGACTTTACCTGTGCAACTTTTTGTCTTTGGGGTTGTACCATCTTATAGTTTGTTGTTGAATGTGGTTAGTACTCCATTAATTTCGATTATTAGTATAGGTGGAATCATCAGCGCTTTAGTAGGTTTAATTTGGACTCAGGCTGGAAGTTTTTTAGCTGCGGTATTACATTACCCGACTGATTGGCTAATTAAGCTAGTGGAATTTTTTAGTAAGCTGCCAGGAAATTCTGTTGCTGTAGGGAGTATATCTACTTGGCAGCTTTTGGCGATTTATCTACTGATTATGATGGTTTGGCTAGTTCCTTGGTGGCAAAAGCGGTGGTGGTTTGCTAATTTGATTGCGATTGCTTTAGTATTCATCCCCCTTTGGCATTCTAAAAATACATTGTTTAGGATAACTGTATTAGAATCTGGTACGGAACCAATTGTAGTTGTTGAAGATAGAGGTACTGTAACTGTAATTAATAGTGGCGATGAAGGTACAGGACGCTTCACAATTCTACCGTTTTTGCAGCAGCAGGGTGTAAATCAAATTAATTGGGCGATCGCAACTCATTTCCAAGGCAATGAAAGTAATGCTTGGTTGGAATTACTGCAACGTTTACCTATCAAAAACTTTTATGAATATTCCCCTAAACCAGAAAATTCCATTGCGACTCAGGCAATCCAACAAGAACTACAAAAGTATCAAGGAGCTTACCAAGCGTTAGAAGTTGGTCAAGCTGTGAAAACCGGTTCAATAGTGGCGCAATTAATCAACGATCAATTACCTATTTTACAATTGCAAATTTTAGAGCAAAATTGGTTATTAGTAGGTAATATCAAGTCTCAAGAGGTACAAAAACTAGTTAAGAGTGGTAATTTACCTCGTCCCCAAGTGTTATGGTGCGCCCCTCAGTCATTAAAAGATTTAGTTATTGCTCTGCAACCACAAGTAGCGATCGCTTCTTCTGCCAACTTTGATACAAAAGCTTTATCGGAACTAAATCAAAGCCAAACCAAACTATTTTTTACAGGACGAGATGGGGCTATTCAATGGACGCCTAACGGTGAGTTTGAGGCATTTATTGAAGCTACAGAAAATAAGTCTTCTGTCTTATAAGAAACTCAAAACCAAGTAAATTTAAAAAAATAATATTTATTTTTAAGCAAGACTAACTAAAGATAGATGTATAGTCATTCGCAAGGAAGTAACCTCTCAAAAGCTCTGATAAAGGTCATTTTACTAGTTTTACAATATTGCTGAACATATTCCCGATATAGTCCAAATAGTCCATTAGATGCTTGCTGGCATGAAAGTTTTCGGTACTTTATAGTTCCATATATTTGTGGAGAAAGATTTGACTTAGAACAACTAAAACAAATTTTAGATCCCAAGCGCCAGGGTTATGCGATTGGCAACCCACGATCGCCAACGTCTATTGCGAGAATTAGGCGATCGCGGTATCTTTGACGCAGAAGCATTTAAACGACTTAAGTTAGCAGCTGTTCTCTTAATGACAGCGATGGGTATACCAATGCTGTGGATGGGAGAAGAGTTTGGCGAATATCAGCAAAAAAGCGAAGATGTAACTAAGCCACATAATATTAATTGGTCTTTGTTGTCAGGAGCGGATCTACTACCAGAGCATACTGATGGCTCCTGATTTACTTAGTCTCCTAGAGTGCAATGCGTAGGAGCAAAGATGATTCTACATCCACCTTGATGGCTGTGATATTATGGGAGACTGCTACATACATTTAGAAAAACTAGAAATTGAATCGATCATGGCTCTGACGCAACTGCGGAAACAAGAAATAATTTCCAACTACCAAGTTCACGAAACCGACACTGGGTCGGCCGATGTCCAAGTTGCCATGCTAACTGAGCGCATTAACCGCCTCAGCGAACATCTCCAGGCAAATAAAAAAGACCATTCTTCCCGGCGGGGACTGTTAAAGCTAATTGGTCAGCGCAAGCGTCTTCTAGCTTATATATCGCAGGAAAGCCGGGAAAAGTATCAAGCTTTGATTGCTCGTCTCGGTATTCGTGGATAGGAATTACCGCTTATGTCTGCTGAAGAATCTGAACGCAGTCGCTTGCCCTTTGAACCAAACAAAAAGCGCCGTAAACCAGCACAGCCACAAGAATCTGGCAAACAGGCTGATAGAAAACGGTCTTACACAAAACAAGAAATGGCTATTCCCCAAGTAGTCAGCCAGCGCATGATCCGCCGGGTAGCTGGGTTCTGTGGTGTACCAACAGCTTTGGGCATTAGCGTCCTGGTTGTCAGCTATCTGCTTGCTATCTATTCTAAAGTCCAACTACCTCCCATCGCCGTGTTATTGGTGAACATGGGATTATTTGGTTTGGGGGTTTTAGGGATAACTTATGGCGTTCTTTCTGCCTCTTGGGATGAAGAAAGAGTCGGAAGTTTGCTGGGTTTGGGTGAGTTCAACACCAATTGGGGACGAATGGTGGCAGTTTGGCGCGAAAGTCGGCAGAAAAACTCATAATTAACGGCGCTCAGGTATTAGATAACTGCGGTATTGGGTAAATGAAGAAGTGAATGTTGAAGTTGAAATTTTATAACTTCAACATTGCTAATTAAAATGATTTAATATTTTTTATACCCTGTATCCAGTTTTTAAGCAGTAAAAATACTGACTGAGCGCTATCTTTTGTAAATAAATTTTGTTTTTAAGTATTCGTAATTAGACTAATAAGTAACAATAAAATTAGTCAATTTACAGAAAATTTTACTCAATTAATAATCAGGAACTTTTTACATGATTATAGTAATGAAAAGTGGTTCTCCAGAGGCGGAAATAAACCGCATTGATGAAGAACTAACTAGCTGGGGGCTAACTCCAGAAAAAATTGTTGGTCAACACAAAGTAGTTATTGGTTTAGTAGGTGAAACCGCCAGCTTAGATCCACTACAAATTCAGGAACTTAGCCCCTGGATTGAGCAAGTGTTGCGGGTAGAGCAGCCTTACAAACGAGCCAGCCGCCAGTACCGCCACGGCGAAGCTTCGGAAGTCGTGGTTAATACTCCTAATGGAGCGGTGGTATTTGGTGAACACCAGCCTTTGGTAGTGGTTGCTGGCCCTTGCTCCGTAGAAAATGAAGAAATGATTGTGGAGACAGCGCGGCGCGTCAAAGCGGCTGGAGCTACATTCTTACGCGGCGGGGCATACAAACCCCGGACTTCACCTTACGCCTTCCAAGGACACGGCGAGAGTGCTTTGGATTTGTTGGCGATGGCGCGGGAAGTGAGTGGACTAGGTATTATTACAGAAGTGATGGATGCTGCTGACCTGGATAAAATTGCGGAAATTGCTGATGTAATCCAGGTGGGGGCAAGGAATATGCAGAATTTCTCATTGCTCAAAAAAGTGGGAGCGCAGCCGAAACCAGTTCTGTTGAAGCGGGGAATGGCAGCTACTATTGAAGATTGGTTGATGGCAGCAGAGTATATTCTGGCATCTGGCAATCCTAATGTAATTTTGTGTGAACGGGGAATACGCACTTTTGACCGTCAGTATACGCGAAATACACTGGATTTATCAGTAGTGCCAGTGTTGCGAAAGCTGACTCACCTACCAATTATGATTGACCCCAGCCACGGCGTAGGGTGGTCTGAGTTTGTGCCTTCAATGGCAATGGCTGCTTTGGCAGCTGGCACAGATTCCCTGATGATAGAGGTTCACCCCAACCCTGCCAAAGCTTTATCCGACGGGCCGCAATCTCTCACACCAGATCGTTTCGATAGCTTGATGCAAGAATTAGCAGTGATTGGTAAGGCGGTGGGACGCTGGCAGCAACCAGCAGTGGCTCTAGCTTAAAATTCAGTTGCAACTTTGCGATCGCCTATCTCAGCATACTAGAAGCGATCGCCTAACTGTCCGTCTGATCTAATACCAATTCACAAAAATCCTGATACATATAGATTTCTCGTAGGGGCATGGCATTGCCATGCCCTTATTTCTACTCAAAACGGTTCACCACAGCGATTACTGTACTTGTGTGGGGAAAGCACCAGGTCGTACAGCTATGTTAAGACTTTGCCCATTGCGACGTAATTCCATACGTAAATCGCCCCCGACTTGGCTATTTTCTACTGCTTTTTGAACACTGCTGGCATCTGTGACTGCTTGTCCGCCAAGCTTTTGGATCACATCCCCAGCCCGTATCCCTGCTTTAGCAGCTGGTGAATTTGGCACAACTTTTACAACTAATACACCTTTATCTTCATTCACACTCAAACCGCTATTGGGATCTGAGTTGATATTTTGTTTTAGCTGAGGCGTTAACCCTACCATCTGAATTCCCAGATAAGGATGTTCTACTTTGCCTGTAGCTATTAGTTGACTGGAAATGCGTTGGGCTGTGTTGATAGGAATAGCAAAGCCTAATCCTTGTGCGCCTTGAATAATGGCTGTATTCATGGCAATTACCTCACCACGGTAATTTAGCAGAGGTCCACCGGAGTTACCGGGATTAATCGCTGCATCGGTTTGAATATACTCTACTCGCTTATCAGGAGCGCCGATTAGATCGCTATTACGCCCGGTAGCACTGATGATTCCGGTAGTTACTGTATTATCTAATCCAAGGGGGTTGCCGATAGCGATCGCCCATTCTCCGGGTAGGAGTTTATCTGAGTTACCCAAAGCTACTATCGGTAGATTGTCCGCCTGAATCTTGACAACAGCAACATCGGTCAACTCATCTTTTCCTAACACCTTACCTTTAAAGGTACGCCCATCCTTGAGGGTTACTGTTACTGTATCAGCACCATCGACTACGTGAGCATTGGTGAGAATACGACCATCAGCACTAATAATAAAACCTGAACCAGTACCCCGTTCTACCCGATTTTGTGGTTGTTCTGGTATTTGAGAGCCAAAAAAGTGTTGAAAAAATGGATCGTTGTTAAATCCATCTGGTATCTGGGTTTTTACGGTTCGTGAAGAGTCAATCCGCACTACAGCAGGTCCCACCTTTTGCACCACCTGGGTAACAAAGTTAGGATCTGTGGTAGCTGCTAATGGAGGAGCAGCATTTACTGGACTCACTGCCAAATTAGATGCACTTTCAGACACCTGCTGAGGGTGTCCAGCCATATAGCCGCCTGCCAATGTCATACCTGATCCCAGCAGCACCAGCGATAGAGAGGCGGCAGCCTTTTTCCAGGGTGCTCGATTACGGTATGTGGCTTCAGCAGTGTTATGTGAAATGCTATTTGATGGGTGTTCTCTGTCGCGAGATTCGTTTTGCATTGCTGTCTGGAAGGATATTTAGATGTATTACTAATGTAGATATAATTTGTGACAGTTTTGTTGCGCAGGTATTGCGTTGTTGTGAAAACTTTGGTATTTTACTGAACCGTATTTGAATTATAGTCATTCGTAGAGGCGCACAGCGCTGCGTGTTCTATGAATATGCCTGAAGGAATAAAAATGGCACAGGGGAAAATCTTACTTAAACCTGGCACTTTATGGACAAGTGTTAAAGAACGGACTGAACATGCTTTGCAATGCGGGGCGTTACTCTCGATTCCGACAGAATTTGAATTTGTTGAACAGGATGGCGTGGGCTTTTTGGTGCGGATTTTGTCTAACCTGAATCGCAAAAAAGCAGCTAAGGAGAACCAGGAAAAACAATCTGCTACTTCTGGTGAAGAGTTTAATCCTTTTTTGCCCTACGAACAAGATTTATTTGTGGCGGATATTTCTGATACCCATGTATGTATCTTGAATAAATTCAATGTTGTTGATTATCACCTGCTAATCATCACCCGCGCCTTTGAGGAACAGGAAAGTTTGCTGACTCTGGAAGATTTTACAGCTATGTGGGCATGTTTAGCTGATTTCGATGGTTTAGTTTTTTACAACAGTGGTAAAACCGCAGGTGCGAGTCAGCGACACAAGCACTTGCAATTAGTGCCACTACCACTTGCACCTTCTGGGCCGCAGATACCTATTGAACCTCTGCTAACAGCAGCACAATTTCAGGAATCGATACCTTCTGGTGCGTCCGCTATGCCAACGGTGGGCTTTACCAACGCAATACCAAAACTTCCTTTTGTACACGCTTTCGCACCATTAAATCCCGATTGGGTGCAGTCGCCATTGGCAGGGGGAGAAGCAACTTTGGAAGTTTATCGGACTTTGCTACATTCTGTGGGAACTGGTGCTTACAATCTGCTAGCGACACGAGAATGGATGTTAATCGTACCGCGATCGCAGGAGCATTTCCAGTCTATCTCTGTGAATTCATTAGGATTCGCTGGTGCTTTACTAGTGCGGAATGCAGCAGAAATGGAGATTCTCAAAGCCCAAAAACCGATGACTATCCTCAAGAGCGTTGCTGTATGCTAAGTTGATGCAATATATACGAAGATATTTGGATCAAATTATATACCTGACTCCGAAACGCAGATATCAAATTTTTTAGGCAATACGCTTGCGTTGAAAAACGTAGACGCTCTCGCGTTTGCGTCTCGTGATGAAAAAGGGGCTGGGAATAACCAGGAGAATAATAACTCAGTACTCCTAACTCAGCACCGACTAAACCATAGCTATTAGCTAACAGCACTTAGCACTTCTGAATGCGGTTATGATTAAAGAGGATAGCATCCAGGCTGGGAGAATAACTTTTTAGCCAAGATACTTTTTGGATTGTAAGCTACTTTTTGAAATCACTTTTATAATGGATATTACTGAACTCTTTGAATTTTCAATTGGATGATGGCGATCGCACCATACCGATCATTATTTAGTATTCACCCACTTTGAGCAAGTGCTTTCTAATACTAACATTGAGACTCTATCCGTCGATGAGTCGGCGGTGGTAGAAATCTGTCTGGATAAATCTAGATAAAGGTATGGATATTGAAACCCACAAGCAAATATCGCGGCCAGCCCCTGGTCTTTGGCAGTTTGAAAAACGGGAAAGTTTTGTTGATGAATTATGTGCGGTGAGCGCTTTATGTCGATTCAGCTTGAATCTGTTAAATCTAAAATGTTACCTCCACAAGCTGAAAAAAAGATGCGCTGCTGGATTCGCAGTCGCCACTTGATTTGTTCGGGTAACTTTTTTATCTTCGAGACATTAGAATATACCACCATTGAAAGATTCTCTCAATGTGTGGCTTCTTTAGGAGGAACAGTAATATCCGTTGAACCCATTAATAAAATTTGGATGGGCGATCATCGTCAAGTCATTTTATATCAGGCAAAAGCTAGTTTGCATACGCCTCATCATACTTTGAAACAATACTGGATAAAATCTGGTAGTGGATACACCAAATTTGATGAGCGTGTTTGAGAGTTACTATCCTGCGGAAATCTTTCTGACAGGCGTCTATACTACAATTCAAAATTAAGTTTTGAATTTTAAATACTCCCTAAGGGGGTTGACGGCTAATTGTTAATGTCTAATTGCTAATTTTTTTATAATGATTAGCTGTTGGTTATTAACAGTTAGCCGTCTAAGTTTGTTAGAGAATATAACTAAAAAATTTTCCAAAACTTGATAAATTAATGTTAGTTGTAAACGACAAACGTTTTAGTACAAGTTAAAAATCTAGCGTAGTTTACCGCCGTAGGCATCGCATGAGATAATTCTATAAAGTGCGTAGACGCGTAGCACCTTATCGCCAAACATCGTCTCAAAGTTTCACCAACTCCAAATCGCGTTTTGCCCGTTGGATGGCTCCCTCTTTTAACTGTTCTCTTAGATTGATTAAGGCTTTCTGAGCAATATAATATTGTACAGCTTCGTTAATGAATTGACTGCGATCGCGTAGCGTCTCCTCTGAAAAATCGCCTTTTTCAATAACTTGATCAATTAGTTCAATTGTCTCATCTGGCAAAGTGATGTTAATCAGATTTAATTTTCTCAAAGCCTTATGTGGTTTGAGTCCTGGTGTATTTAACTCTGATTCAGGCTCGTCAATATTTAGATGCGTTTGCCCTGTCATCAGGTTGACAAGTCAACATTTTGTAGAAGGAAATTCCGAACATTTGAAATGAAATAATCAAAGTAATTATATTCTTTACCTCTATAGAAAATCACAGTGCAACTAGCTTTAATTTCATCCAAAAAAGTTGTCACCTCTTTATAATTTTCAACCCCTAGAACACACCAGTTTATTCTAGACAGTAGAATATGATGAGCATCATCATGTTCCCGCAACTTAGATATAGATAAACTAGAGATGTTATGATAATTATTGACAAAAATGGGATTGCTGATTCTACTTAATACAGCAGTCAAATTAATATCAATATTTCTTTGGACGGTTGTTATGTGGACAACATAAATTAATTCCTGCTCAATTACTTCATAAGGAAATATATTCTCTTGTAATCCAAGTATATGATCTTCATAATACTGTTGAATTTGAAGAATATTTAGAGTTTTCAACTCTTGGTATATATTTTTGACGTAAGATCCATCTTGATTTCTCCAGGCAATACAATTACTGAATGAACGATTTATGAAAATTGGTGGTTTATTAACATCTGGTATTTCTATCGTGTCGAAACTGAAGCATGGTAAATCAATTAAATCATTAACTAAAACCTTGAGATGAAACTTCTTGTAAAGACTATCAAAAATAATTGATTTGTTATTGATAAACTTTAATCCAAATTCATCGAATAGACTTTCTGCAAATTCATAATGAGAGAATCCAGCCATATACGTGATAAAGTTGCTTTCAGAATTAGATAAATTGTCTCTTTCTTTCAATGCTTCTTTTAAAGCTCCAATTGTAGGTTTTTGACACTTGTTAGTGATATCTAAAAAGCTATTCATTATTTTCCTCTACCCTGTGGTAAGTTGGGATGCGATCGCACTGAGAGGATTGCCAAGTAATTTTATTTGGTAATATAGCGCTTCTCGTTTACCTGAAATACATCCGTAGGGGTACGGCAGTGCCGTGTTCCTACACCCCGCGATATAATGTTGTACCGCTTCTGAATGGGAACCGCTATATCTTTACTTACGCACTCTACAAATGCATTGTGATGTGAATTAACGATCTTGAGGAAGTTTTCAGGCTTTTCTTAATTATCGTGCGATGCCTACGGCGGTAAACTACGCAAATAGGCCATGCTGTAGGGAAGATTGCTGTGCGCTTACCAAAAATGTGGTTTTTAAATTACGCATATTTGCGATTTATTATCAATGCGTAAGTCCTATAACTAATAACTTTAAGAAACCTGATTAAAGAGAGCAACGTCTACAAAAATAACCATTCAATCCATTATGAAACCTTTACTAAAACAAACTTTTAACTTCTTTTGGGGTTCACTAACTGCTAAAACTTTCGCAGGTGCTACTGCGATTATATTGTTATGCGCTTTTATGACTAAACCAGTAGTTGCTGAAGTCCCAAGGTTTACCGATGTTGACGCTGATGTTTATGCCAAAGAGATTCAAGAGGCTGTTCAGAAAGGGCTTATTGCAGGCTTTACTTCTAATAATACCTTTCGTCCCACGTTAGGACTGACACGGGAACAGATGATGTCGATGGTAATAAACGCGCTTAGTAAGATACCTGCCAGCCCTTTGACTGTGCCACATGATCCACCAGCAGCAGCAGCAAACTTATTGAAAGTGACCAGCCAGCCTTTCCCAGATGTAAAGGTAACTCGTTGGAGTGCTGCAATGATTGAGTGGGCAAAAGATAACGGGATTATGCAAGGCTATTCTGATGGCACTTTTCGTCCTACGCAAATAGTAACCCGTGCTGAGTTGATGGCGGTATTGCGTAAAGCCGTTCAGTACGCCGAAGACGGGGGAGGAGGTTCAGGTATGATAAACTTGCAGCAGGCGATCGCATTCAGTGATATATCTAATCATTGGGCGCACAAGCAAATTATAGAAATGTCTGCCTACTGTGGTGTTGCAACTCCCGTCAATGAAACTGGAAATGCCTTTTATCCTAATCTTGGGACACAGCGCAATTATGCAGCAGCAGCCACATTACGGATGCTCAACTGTCTTAGGAGGTAAGACCAATTCTGCGTTGTTTAATGTATTAAAAGTAGCCCAGTTTTAAAGTAAATATTTAATAGTAAGGTGCGTTAAGACAGAATTTAACCGAGTACCGTGGGTTTAAATCCCCCGGTTCAAAAAATAAGCAAGTTTTGGGTCGGGGACTGCGAATGCAAAGTTGCTCCTCTACAGCGCTCCGCGCATCCTGCGGCGGGGGAAACCCCAAGACCGCACTTTGCGCTAAATCCCCGTCACAAAACTTAATTACGAATTACGAATTACGAATTACGAATTACGAATTATTTTAACGCACCCTCATTTATTACAATTTCAACTTTTCACCGCGAATCGAATAATCTAACAACTCCATCGGGTGAATAACTGAAATCTTTTTACCTTGTAATTGCAAATGCTTCGTAATTTGCAAAGTACACCCCGGATTAGCAGAAGCAATTAACTCAGCACCAGTATTCAACAAATTCTGCACTTTTTGCCGACCCAATTCTTCAGAAACTTCCGGTTGCAGCATATTATAAACTCCAGCACTGCCACAACACAAAGCTGCATCTATTGGTTCTCTCAACTTCACCCCTGGAATTTGCCGCAACACCTGACGCGGTTGCACACTAATCTTTTGTCCATGCAATAAATGACAAGCATCTTGATAAACTAAATTCAAAGGTTGATCAGTCAGTGGTGAAAGTTTTGCTGTTAAGCCAACAGTTGCTAAAAATTCTTGAGCATCTTTAACTTTAGCTGCAAAATCCTTCGCCTTTTCCCGATATTCTGGGTCACTTTCTAAAATGTGACCGTATTCCTTCAAAGTATGACCGCAACCAGCAGCATTGATAATTACAAAATCGACATTTGTGTTAGCAAAACTATCAATCATCTGCCTTGCTAAAGCTTTCGCCTGTTCTGTTTGTCCTTGGTGTTCGGGAAGCGCCGCACAACAACCTTGAGATTTCGGAATCACAACTTCACAACCATTCGCTGTTAAAACCCGCACAGTTGCTTCATTCACTGGGGAAAAAAACAGCCGTTGCACGCAACCCAAAATCATCCCAACTCGGTAGCGCTTTTCACCTTTAGCGGGAATCACAGTAGGCAAATTATCCTGAAAAGATTTGAGAGTAATTTCTGGCAGAATAGATTCCATTGCTGCCAAACGGGGCGATATTTTATTGAGTAAACCCGTAGCGCGAAAAAATTTAGCGAATCCCAACTTTTGATAAACCAACAACGGAACTAGTAAAATCCGTAAAAGGTTGGGATAGGGAAACAGAGAAAATATCAGTTGACGAAAAAATTGATCTGGTAAACTGCGGGGATAATTCCGTTCAACTTGGTGACGAGTTGCAGAAATTAACTTGTCATACTGCACACCAGAAGGACAAGTACTCACACAAGCAAGACACCCCAAACAAGAATCAAAATGTTCTACAGTTGCCGTATTTAGAGCAATCTCACCCTCATTAATTGCATCCATTAAATAGATACGTCCTCTAGGAGAATCCATCTCCTTACCCAGCACCCGATAACTCGGACAAGTCGAGAGACAAAATCCACAATGTACACAACTATCAATTAACTTTGGGTCAGGCGGATGATTAACATCAAACCCCTTCAAATTCTTTAAACTAGCTGTATTATTAACAGAATTTTCTGAAACTTGCATATTTTTACCTTTCCCCTCTCTATCTCAGCGTTCTCTGTGTCTCTGCGGTTAGTTAAAACTAAATTCCACCCACAAACCGACCAGGACTTAAAATATTCTTACTATCAAACTGTTCCTTAATACGCCGCATCAACGGCAAACCATTGCCCGTGTAGCCCCAAACATCTATTTGTTCTTTAACCGCCATTGGTGCTGACAAGATTGTTAAAAAACCACTATGAGCTTGAGTGCGATCACGCACTTTCAAAACTTGATTTTTACTCTCTAATTGTAACAAACCTAAACCACTACTAATATGAATTAAACCTAACTCCACCTGAGTCAAAATCTCCACGGCAGCAGTAGGTAACACTCCTATTTTGCAGGTAATTACTGATTCTGTAGCAGTAGTATGTATTCGTTCTTGCAATCTCTGCCATAGATTAGCTTCATCACCATCGGCAAAAATTGCCCCATCTAAACCCAACTTTTGCCCTACTTCCAAAACTCTGTTTGATTGTTCCTTAACACTCTCACTAATACTTTGAAAGCGAGCAATTAATCCCAGTCCTTCACCCAAACCTAAGCTAGACACCAATTTAGTCGATAGCAAATCAGCCTGAACTGGTGTTAAAGCTGAACCTCGAAGGATATCAGCCGCTTGAGATACAGCCTCAGCTTTACCCGTTAGTACTACCGTCCCCGATGTCTCTGATAGTGGATACAAGCGAAAAGTTAGTTGACTAATAAAGCCTAATGTGCCATAACACCCAGTAAGCAACTTCATCAAGTCATATCCGGCAACATTTTTAACTACTCTTCCCCCAGCTTTAGCGATTTGTCCATCAGCACGCACAAAAGTAATACCTAGTAACTGGTCGCGCACACTACCATAGCGTTGCCGCAGCGAACCTGTATCACCTGTGGCAACAATACCGCCAATAGTTGCCGATTCTGGTGCAGTGGGGTCAAGGGCGAGAAATTGCCGCGACTTTACCAAAAGCGTTTGCAAATCACAGAATTTCATCCCAGCTTCTACCGTGACAGTCAAATCGCCAACAGCGTGTTCAATCAGTTGATTGATGCGTTCTGTACTGACTACAACATCAATGCTTTTGGCTAAACCACCCCAGTTGAGTTTACTGCCACTACCACAGGGGAGGACGCGCCAGTTATTTGTGTAAGCTGTGGCGATAACTGTGGCTAGCTGTTCTTGGGTGCGAGGATAGACAATACAACTGGGAAGTTTCCCAGAAGCTACAGCCTGTTGGATACGTTTTTGCTGATTGAGTTCGATATTTTCCCAAAGGCAAACAGCATTTTCTTCGCCGACAATAGATGCAAAATCAGAAGCGCAGACGGCTTGCGGCCTGTCGTTAGACATTGCTTTCATTGAGTTTATTTTTTTTATGCCCTACATCTAATTTACTGGCTAACCTGACCAAAAAAGCACATTGCCATTAATCTACGGTGGTTTTAATATAGGGAGCGATGCTTACGGCGGGTTGCGCCAACGCTAGCTTGTAATCAGCGCTCACTGCTAGCCAAACTAAAATAAAGTTGTTTTTCAAGCGATCGCTTAGATAAAAAGCTAACAATTACCGACTCTTCTGGTAAAAAGTTGAGCTTTGTTAAAACTGAATAAAGTTTATGATGCTCTTGTATTAAGAGCGATCGCGCTTAGGTTGGATAAGTGTAATACCTTATGCAATCTATAATTTTGGGAATTTGTTTATAAGCTTTGAAATTACCAGAAAAAAATAGTAGATGAGTGGAATTTCCTCATCTACTACAGCTAGAGTTAGGAGAAAGTTGGCATATTTACAATATATTTTATGTAAATAAGCATAAATAACACTAGTATTAAATGAATAGACTAGATAAGTCTAGGTATAGTCTATTGATTTAAATCTCGCTCTAAAAGTGTAATTTCTGAGAATAAATTTGTGTTGCTTTAATTAATTTTAAAAAAAGGTAGCAGAGGGGTATAAATTACCCATCCGCTACGAGTAAACGGAGGTATAAACTTGACTATTTAATTGGCATGAACCAATTCTTGAGGCGCTGCGGCATCATATTCTACAGCTTTCACAAATTCTTTGAGAACGTCTTTGAGTCTTTGCTCAATTTCCTCATCTAACAGGACGCTGTGATCGGCTTGTCGTTGAACTTGTTTGTCTACCGCATAAATAGTAGCTAGGATATGCCGCGCTCCTAATTCAGATAACACAGGTTTGAGTGCATATTCAATTGCCAATAAATGAGCGATCGTCCCACCAAGAGCAATTGGTAACACGGGTTTACCTGTCAATGATTTTTGTGGCAGCAAATCTAGAAATGTTTTTAGTACTCCTGTGTAAGCAGCTTTGTAGATTGGGGTGGCAATAATTACACCATCTGCCTTTGCTAATAAAGCTTTTGGCTGTTCTAAAGCAGGGCTATCGTAACGTCCAAAAACTAAATCTTCAGCAGGCAAATCTCGAACTGAAATAATGTCTACATGCAAGCCTTCTTGTTGTAAAAGCTTGGCAGTGTATTCGACAAAACCGTAAGTTCTAGATGGATGGGTTGGACTACCTGCGATCGCTAGAATATGAGTCATTGAATTAAACTCCCAATTTCTAAAATGGGTTGACTATGTTTTGTGGTTTTGGTCTTCATAGCTGATGCTGTATTGACCTGATCACTCAGACGTTTGTAGGGACGGCGCAAACTCATACTCTCTACTTAAGCAGGATCGACATTAACTTGATCCACGTCAATACCTTGATTTCGCAATATCTCAGTGAGAAAATCTCCTGATGCTGTCATCATGCCACATTCGGTATGATTAATAACGATGATTTCTTTGGTGCCAAAAAACTGTGTAGTTAACATCGCTGACCGAATAGCATCATCCGTCACTAAGCCCCCGGCATTACGGAAAATATGAGCATCTCCTTCACCAATTCCTAATGCTTTTTCTACAGGTAAACGTTCGTCCATGCAAGCCAGCACCCACAAGCGTTTATTATTAGGTATCCCTAACTGACGACGCAATGCCCATGCTTCTTTTTCTGAGATTTTTTGGTCAATTTCCTCGTGCAACATGGCTGGTAATTTTCTAGTTCTTAATTACTAGGATATGGACGTTGCTCTTTCTTGATGCTGTTGCTTAGGGAAATCTTCATTTGCCACAATCTCGCCAAATGGACTTAAGACATGTTGCTTCTCTACTGCTGGCAGATTCTCTAAGGGCAAATGGGGAAATAGAAGTTCTGCAACTCGATAAGCTTCCTCTAGGTGGGGATAGCCAGAGAGAATAAAGGACTCAATACCCAAAGAAGCATATTCCAACATCCTGGCAGCTACGGTTTGGGGATCGCCGACTAAGGCCGTTCCCGCACCACCCCGTACCAAACCAACTCCCGCCCACAGGTTCGGGCTTATCTCTAATGACTCACGATTACCGTGGTGTAACTGAGTCATTCGGCGTTGTCCAACTGAATCCATCCGGGCATAAGCTTTTTGGGCTTTAGCTATTGCTTCCTCATCTACATACTTAATCAATTGATTCGCCGCATCCCAAGCCTCACTCTCGGTTTCCCGCACAATCACATGTAGGCGAATCCCAAACCGCAAAGTTCGGCCTTCTAGTTGTGCAAGTCTGCGAACTGATTCAATCTTCTCGGCTACTTGCGCCGGTGGTTCGCCCCAAGTTAGATAGACATCTACATGCTTGGCAGCAATTTTTTGAGCAACAGCAGAGGAACCGCCAAACCACAAGGGGGGATATGGCTTCTGGACGGGTGGAAACAGCAGTTTACCATCTTGGATATTAAGGTAGTCGCCCTGATAATTGGCTTGTTCTCCACTAGCGATCGCTCGCCATACTGTCAAAAATTCATCTGTTAATTCATAGCGCTGATCGTGATCCAAATGCAAGCCATCCCCCGCTAACTCTACGGGATCGCCACCTGTCACCACATTAATCAGCAAGCGTCCTTCAGAAACGCGATCAAAAGTCGCCGCCATCCGCGCTGCTACCCCAGGTGATACTAAGCCGGGACGAATCGCCACCAAAAAACGCATCCGTCGCGTTAGTGATACCAGCGAAGATGCTACAATCCAAGCATCTTCGCAAGAGCGGCCTGTAGGTAGCAATGCCCCTGTATAACCAAGGTCATCCACCGCTTGGGCTATCTGCCGGAGATAGGGAAAGCTTACTGCCCGACCACCTGTAGCTGTTCCAAGGTAACGTCCGTCGCCATGAGTTGGGATGAACCATAGTAGCTGCATGAATCCTGTCCTTCTAAACTACGGTAATTCTATCGAATTACCGTTCTTTATTTGTAATTTTTACAGTATCACATATTCCACTTAACCAAGCAAGAACTTTTTTAGAAAACTCCGGTATCCTTATCAAACCAATGTATATTAAGCGGTGTTCAATAAGATAGCGATCGCAAAAGTCCCTATGCCGCTACCAATGCGCTGAGTCGTACAATTCAAGGTTGATGAAGATGATAATTGACAAATAAATAACTAGTTAGTTATTATTTGTCTATGGCTAGAACTCCAACCATCACCCACTCTCAAATCCTTGAGGCTGCCCGTGCAGTCTTCCTTGAACGGGGATTCAGTGCCACCACGACGGATGTTGCAAATCGTGCAGGTATCTCAAGTGCCAGCATCTTCAAGCACTTTCCAACCAAAGAAGCCTTGTTCTTCGCTGCAATGTCTGAAACACCCCGCGATCGCATTTGGGCAACAGAACTCGCAACTGAAATTGGCCATGGTGACACTCGCTCTGACCTTCTAAAAATCGCATTAAGGATTGCATCTTACTCAGGTGAGTTGCTGCCACGAATGATGCTGGCGTGGTCAGTACGACAACCTGGTGAGATCGTCATACCGCCCGGAATAGAACCCGACTTCGCCGCGCTCACTGCATACATCGGGCGTGAGATGGCGCTCGGACGCATTGTGCGAGGCGACCCGACCATTCCGGCTATGACTATGCTGCATACCGTTGTCGGTTTCACCATGAGCCAAACTTTGCAAAACAATGCTGTTCACCTTGACACAAGCAGCTTTCTTGAGGATTTTATCAATTTGCTATGGCGAGGGCTTGATCCTAACGTACAAACAGCACGATGATTTTTTTGGAAAGTTAATAACTAACTGATTAGTTATTAACTTTGCTTCTATAAAACGCCCTTGAACTTTCATCAGATCCTTACTCAACTCTAAAGAGCAACCATCATGACTACAACCCACCAGAACATTTCTCTTGAACAAGTTGATATGAGCTCACCTAGTTTCAGAGCCAATCCGTTCCCGACTTTCAAACGCTGGCGAGATAGCCGATCCATCGTTCCAGTTCAAGCGTTTGGGGAACGCGCCTGGATCATCACCCGCTACGACGAAGTGCTGGCTGCTCTCGCAGACGAACGCCTCGTCAAAGACCGTAGTAATGCTCAAGATCCCAATAAAAAGCAACAAAAAATGTGGATACCGGGATTCCTCAAGCCCCTCAAGAGCAATATGCTCGACTCGGACATACCTGATCACACCCGCTTGCGTTCTCTGGTGCATCAGGCGTTCATGCCACGACTGATCACGCAAATGCAAACCCGTATTCATCGCCTCGCACACGAACTAATCGATCGCGTCCAAGCCAAAGGCGAAATGGATTTAATTCAGGACTTTGCGTTGCCAATTCCAATGGTTGTAATCAGCGAAATGCTTGGTGTTGCAGAACAGGATCGCGCAGCCTTTCATCGTTGGTCAAACGTCATGGTCAAAGTCAGTAAACCCATTGACGGTATTCTTGCTATCCCCAGCCTGTACCAACTTGTTAGCTTTCTACGCCAACTTTTGGACGAACATCGCCTAAATCCGCAAGATGACTTAACCAGCGCTCTGCTGCAAGCTGAATCAGAAGGCTCGAGATTATCCGAAGACGAATTAATTGGCATGATTGCGCTCTTGCTAACTGCTGGTCATGAAACTACAGTTAATTTAATTGGTAATGGTGTGTTGGCATTACTAACGCACCCAGCAGAACTTGAGCGCTTACGTAACGAACCTGCACTGATGAAATCCGCAGTCGAAGAAATTGTGCGCTACACACCTCCAGTATTGTTCGCCACAACACGCTATGCCCGTGAAGACCTGGTGATAGCTGGCACACTGATTCCCAAAGGTGAGTTAGTGCTTGCTGCACTTGGATCGGCTAACCATGATGAATCAAAATTTTCAAATCCAGAAACCCTAATACTAGATCGACAAAACAATAAACACGTCGGTTTTGGGTCTGGTATACATCACTGCCTTGGCGCACCTCTGGCACGGCTTGAGTCTAACATTGCGTTTCAAGTGCTGTTTGAGCGTTTGCCAAATATTCGACTCGCTATCAATCCCGAAAATCTGCGTTGGAATTCTAGTCTGATTATTCGAGGCGTGAAAGCAATTCCTGTCAAGTTCTAAATTGACCTACTATACTCAGTTTATCAGGACTAATTCAGAGCGTAGACGCAAAGCGGCTTGTCGTCACACATCGCTGATTATAGTTATTAATGTAGGGAATCCCGTACTAAAGTTGATTGCCCAGTTAACCTAAAAATAGAAAATAATAAATATATGGACAAACGATATTTTTTACAGGCTAGTGCAGTAATAGTCGGCACAGCATTATTATCAAGGTATATCAATTGGGGGTCAGAAGCGATGACAACTTCTAATAGTGGATTTGAAATTACCAAACCTGAAGAAGAGTGGCGCACGATTTTAACGCCAGAACAGTTTAATGTATTGCGTAAACACGGGACTGAACGCCCTCACACCAGCCCATTGGACAAGGAATACGACAATGGGACTTATTATTGTGCTGCGTGTAAACTGCCACTGTTTACATCTGATACCAAATTTAATAGTGGTACTGGCTGGCCTAGCTTTTTTAACCCGATTGAAGGTGCGATCGCTACTACTGTAGATCGGTCATTGTTTATGACCAGAACTGAAGTGCATTGTAGTCGCTGTGGTAGCCATCTGGGTCATGTTTTTGACGACGGACCTGCACCCACAGGCAAGCGCTATTGCATGAATGGGGTTTCATTGAAGTTTACTCCTGCCTAATTTAGTTGCGACGCCGAATAGCCCGTCGTAGACATCGCACGCACTAACCTAAATTATGAAATTTGGAGGCTTGACCAAGGGTGAATAGATTGTTGACAATAACTTCTCCTACTCAATGCTACTGGACGAAGTATTGTCAATTTAAAGAAATACAACTCTTGGTCTTCGCTAAAGTTATTTACCTAAATATTTCTATTTGTTTGGCTCGTTTTTCTCCTTTTTGTCTTTGGGATCTTTTTTAGGTTTTTTAACCTCTTTATTACTTTTTCTTTCCTTCGACATTAGCGTTCTCCAATTAGATTACTTAGTGAAAGCTTCCAAATTCTGCCGTCAGGAAATCAGGAGATGACTTACCTGATATTTTTTAAGGCAAAAAAGAAAGTATCAAACATAAATGCCACTAACTACTATGATACGGTGTTGTTTGATTATCGGGGTTAATCCAAAATTTAAAATCCAAAATCCAAAATCCTTTGACTATTGTTCCAACAACTTCATCCTCTGCCACCAAAGATTTAGCGGATAATAGACCACAGGTGCCCACAGACTACTAAGAATGGCAGAAGCTAGGGCGACACGCCGGTAATATGTCCAAATATCTGTTACCTTGCGCTCATTCCCCATCAAAGTTAATTGCAACCCAAAAATAGTTTCTGCCAAAACTGCCATAACAAAGACAATTACAGCAATCGAAATAAAATCTTCTTCGATAAAACGCTGTTTTTGGAGCAGAGCAGTTAAAATTCCTACTACACCTAAACTAAGGGCATGAGTAGGGTTAGGTGATGTCATTGAATCTTGAAGTAGCCCCAGAATTATACCTGCCAATGCTCCGGCAAAGACTGTGCGCTTCACACTCCAAGCTACCACCCAAATTAACAGCCAGTTAGGGGCAATTCCCAATAATTCCATACCCGGTAGGCGGGTTGGCAATAACAGTAAACATAACAGTACAGAACTAGCCGTCACCATCCAACCCAACAACTGACGGACACCGGGATGCCAACGAGAAAGTGACTGGATTCGGAATTTCGATTTTCGCTCTGACGATTTTGGCGAGTTCTGCCTGCTACCACCAAATGCAGGAATCTTCATTTTTCTATGGATTTTTTGAAAAATTTACTTAGACTTTTGGGTTTCCGACTCTTGGTTTTCTGGCTTTGGATAAACAGCTACCCAATCAAGAGAGCGGATTGGCGGAAAAAGCTCAATTTTCGCTACTGATGCCGGAAGTTTCTTTAAATCCAGCGACTTGATTCGTCCTACTGCCAAACCAGATGGGAATTTTTGACTATAAGTAGATGTGGAAATTAAATCTCCTACCTTGACATTTGGGACTTTTTCATAAAACTCCAGCACAGCTTCTGCTGAAGAATCCCCACGCAAAACGCCTTTAGCTGCTGTGCGGCTAACTGATACACCTACTTGACTTTTAAGATCGCTAATTAACAACACGCGGCTAGTATTGGGAGTTACACTCTCCACTAAACCCACTAATCCGCCTTCTGCCTTGACTATGAAGCCTTCCTGAATCCCTGCATTCGCACCGCGATTGAGGGTAACTTGTTGCCACCACTGGTCAGCACTACGTCCTACTACCCGCGCTGGAATTGGGCGTGATGCCAATGGCTCTTTTTCCACATAGCCTAATAAATTTTGTAGCTTGGTATTTTGACTTTCCAAATCTACTATCCGGATTTGCAATTCCAATATCCGCGCATCCCTAAGACGTTCTTCTGGAGTTGGCCCTGACTGCAACATCTCTAACGGACGGGTAATTGCCTGGTATGTCTCAAGCACCAATTCACCTTGAGTTTGTCGCAATATCCAAGCACTACCAACTACTAGCGCTATCAACCCCATTTGTAACCCTTTATGATCCCACCAACGCCGTATTGTAACCATATATACCTTTGTATACTTAAATAATTAAGTTCTACTTGGATTCTATTTATATAAAACCCAAATAGAACTCAAATAGAACTTAAGTCTGATATTTTTTTTTGCTACATATTGCGAGAGCTTTCAGTAACAACTCGTTCTAACTGTTTAAAGTTTTCTAACACACGACCTGTTCCCAACACAACACAGCAGAGAGGATCGGCGGCAATGTGGGTGACAATCCCCGTTTCATGGCTAATTAAGGTATCTATGCCTTTGAGCAAAGCACCACCACCTGCTAACATAATACCTCTGTCAATAATGTCTGCTGCCAGTTCTGGAGGTGTACGTTCTAGTGTCCGCTTCACAGCTTCTATAATTACTGATAGCGGTTCCAACATACTTTCACGGATTTCTGGGGCTTTGATTGTTACAGTTCGCGGAAGACCAGAAAGCAAATGTAAGCCTCGGATTTCCATCACGGCGTCATTATCATCATTAGTAGGATAGGCAGAACCCATCCGAATCTTGATGTCCTCGGCAGTGCGTTCACCAATGACTAAGTTATGAACTTTCTTAATATACTGAAGGATGGATTCAGTCAGTTCATCCCCAGCAATGCGTACTGATTCGCTAATCACTGTACCCTGAAGACTCAACACTGCAACTTCTGTTGTCCCACCACCAATATCGATGATCATGTTACCAGTGGGTTCAGCAACAGGTAGTCCTGCACCAATGGCAGCAGCTACAGGTTCATCGATTAAATAAACTTTTCTTGCTCCTGCTTGGTGCGCTGCATCCATCACTGCTCGCCTTTCTACTCCTGTGACACCACTGGGAATACCAATGACAATCCGGGGTAAAATTAAAGATTTGCCTTCATTTACACGCTGAATAAAGCTTTTGAGCATTAGCTCGGCTATCTCGAAATCAGCAATTACACCATCGCGCAAGGGGCGGAGGGCAATCACATTTCCAGGTGTACGACCGAGCATTTTTTTGGCTTCTTCTCCTACTGCCAGTGCTACCTTTTCGTTGACATCTATAGCAACTACAGAAGGCTCTTGCAGTACAATACCTTTACCAGATACATAAACGAGGGTGTTAGCGGTACCGAGGTCGATACCCATATCCCATGATGTGCGAAAGTTCCTAAAAATACCCACGCGTCTCTAAGCCCCCTGTATGCGATACTTCTTGACTACTACCGAAAGAGTTAATTCGATTATGTTTATATCCTGAGTTGAGTAAACTAGACTATATTTTTATATGATTCCCAGGAATATTTACTATGTTTCACTTGTCTGTTTTTTGATACTTTATGGTTAGCTTAGTATATCCGTATACTTTTATGTGTTTCTCCTAGTAGTATGTATAATTTTTCAAGTCAACTATATTGTTAACTGTTTAACACATTATTTTCAAGTGTTTCACAATTCGCTATGATGAAAGTCTAAATTGCTAAGTACACATGTACTAAAAGGTAACGCACATGAGTATCAATCTTGTCACCCTAGTCGGTCGTGTAGGCGGCGACCCAGAGATTAAGTATTTTGAGTCTGGTAGTGTTAAGTGTAGATTGACACTAGCGGTAAAAAGGCGATCGCGCAACAGTGATCAACCTGACTGGTTCGAGTTAGAACTATGGGGAAAGACAGCAGAGTTTGCAAAGAATTATGTCCAAAAAGGTAAACAAATTGCCGTTAAAGGTTCGTTGAAGTTTGAGGCTTGGAGCGATCGCCAAACAGGGGTTAGCCGCTCTAAACCGGTTATTCTAGTAGACCAAGTGGACTTATTGGGTTCTAGGCAAGATGGAGATGGAGCAACGGGAGATATGTCTCCAGAACATTATTAATCTGTCATTAGGCATTAGTCCAAAGTCCAAAAACAAATGACCAATGACAAATGACTAATAACTAATTTGCAGCGTCACCGATGCTTCTACTTGCTGCTCACCACCAACGACAGGCGTGGAAGCATCAGCTACTTTGGCAGCCTCAACCCTTAAAAACATCGGTGGTGGAGGCGCACTGGCATTATTAACTTGAATGCTCACTACTTCTTTGGATTTGAAACCCAAGGCACTGAAAACAGCATCAGCTTGCTGCTGGGCATCTTGGGTGGCTTTTTTTAATGCTTGTTTTTGAGCAGATGCGATCGCTCCATCATTAGCAACAAAACTAATACCATTAATTTCTGTTGCACCCGCTTTTACTGCATCATCTAGTAATGTACCAGCTTTATCGGTAGGAATGCGAAAACTCACAGTGTTATTGGCAGCATAGCCTGTAATCCTCTGCACATTATTCGTGTAGCTATAAACTGGATTAAGTCGGATACCAGTAGTTTGTAATTTTTCAACATTTTGGCTCTTGAGGAACGCAACTAGAGCCGATGACCTGCGGGCGGCTTCTTGCTGTACCTCTTGGGCTGTTTTCCCCTGAATCTCCACTCCTAAACTGACTTGCGCCAGAGTTGTAGGTATTGTTTCTACCCCGCGACCACTGACACTAAGGGTTCGCCACAATTTCTCTTTTTCTTGTGCCAATGTAGGCAATGTAAAATTTACACATAATAGCATTGCTAAAGGCAGTATTTTCCACAAGTTTCTCTGGGGAAACTGAGAACCGGGTAAAGCGGTAGTCATAAGATTTGCACTCCTCAAAGTATCCACAGATGTTTTTAATAAACGTATACAAGTAAGTGGGTCAAATTAAATATAAAACCTCACCCTCAATCCCTCTCCTTATTAAGGAGAGGGAAGCCGGAGGCAGGGTGAGGTTTTATCTTATGTTTAATTACGCCTACCTACTTAGCAATCTTTTGGTGGCTGTTAAAAGTCAACAGTCACCACAAGTTTTTCACAACTCAAGTGCGATCGCTAGATCCGATTTGTATGTTCTTACTTTGACACTGCCATAATCAAAATCTGAAATGGTTACATTTTTGGAAACTAAAAAAATTACACCAGTACTTTCTCAAGCTAGTTTTAAGGGTTTGTAGTACTAAAGTGTTTAAAAATCAAGAACTGAAGTCCTAACTACGAACTTTACACAAATTAATTTAAAGAAGTTGCCAATAGCATTTCCATAGGATGTTTTTCAGAAACGCGTCAAAATCAAAGAGAAGGATTTTCAGAGAACCCATGCATTTGTTAGATCCAATCAGCTTCTCTTTTCCTCTGCTGGCTACCGCAACACAAGCCGCAGACAATTCAATGGTAGTAGCAGCAGTGTTACTAAGCTTAGTAGTCGTTTATCTCGCCAGCAAAGCTGGTGGAGAGTTATCAAACAAAGTGGGTTTACCGCCCGTCTTAGGCGAACTTCTAGGTGGCGTGGTAGTTGGCATCTCTGTTTTCCACCTTTTAGTGTTTCCAGAAAGCGGCACAGACAGTTCTAACTCTTTAATCATGTCCTTCCTTCAAATCACTGCTGGTTTAACCCCTGAAGCGACTCCAGCCGTGTTTGCAGCGCAATCTGAGGTCATTTCCGTTTTGGCAGAATTGGGTGTGATCATCCTGCTGTTTGAAATCGGCTTGGAATCGAACTTAAAAGATTTAATGGCAGTTGGTATCCAAGCCACCGTCGTTGCAGTAGTGGGGGTAACAGTACCCTTTGTAGCTGGCACTGTGGGATTGATGACTTTGTTTGGAATTGCTGCTGTACCCGCAATTTTTGCAGGGGCGGCTTTGACTGCCACTAGTATTGGGATTACTTCTAAGGTGCTGTCAGAGTTGGGGCGACTCAATTCTAAAGAAGGGCAGATTATTTTGGGTGCTGCCGTAATTGACGATGTTTTGGGAATCATCGTTTTAGCGGTAGTTGCCAGTTTAGCTAAAGATGGCGTGGTGGATGTCAGCAAAGTCATTTATTTGATTATTAGCGCCACTGGTTTTATTTTGGGAGCAATTCTACTAGGGAATGTTTTCAATAAATCTTTTGTGGCGATCGCTGATAAACTCAAAACACGCGGTGGACTGGTAATCCCAGCATTCATCTTCGCTTTTGCTATGGCATACCTTGCTGCCGTCATCCACTTAGAAACAATTTTAGGAGCTTTTGCGGCGGGTTTAGTTCTAGAAGAGACAGATAAGCGCAAAGAACTGCAAACCCAAGTCTGCCCCATTGCCGATATCTTAGTGCCAATTTTCTTTGTGACTGTTGGGGCAAAAACCGATTTGGGAGTTTTAAACCCAGCAATTCCCGATAACCGGGAAGGTCTAATTATGGCAATTTTCCTGATTACAGTAGCCATTCTCGGTAAAGTAATCACAGGCTTAAGCGTGTTTGGTCAACCAGAAATCAACCGTTTAGCGATCGGTGTAGGGATGATTCCTAGAGGGGAAGTCGGATTAGTATTTGCTGCTGTCGGTGCAGCCAGTGGCGCTCTCTCGAAACCATTAGGGGCGGCAATCATCATGATGGTTATCTTGACAACCTTTTTAGCTCCTCCTTTGTTACGATTTGTATTTCCAGACCCAAAAACTGTGGATTCAGGTTCAGACCAACTGATTTTAGATGGTTCCTCTGGAACCTCGTTGTTAATTGAACCGCCTCAGTTGAGGGTGCCAGCATCAAATGACAGTAACAACTTGGAAGTAACCCCAGAATCGAGCGATCGCTAATCTTTGGGAATGGGGAATAGGGAGAAACTTGTTGAATAATTCCCCCTCATCCCCCTCATCCCTAGTTATGCAGTGGAAACTTCTCTCTTTAAATTTCCGTCCCATCTGATTGTAGAATAATCGTCTGTTTATAATTTCTACCAGCATTCGGAATGTTATTTATTTCCAGTCTCCCTTGCCTTGTGAGCCTTTATTTGAAAATTTTCCAGGTAATTGGGGAGTAACACCCATAAATTTTGGTAGATTCTCTCAAAGGAATGGGAATTATCTATTTAGTAGATTGATGGCGAAAAACAAAAAACAGTTATCAGTGAACAGTTATCAATTATTAGTTTTCTAGCTTCCTTGGGAGTCAGAATTTCTACCTCTAAAGGTGGAAAATTTCACATGAGGATTTAGACCCAAACATGAAACCTGATAACTGATTTAAGCGCGTCTTTATACCAGCTTAAAAAATCAAAAAAGGTATCAGAGGTCAAGTTTAGGTAATGACAGTGTGATGATTTACCAATGAGTTGAGATATTGACTGCTCCCATGAACGTGAATTAGGAGAAAGGACTGTGAAATTACACTGGTTACTACCCAGCACTATTGGAACTATCTTCATGCTATCGTCGCCAGTAATGGCTGCGAGACTTGAATCTTGGCGCTTTGATGCCAATCAAAACAGGCTGGAAATTAATACTGTAGGAGCAGTTCAACCCCAAGCACAACTAATTTTCAACCCAACTCGGCTGGTAATTGATTTGCCAGGAACCACATTTGGGCGTCCGCAGCTAACCCAACAGGTAGCCAGAGGAATTCGCTCGATCCGGGTTGGGCAGTTTGAGGAACAAACAACCCGGATCGTTATCGAACTGACTCCTGGTTATACTTTAGACCCAAAGCGAGTGCAATTTGTAGGTACAACTAGCGATCGCTGGATAGTGCAATTACCTAAACCAGAAGTCAATAGAGTAGCTTCTTCTCCCAGAACTGCTTACGCTGTTGTTACCCCAGACTCTGAGCCGCAACCTGGTATTTCAAGGGTTGCCACTACTACAAGGGGGGCGACTCAAATTGAGAACTTACAAGTAACAGGCGATGGGTTGTTCATTCGCACCAGTGGTGGAAATCCTCCGATTCGGGTAATTCGGAGCCGCGATCGCGCTAGCATCTTTATGGATATCTCTGACGCATCTTTATCACCACGTCTAGCCCAACAGAATAATATCCCTGTTAACAGACATGGTGTTAGCCGCGTCGAATTTACCCAACTACAAAGCCAACCTCCTGGCGTTCGCCTAACTTTGCGGGTAGATAAAAATAGCCCCGACTGGCAAGCAACTAATAGTAACAGTGGTGGATTAGTAGTTCTACCTAGTCGCGTTGTCAGATTGCTGGGAAATAATAATTCTGACAATCAGCCACAACCACCCTCCTTTCCCAGTAGACCATCTGCTAACAACTCGGCAGCAACAATTGAGTCTGTACAACTGGCTGATAATAACAGACAACTGCTAATTAGAGGCAACCAAACTTTATCTGCCACGGGAACCTGGGATAGATCCTTGGGTGTGTTCCGTGTCACAATTACCAATGCCAAGTTAGCTCCTAGAGTCACAGGCCCGACTTTTGCTCGCAATAGCCCCATTCTCCGGGTACGCGTGCAACCACAAGAACCTAACACAGTCGTTGTTTTAGTTCAACCAGCCCCCGGAGTGCAACTTGGGCAACCCCAGCAAATTGGCGACCAGCTTTTGGTATCAATACAAACTTCTCGGCGAGTTGTCGCCCTCCCCGGAAGACCCCTTTTTGCTTTACCTGGGCTACCACCGCCAAACCGAGGCCCATTCCCAGACCTAAACAATCCCAATCCCCAGCCCCTAACACAACCACAGCGCCGAGTTAGCAATGGGCGAGTGGTAGTGATTATTGACCCAGGACATGGTGGCAAAGACTCTGGAGCGCTTGGCATTGGGGGAGCGCGCGAAAAGGATGTTATCTTGCCTATTGGTAAGAAACTTGCTGAGATTTTGCAGCAACATGGCGTACAAGTAATTATGACCAGGGATTCTGACTATTTTGTTACCCTTCCAGGACGGGTGCAATTAGCAGAAAGGGCTAATGCTGATGTGTTTGTTAGCATCCACGCTAATTCCGCAGGTGCAAGTCGTCCCGATGTTAATGGCTTGGAAGTATATTATTACGATAGTGGTCTGAATCTAGCTCGCATTGTCCGCAGTAGCATTCTTCAAAGTATTAGTACTATCAAAGACAGGGGAGTGCGGCGAGCCAGATTTTATGTCCTCAGAAAAAGTTCTATGCCCTCGATTCTCGTGGAAACGGGTTACATGACTGGTCGAGAGGATATGGCTAGGCTCAGAACCTCAGCTTACCAAAATCAAATGGCAGAAGCGATCGCTCGTGGCGTTCTTCAGTATTTAAAGAGAAGATAAATGATTTAGTCGAAATTATTGAGTAAATACATGTAATCTTTACCATTTTTATCCAATTTAGTAGTAAATAATTTAAGTATTTTTGCGGCGGGATAGAAGTAGCTTCTTTGTTATTGTCATCTGATGATTTGCAAGGCAAGCAGTTTTGGATTTTAGATTTTGGATTTTAGATTAACCCCACCGATAAAGGGATAGGGTTGAGAATTTTAAATTTTCGATAATGAAATTATTTCACGGCATAAGGGGTGTTATTGTATCAAAGCGTTAGTTTGCCATCAACCAAAAATAAAAAAATCTAAAATTAGGAATCTAAAATCTAAAATTGACAGTCAAATTTATATAGGCTCATGGCATGGCAAAATCAAAAGAGCGTGCTATATTTTACGCCATTAGCTGTGTCTTAATAACAGCGCAAAACTCAAGTGTGCGCGGTGACGGTGTGAGGATTTGCCAATATGTTGAGATGTTGACGGCTCCCATGAATGTGAATTAGGAGAAAGGACTGTGAAATTACACTGGTTACTATCCAGTACTATTGGAACTATCTTCATGCTGTCGTCGCCGGCAATGGCCGCGAGACTCCAATCTTGGCGTTTTGATACCAACCAAAATCGTCTGGAAATTAATACTTCGGGGAATGTTCAACCCCAAGCACAATTAATTTTTAACCCCACTCGTTTGGTAATTGATTTGCCAGGAACCACATTTGGGCGTCCGCAGCTAACCCAATCGGTGGGTGGTGCAATTCGCGCTATCCGTGTTGGGCAGTTTGACGAACAAACAACGCGCATAGTCGTTGAACTGACTCCTGGTTATACTCTTGACCCCAAGGGAGTAAAATTTGTTGGCACAACTGGCGAATCCCCTGCGGGGACACTTCGTGAACGCTGGATGGTACAATTACCTACGCCAGTAGCTGAAAATGTCCCCTCAAATACTGGGGGGCAACAAGAACAAGCTATAGCAACAAAGACTTCACCGAGAACATTTCCACCACTGTTCCCCCAAAGAGATATTTACAATGTGGTGACAGCAAACCCTATCAATCCGCCTAAAAACGGAATGCTTGCCGCCAGAGTTACTCAAATTCAGAGCTTACAAGTCACAGGCGATGGTTTTTTCATCCGCACCAATGGTGGTAATCCTCAGATTCAGGTAAATCATAGCAACGATCAAACGGCAGTTAACATCGATATTACTGGCGCTACTTTATCACCAAATCTAGGGCAGCGCGATTTGCCGATTAATCGCTATGGTGTCAACCGCATTCAGTTCAGCCAACTACAAACAAGCCCATCTGTTGTTCGCATAACTTTACAGGTGGACGAAAATAGTCAAAATTGGCGAGCAACCACTAGCAGTATTGGTGGTTTTGTAGTTCTTCCCAGTCGTGGCGTTGCTCAGTTGCCTGGAAGTCCACGCCCAATACCATCTACTAACACCTCACTTGCTACCATTCAGTCTGTGCAATTGGCTGGTAATGGCACACAACTGCTGATTAGAGGCGACCAAGCTTTATCTGCTATAGGAGGCTGGGATAGAACTTCTGGTTTGTTCCGTATCACCATCAACAATGCTCGGTTAGCTCCCAAAGTTACAGGCCCAACTTTTAATGTTAATAGCCCCATCCTGCGGGTTCGCCTGCAACCACAAGAATCTAATACTGTCGTCGTCTTGGTTCAACCAGCAGCCGGAGTCCAAATTGGGGAACTCAATCAGGTTGGCGACCAACTTTTGGCTTTAGAATTACAACGCTCTGGTAGCGTCACACCTGCGATTGGTTTACCTCCTCTGCCATCGCCAAACCTAAGTCAATTCCCAAACCCCACAGATAATTCCCGTCCTATCTCCCAGCCACAGCCGCGTCCCTCAGTTCCCAGAGGGAAATTACTAGTTGTGATTGACCCAGGACATGGTGGAAAAGACTCAGGTGCCCCAGGTCTAGGCGGACTTTTAGAAAAGGACGTAATTCTGCCTATTGGTAAAAGGATAGCAGCAATTTTAGAGCAAAATGGTGTACAGGCAGTACTCACACGGGATGCTGACTTTTTCGTAGAACTTCAGGGACGCGTAGAAATTGCCGAGCGAGTTAATGCGACTGCCTTTGTCAGCATTCACGCTAATTCCGTTGATAATCGCCCTGATGTTAACGGGTTAGAAGTATATTATTATGATAGCGGTTATGCTCTGGCTGAAGTTGTTCGCAATACCATCCTCCAAAACATCAGCACAATCAAAGACCGGGGAACCCGCAAAGCCAGATTCTACGTTCTTAGAAAAAGCTCTATGCCATCGATTTTAGTAGAAACAGGTTATATGACTGGTCGAGAAGACAATCCCAGATTGGGAACACCAGAGTATCAAAATCAGATGGCAGAAGCGATCGCTCGTGGCATTCTAAAATTCTTAAACCGCTAATATAGGATAAATTACTAATTAAAAGGTGGTATTTAGACTTTTTTAGCATCCAGAATTTAGTGGTCAAATTGTACATTGTCTGCTAAATTCTGTATTTTAAATCCCAAAACCTAAATTTATATCTGCCTGTGTATTCATCTTCGATCTTTGAAGCGAATCTTGACAATTTTTCTGAGCAAGAACCCCAACGGGCCCCAATTGGCATATTTGACAGTGGTGTGGGTGGACTAACGGTATTGCGACAACTATATCGGCAACTCCCCAATGAATCAATTATTTACTTTGGGGATACAGCTAGACTTCCTTACGGAATTCGTTCCCAAACAGAAATTTTACAATTCACGCGTGAAATTCTTACCTGGCTACAACAGCAGCAGGTAAAAATGGTGATTATGGCTTGTAACACCAGTTCTGCCTTAGCCCTAGAAACCGTGCGTCAGGAATTCAACATACCCATTTTGGGAGTAATCCTACCAGGTGCAAAAGCTGCCGTGCAGCAAGGAAAGCGGATTGGCGTAATTGCCACTCCCGCTACGGCTAAAAGTAATGCTTATAAGCACGCTATCCTCGAAATTGCTCCAGATGTCCAAGTCTGGCAAGTTGGATGTCCAGAGTTTGTCCCACTCATCGAGCAAAACCGGATTCATGACCCCTACACTGTTGAAGTAGCAAGAGCCTACCTAGAGCCTTTATTAGAGCAGGAAATTGACACCTTAGTTCACGGCTGTACCCATTATCCCCACCTTACACCAGTATTGCGATCGCTCCTCCCCTCTCATGTCCAACTGGTTGACCCAGCTGTTCATGTCGTAGCAGCTTGTTCTCAAGAGCTAGACTTGCTAGGCTTAAAAAATACTCACCTCCCACTGCCAACTCGCTTCGCCGTTAGCGGATGTCCAAAACAGTTTTCCCAGTCAGGAGTACAGTGGCTAGGTTATACCCCAATTGTTGAAGAGGTTTGCTTAACTGATACCGCTATTTCCCAACTCCAATAAAACTAATTAGTCCTTAGTCCTTTAATCAAAACAAATGACCAAAGACTAAGGACAAATGACAAATGACAAATGACTATTGACTATTAACTGATATCTCCTGCTTATGTTTTCCTTCGGTAGATGAAGGAAAACTTGTCGGAACAGTTTTGGTACCTGTTCGCTTTGCCAGTGCTAACAACAGGTAAACTGTGAACAAATATCCAGACGCTAAAATAAAAATCATCATAGGTATACTTCCGTAAATCATTGTTCTACTAGCACCTTTCTAAATCAATATAAAATTAGTAGAACCTCAGCCAAGCAAGTGCTTTCTTCATGGCTGGAGTTTCCTATGGTAAAATTACCTATAGAGATAAAATTCTCTACAGACAAATAATTTATTCTCTAATGCGACTTCTTGCAGACCATAGATCCCATAGCAGTTAGATTACTAAAAGGCAATCTAAAACTATGATTCTTTGCGGTCTACTTGATCTGCTTTATTTTTGATCACATTGCTGTGAAAGGAGCAATGCTTGCGCTCAACGTGCGCTGAAGACGTGTAGCGGCTTCCCATAGGGATATCGCATAGCTCCAAACCAGGAGTTTCGCGGATCGTAGGAAAAATTAAAGGAATTATTTCCTTAATTTTAAGCTACGACTAATTATTTTAGACTTACATCACCAACCAAGTAAAATCACTTAGTAGTTGATTTACTTTTAGAGTGTGAATATCTGAAAAATTTAAAATTCCTATATTTTAGCGTAACACAACGACTTTACATTTTGAGCTTCTTCGACTGCTAAATTTCAAATTTTTTGAATAGCTGCACTTCAATCCTGAAGAAATTTAGTCTGAGTCATTGGCGACTTATTTAAACCACATCCCTTTTGTCAATAGGCAATATTGCTTAATTTTTCTGTGAAACTGTGGCGGGAAAAGCGTACAGGGAAACTACTTAACATAATTCTAGCTTATATTTATTTACGTATCCTTGTAACTCATCTTTTAAGTTACTTTAAACCTCAACCACGAAAATTTAAGCATAATTGCTTATTGACAAACACACCATTAACCTTAACTATCACCTATAGAAAGAATGAAAATGGGATTACCTGATGAAAACTTTGCGCTGGCACAGGGTTATCTTAAAATAAGTGTAGGATATGTAAACTTTCGTAACCAAAGTCAGAGTCCGCCCATCCATGACCCCAGCCACCTCCCTGTTTACCCCTGTGGAAGCAGACCTGCGACTACTAGCAGATAACCTAAAACAGCTAGTTGGAAATCGCCACCCCATTCTGTTTGCAGCAGCCGAACATTTATTCGGTGCTGGGGGAAAGCGTATCAGGCCAGCAATTGTCCTGCTAATATCGCGGGCAACAATGTTAGAACAAGAGATTACACCGCGTCATCGCCGCCTAGCTGAGATTACAGAAATGATTCACACAGCTAGCTTGGTACATGACGATGTGGTAGATGAATCAGACGTGAGGCGAGGCGTTCCTACCGTTCATAGTTTGTTCGGTAATCGCATTGCCATATTAGCAGGAGATTTTCTTTTTGCCCAATCGTCCTGGTATTTAGCAAACTTGGACAATTTGGAAGTGGTGAAACTGCTCTCAGAAGTAATTATGGATCTAGCTACTGGCGAGATTCAGCAGGGACTGAATCGTTTTGATGCGAGTATCTCTATTGAAACTTACATTGAGAAGAGTTATTACAAAACAGCTTCGTTAATCGCCAACAGTTCTAAAGCTGCTGGGTTACTGAGTGAAGTGTCACGAGAAACTGTTGAGCATCTATATAGCTACGGTCGTCATTTTGGTATAGCATTTCAAATTGTTGACGACATTCTAGATTTCACCAGTACAACAGATACTTTGGGTAAACCAGTAGGGTCGGATCTTAAAAGTGGTAATCTGACAGCACCCGTTTTATTTGCTTTAGCCCAAAAACCATCTTTGGAAGTGCTGATTGAGCGAGAGTTTGCTCAAGAGGGGGATTTAGAGCAAGCACTAGCACTAATTCAAGATAGTCAAGGCATACAGCAGGCGCGAGAGTTAGCTGCTCACCATGCTAAGTTAGCAATTGAACATCTTGCAGTTCTCTCACCCTCAGAATCGCACCAGGCATTGATTAACATAGCTGAGTACACACTGAGCCGTCTTTTTTAAATCATTTACCAGCTAACTGGTATCTTAGAGGACTTTAAACCCCAAGCGAAACCTTCCACCTGTTCTTAGGTGGGGAAATTTTGCTTAATGGTCAGCTAAAATTTGAAAAATGTTCACTGATAACTGTTTGTTAACCAATTTTAGATTAAGCGGAAAATTAAAGCGATCGCTTGCTTCTTTAAAGAACTAGAAGGTTGATAACTGGCATTAATTTATTTTGATCAAAAACTTTTTCAAACAAATTTGAGATTTAAAATTTTGGATGTGGGATTGTATATAAAAAATCCCACATCCAAGTTTTTTCTATGCAATATCAGGGGGTATCTGTTTAGGCGATCGCTGTTGTCGTAGCTGTTTCTGCATGAGTTTTTCTAGTTCAGTTCGGCGAATTTCAACGGTATGAGTGGTCTTACCCGGCGTCTCCAAAAAAATGATGCTATCTACGGGTTCTAATGCCACCAATCGGAACAAAATATGGGTGACAGGGATAATTTTAGCTAGCATTTGAGGGTCAAGCCCAGCAGGGGAAATTAGAGAGACATCCTGTATGGTAGGGAAAGCGTAAACAACGCGCTTTTCCAATCCTGGATTAGTAAGATTGCTCAATGTAGTTAAAACCCACCTTGACTCTGAATTTTGGAGAACATAGTACTGGGAGTGACGTAATTTTTGAGCGATCGCTCTAAGAGCAGGAGCAATTGCTGCAATCAGATTTGGTGTCATACCATCGCGGGGTGCATTGTCAATCAGCAATTGAATTTGTGCTTCTAAATCCATAATGGCTTGTATACGGCTCCTGGGTAATGGCAATAACATCTATCAAAGTGTGAACAATCCCATCGAAGTTGGGAATAATAAAATCATCCACATTCTCAATGTAGGATTGGTCTGCGTTTAGCTTATACGTAAAATCAAAAAAGCCAATACCCACAAGTCCTACAGGTTGTATTTAAATACTTAGGGTCTTTTGAAAACTGAGACTATGAATTCAGCCGCAACCGCAACTATTCCATCTGCAAATATTCTGGGAGAAAATTCTAAAGGCGTGGAGGTGATCTTTCAACTCCTGTCTACGGAGTTTCAACAATCAACCAAAGCTTCGGAACAAAATTGCCACGATGTAGCAAGACGTATTACCACCGAAGTTTATCGGATTTGCCATGAAAGCAAACGTATTCAAGCTTCTGGCTCTGTAGAAAGCTCGGCCATGACCCTGGCTCGGCATCGGCTACAACAGTGTCTTAGGTACTATCAGTTGGGTTCCAATCGGGGCAGGGTAGAATTACACAGTACTCTGAGTGCAATTATTTATCGATACATTAATCCGCCTCAGAAGCAATTGAGTTATCAAGGGCGACTGACTATAATTGAAGATTTTTTACAAAGTTTTTATCTGGAGGCATTAAACGCTTTCCGGCGAGAAAATCAACTCGGTGCTACTTATCGCCCTCAGACGCTTCTAGAATTGTCCGAGTACATGGCATTTACCGAACGCTACGGCAAACGACGCATTCCCTTACCAGGCCGTCAGCAGCAGCTAATTATTTTACGGGCGCAAACTTTTTCTCAACAGCAGCCCCCAGAAACCAGTGTAGATATAGAACAAGCCGCAGAAGGCAGCAATAATGAAGGCGATGGTTGTTGGGAAGAACCAGCAGTGCATCAATTACGCTCCACAATGGCAACGCAAGCCGAACCTGAACCTGAAGAAGATACTTTGCGTTCTGTTGTAGTTACAGAGTTAATGAATTATCTCGAAGAACGGCAACAATCTGACTGTGCTGATTACTTCTCTCTCCGCCTCCAGGATTTATCTGCACAGGAAATTGAGTCGATTTTAGGTTTAACCCCTCGTCAGAGAGATTACTTACAGCAGCGCTTCAAGTATCATTTGATCCGGTTTGCTTTATTACACCGTTGGGAATTGGTTCACGAGTGGCTGGAAGCTTCTTTGCACACCAATTTGGGCTTAACTCCCCAGCAATGGCAAGTATATACAACACAACTGGACAATAAGCAACGGTCTTTATTAGAGTTGAAGCAACAAGGACAAGCCGATGAAAAAATTGCAAAAACTTTAGGGCTGTCAATGGCACAACTTCAAAAACGATGGTTTAAGATTCTTGAGCAAGCTTGGGAAATTCGTAACTCATTAGTGTCCGGATCAGGTGCATCTACTCATGAATAGTGACTCAGAATCCTTACAATCTCAGTGTCTCGGTTGGTTATTGACAGATGATGTCAAAAATAACGATCGATCTGTAGAATGTGAGGAAAATGACGGGGTAAAAAACCTCCACAATGAAGCCACTGCTTCAAAAAGCAGTGAGCCAAAATTGGGAGGAACACCTCAGACCTTTCAATTGGGAGAAATTCCTACTGTGCTAGATCGTTTTCAAGTTGTCCTTAAGAATCGCTTACAAAGCCAAGCCCAAGAACACCCACCTTTATTTCCTTGGGAAACACAATTAATCGACTATCCCGATTTTGTTGATGAGCCGTCAATGACGCTCGTTCCTACCTGGGGGTGGATGGTACAACAGTCGAAGCTGAACCTACCGCGTCCGTTACCGGAGAGAGTTTTCCAACAATTGCTAGAAAAATGTCAATCAATGGTGACATCTTCAGTACCTCTGGGAGCAAAATTAGTTCAAGTGGTGGAGAGCTTTTTTCCCAACGAGTCTCAAGCACTAAACGATATCGCGGGATTGGTGCTAAGAAGTACTTATCGTTCTGTAAGTACTCTGGAGACAATGCCCAATATTCAGAGCGATTATTCAGATTTACAACCGCGTCAACAAATGGCTTTGTCGTTGCTGGCGGCTAAACAACTGTTGGAAAATCTGACTCTACCACTTTCAGCAACTAGTCCGCTGGTAGAAAGACAATGGCTAACCACTGTCGGTAATTTGAACATCAGGGTAGAGTATCAGTCTGTAAATAAACTTACGAAGTTACTTGTTCAGGCTGAGTTACCTGTTAAAGGAACTTTGACACTTCGCACAAGTGGAACTTTAGCAATGGCTACATCTTCAACTCCGGGATACTTAAGTGTAGAGTTAGGTTGCGAACAACTTAACCCAACTTATACTCTGGAAGTTGAGTTTCCTGAAATAGACGAACAGTCGCTTTTGTTTGTGATTAATCCCACTGTGTAACCTTAATTGCCACCGCTAGTACGTAATGCCGAATATCTTAAGGTAACTATTGCCTTAGGGCTTTTTCTGTCTCTAGATACTACTAGCAGCAGGGTGCTTACTTATACTTAAGGGTGATTACAGGTAAGCAGTGGGTTTAATGTCACCCTCCACCCCATAATTGATTTTTTGTAGGTACTCGTTAGTCTACTGGGTTATTAGTAAAGCCTGGGGAACGAGTTAGTTTCTTATGTTGTGCTGATTTCGCCTTTATTTTACCAAGCCACCAATTTTTCACAACAAATTTATTCGATTGGGTTGTTTTTTTATACAAAATTATGTTTGTGACTGAGACTCATGTTCTAGTCCGTTTTAACGGACTTTAGCTATGAGCCTGGAACTTTAGTTCTGGGCGGGTTATGTATAGAATGAAATAGCCCTAAAACTCCTGGGAGGATTTTAACTTTTAAAGATGCGTGAAGACAGGATAAGAAAGCTTCTTCTAACGGGAATACTTTAAAGTAGGGCGAACAGTTTCGTCCTCAGTATTGTTTCCGTGGAATTTTCACTTAGACGCGAAATGCTTAACTTATCCAAGATGAATCGGTTTTGGCGTGTCCCTGTAGGTAATTTCTGGCGGCAAAATTCGCAACGATCGCCTTTAATAGAAGTAGAAGATTCAATTTCCTTGCGGGTGCTGGTGCTAGCGTTGGTTGTTTTGGGAATTGTGGCGACGGATATCGCTGCCGAAACTTCATTCAGCTTTTGGGCATTACCTCTGAGTGTATTGGGTGCAATTTGGAGTTACTATCGTCGCGGCGATCGCAATGTTGCAGTTAAGTTTTGTATCGCTATGGGAATGTTAGTGGCACTAGGTGCTTTCTTTGGGCGATTAGTGGGGGAGTTGAATGATACACGGTTGGGTTTGGCAGAGTTATTAATTCAACTCCAGGTGTTGCATAGCTTTGATACACCCCGCCGCAAAAATTTGGGCTATTCGATTGTTATAGGACTGATTTTATTAGGTGTAGCTGGAACGTTAAGTCAGACTTTAGCATTTGCACCTGTGTTGCTGTTATTTTTAGCGATCGCTCTGCCAACTTTAGTATTAGATTATCGCTCCCGCTTGGGTTTGCAGCCATTAAAAATAAAAAATGAAAAATTAAATCAGAAGAATTCCTTAACTTTTAATTTGAAATTTTTAATTCTGAATTTTTTCGTAATTGTCGGTCTGGGACTGGCAATTTTTGCTGTTTTACCCAGATTTCCTGGCTATCAGTTACGGAATTTTCCTGTAAGTTCTGCGATTCCACTAAAAGGTAATTTCACAGGAACTAGTATTATTAATCCCGGTTATGTTCGCCAAGGTAAAGCTGATAATCAAGGCACTGGTACGGGACAAAATCAAACTGGTCAACCAGGTAAAGTAGATAATAACTTTTATTATGGTTTTAATAGCCAAATTAACCAAAACCTGCGGGGCGAGATGAAACCGAAAGTTGTAATGCGGGTGCGATCGCAAGCTGAGGGTTTTTGGCGAGTTCTAGGATTTGACCGTTATACGGGTAAGGGATGGGAAGTTTCCCGTAATGAAGATGTTACAACCATCAAGCGATCGCCTTGGTCTTACCAAATCTTTCTAAATCGACCTCTAATTACTGCTAAAACTCAAGACATAGTACAAACTTATACAGTGGTGGCGGATTTGCCTAACCTAATTCCGGCGATGGCTTATCCTAAAGAGATTTACTTTCCCACACCAATGATCGCGGTTGATACAGAAAATGGGTTGCGATCGCCTGTGGAATTATCAGAAGGACTCACCTACACAGTAATTTCTGAAGTACCATACCGCGATCGGACTAAATTAGGTGAAGCTTCTACTAAATACCCGCAAGATATTAAACAGCATTATCTGCAAATTCCTCCCGAAATTGCCGAAAAAGTCCGACAACGTACCGAAGAAATTCTTGCTAACTACAATCGAGAAGGGGTAACAAAGTCTTCTAAAAGCCTAAATTCAGCGTCTGAAAAGGCTCTCTACTTAGCTCAATACCTTAAGCAACACTATTCTATTCCCCAAAATGCCTTAGATTTGCCTTATTTGACAGAAAAAGATGACTTAGTAGAAGCTTTTTTATTCAAATATAAAGGCGGTTATCCAGACCACTTCTCAACAGTTCTGACGGTAATGTTGCGTTCCATTGGTATCCCGGCGCGGTTAGTAGCAGGGTTTAGTGCAGGAGAATTTAATCCCTTTACAGGGTTATATGTTGTCCGTAATACTGATGCTTATGCGATGACGGAAGTATATTTTCCTAAATATGGCTGGTTTGCCTTTGACCCGATTCCCAATCATCCTCTGATACCTCCATCAGTAGAAGATACTCAGACTTTTAGTGTGTTGCGTCAATTGTGGCATTGGGTTGCTGGGTGGTTGCCTTCTCCAGTGACAGGTTTGTTGAATAATGTATTTGAGACAATATTTAAGTGGGTGATTGGAGCGATCGCTTGGTTTTTAGGTTTATTCTCTCAAGGTTGGTTTGGCGTATTAACTGGCTTAATTTTGGCAACTACAGCAGCTTTCTTCGGTTGGCTGGGTTGGGGACAGTGGCGAGAGTGGCGCAATCGTCGATGGTTAAAGAAATTGCCAGCGATGGAGAGTCTTTATCAACAAATGTTGCAATGGACAACCCAAAAAGGTTTAGGTAAGCATCCAGCCCAAACACCTTTAGAGTATGCCAAAGGATCATATCAACATCATGCCCCAGCGACTGCTGAGGTTATAGATGAGATTAGCCAAGCCTATGTTAGTTGGCGTTATGGTGGTCATGCTCCTAACTTGCAGCGACTGCGACAAAGATGGCAAGAACTGAAAAAGACTGCTAAGTAACTTAATTCCTAGTAGAGCGCAAAATTTTCAGCTTATCTCTTTTGAGAGAATATCCACTTATTTCGACAGACCTAATTAGACAAATAATTTAGATGCCTAAGAAGAAGTTTGAAGATATTCCCTTTCCTCCTTTAGTCAGCATGGATACGGATACTCCAGTTTCTATAGAGCAAGTTTCAAACATTTTGAGGGAGCGACAAAAGGGAGCTAGTATCTGTATTCGTAGTACAGAGGGACACACTAATCGAGGCGGGTACTTCTTTCATGTCCTGCCTACAGACAGTGATTTAAGCAAATGCGAGTTATACAACTTTGAGAAAACGTTAGTTGCTACATTACCTTTAGAACAGATAACCCTCTTCATCAATCATTGTTCCGGCTTGGAGTTCAACGAGTGGGTATTTCAATTCTGCCAATCAGTTGTTAATTTCCGGCTTGACCCAGCTGAACCTGAATCTGCTGAACTTGAATCTACTGAGTCAGATCCTACGGACTTTGATTCGCTTGAATAAGCCGCTTTGGTTTTTTTCCTGTTCGCTTCAATGTCAATTTTCCTTTTTTATACTCAAATTCTCTCCAAGCATATTTATCTGTAAGTAAGTAAACTTTGCTGACTGGTAGCTGGCTGAGAACTAAATTTTGTTTTTTCTGTGTTGAAACAGCAGAGCTTAATAAGAAGCAAACCTCACCTGACTGCCAACCAACTCGCTGATTTTCGTAAAGGACGGCAACAACCTCAGTAGATCCAGAAAGCCCAGGTAAAAATAAATGAGCCAAAGTATCTAAAGCTGCTTTGATCACTCCATTTTTAAAGGCAAGATAGTCTGCAATAGTACGGTGAACTAGATCCGACTTAGGTGGTTCATATTTAAAGCCCTCTTGCCATATCCGTAGAAGCTTACCATAATTGCCCTCTTCCTCGTTATATGTGCTGTCTTTGCAATTGACAGCATATCTAAGATCAAAGCCTTGCAATCCATTACCCAAATCTTTAGGGGGACAATTGAGCCAGTACCAGTCGCGCAGTAAAGCAAGTGAAGATGCATGGAAAGCATACGCATGATGAATGAAGGGCGCTCGATCCCAGGTGACATCTTCAGGGTCATACCTCCAGTCCCAAGCAAAAACAATCACAAAGTCGGTTAGAGGATGAATGTCTTTTCTTAAAGTATCAAAGTTAGCAGACTTTTCTTCAGCAATGGTTTGAAGGCATTTAACCTCAACCCGAAGACCGCGATCGCCTGAAGATGTACGAACTTCTAAATCAGGGAAACGGTTAGCGACAACGTAACTCCAGAAAATATCTTCAATCTGGTGATCTTCAAGAATGCGAGTTGCCAAACGCGCTAATTCATATTCGATGATTAGACTCACGCGATTGCGTACATCAGTAAGGTTTCTCTCATTTTCTGGAATTTTCTCGCCAGCATATATACCAAGCCTACGCCTAACATCAATTTCATTCAGCCTTTTAAGAACTTCTGGCAGGAAGAAGTCGGTTAACCAACACAATGTATCTAAAGGGTTGGACTCCCCCCTTAGAAAGGTTTTCAGGCTTTCAGAAGTGAGTGCCATTTCTTTATTCTCAATGGACATAAAAGATGTTGTCTTTGGGCTTCCAATAAAAGAATAAATCAGTGCTTGTACTGACGATGTGAGCATTAATTGAGAGCGGTCTAAAAAGCTTCCAATATCCGATTTGAGGTTCTCTACTTTTTGGTGCTGACTCAAATACTGACGGCGAATTTCCTCTTGAACATCTTTAGGTGGAACCGGAATCATTACTTGCAACAATTCTTTTGAGTTAATTCTTGGACGGCCAATACCTGCTACCAAATGCATAATTTGCCCATAAACAAAGTCTGACCTAAGTAAAACGCTGAGTATAATAGGGTCAATTAGATATGTGCCATCAGATGCTTTATTGACAGTAAAAACTGAACATTCCGACGAGACAAAACCTGGTTCTGCAAAACTCATTAATGCAACCTTTCGCAGGTTAGGACGCATTTTTGCAAAAACGATATCACCAGGTTGGTACATCTTGACTGAGCTTTTCAATGAGTCAGCTAGAGTTGGAACTTGTTCAAATTGTCCAGTATTTGATTCAATATTTGCCAACCCTGTATATCGAATAATTGCGCCAGAGAGTTCTTTGCATGGAGAAATAGAGACATTCCTTTCTGCACAAATATCGGCTAAACGTTTTAATGGATAAATACAAGTAGCAATTAATTGTTGGCTTTTTTTTCTAGATGGGTGATGATACTGGAAATCTATTCTATACCCATTTGTCTCTTTGTCAAAGTTAGAATAAACATCAGCAAGATATATATTTTGTGATTTATAAACTTGACCTTCTTTCAGGTATTTTTCCCAAGCATTTAATATAGAGGGAAGATCGCTATTAAGATAATTTTTTCCATCCTCGTCGTAACCAATGTCTTCATCGCCACTTGTTTTACGTCCAACTTTATCTGCTCTAGCAAAAAATACTGGAAGATTGCTATTCTCAGCAGATGTTTTTTTAGACATTATCAAAATGGAGGCATTCACGGTAGCATAAGGCATGAATGCAGTTTCAGGCAGACTGATAACAGCTTTTAGATCAAAGTTTTTGATAATAAACTGTCTTACATCAGTTGCGTGAGACAAATTTAAAACACCTTCGTCAAGAATTATAGCAAGTGTACCCTTTTTACGTAAAAGAGCATGGCAACGTTCAATAAAGAGAATTCCACGCCGACGAGATGACTTGCCTAATCCTAATTCAAATGTTTCTAAAACATCAGACTCAGTAAAATCGCTGCCAAATGGTGGGTTAGTTATTATCGCATCGAAAGATGAAAAAAATTGTTTGGCTTGATTACCAAGAGTCCCCCCAGCAGGAAGAAACACTGTACGAATATTTTTTGCTCCGTGAAGAAGCATATTAATTCCCGAAACCCAAGAGAGCCGCTCGTCAATCTCAATACTTGTAAGGGATGAATAATTTATTTGATGCCTTGCAATGCTAGAGAGAAATCCACCCGTCCCAGATGCTGGATCACAGATATCACCTTTAATATAAGGCTGGCAAGCCCAAACAATAAAATCAACAATATGAGGCGGTGTGAAAAATTGTTGATGATCGGCTTTGTCAAAAGTATTACGAACAATTTCTTCGTAAGCCAATCCTTTGACATCAAATTGTGTAGATGTGAAATTGAACGATTGAAGGGCTAAGACACATTTCATGATTGCACTATCAGAGCAATCAAGTTCACTAAACCGTTTTGGAATAAGGTTGCTGTGCTGGTATGCAAGATGCTGATAGTATTTTCGGACGACGCAGGGATTTACAGGAAGCTCAGAAGGGGAGAAGGGTGTGGATGCTTCACTGTTGTAAGTTTTATCAGATATAATCTTGGCGAAGACTAGTTTAGTGATTTCGTCAAAGCGGCTGATGATATTGCTCTGGCTATCATTGTCACGGAGAATGTCATGAAGCCGAGATACCAGTAGGCGAATACTTCTTAAGTCGAACACATCTGACGACATGAAACCTGTCTTGTCTGAAAATAGCTTCAGGTGTTGTTGAAGTTCCTTGGGCGAGGCAGTTTCAACAGAGTTAACATCGTGCAGAGCTTTGTTCGACAAGAATTTAGACATGGCAAAACATTATAAAACCTTATTATGGGTTGAAATTCTCGAAACTATTAGCAAGCTATTTAGAGTAATTGCTGGGATCGAAGTAGATTAAAACTCTGAAGATTACCTTACAGATTTTTATCATATTTTTTTTGTCGCAATCCTAAATTTACATTCTATATTGTCTATTGTCTGTAAACAGTTGTCAATTGCCTTTAGACAACTTACACTAAAATTATGATTTGAAGTTAAGCCCATAACAGTAGTGCAAGTTAAACGAGTAGTAGAAGTGGTGCAGGACTTCCCAGATATTGGAAAGCGGATAAAACAGGCAAGGGAGAGAGATGAACGGTCTCTCTCACAAATTTGCCGAGAGGCTGGTATTAGTCGCGCCTATTGGTATCAATTAGAGGCTGAAAACTTGAGAGCGCCGGCAACAGAAGGAATCATCCGTAAGATTGAAGCAGTTCTAAATGTTGACTTAGGAGTGAAATTTAAAGAATAGTTTAAGATGGCAATCCTTCCGTTATTGGCTGTTAAAGCAATCGAGAGAGAAATGTTGCTTAATTTGAGTGAAAATCTACAAATGCGATCGCTTCCACTTCAATTAAAACAGGCGATCGCAATTAGTGAAATACAATATAATTTAAGCGAATTTACTTGCATTAGCTGTTATTTTGAATTTCGTCTAACTTGGCACGCACTGCCTGGATATCCTGCCACATCAACCATTTCGGCGCACCTCTTTCTTTTGAAGGGTTACGCAGCAAGTAGGAAGGATGAAAAATTGGCATACATAAACGTCCTTCCCACTCTAGCCACTGTCCGCGAATTTTCGTAATTCCGCGCTTATCGCCTGTGATGCCTTTGACAGCAGTTGCACCTGTTAACAAAATTATTTTGGGGTCAACTAGGCGAATTTGTTCTAGTAAGTAGGGTAAACAAGCTGCGACTTCTAAAGGTGTAGGAACTCTATTATCTGGTGGACGACATTTATTTATATTGGCAATATATACATCATGTTCAGTAGTCAGATTTACGGATGCCAGAATTTTTTCCAACAACTGCCCCGATCTGCCTACAAATGGTAAGCCTGTTTCGTCTTCATTTTGACCAGGGGCTTCTCCTATAAGCATAATTGGGGCTTTGAGATTACCGCGTCCGACGACAGCATGAGTTCGAGTGTCTCCCAAGGCACAACGGTGGCAGCGATCGCAATGCTGTGTCAACTCCGAAATGTCAGAATAAGTTCCCGGAGCGATCGCAATTTTAGCGTCTGTGGGAATCAGTTCTCGTTGGTTAAGGGTTGAGTCGTCGAAGAGGCTGAGTTGGGTTTCGCTGCTCATGAAAATTATGATTTTGGTATCAGCACCATTTGTCTTATTTGAGTTAAATACTGCTCTGGTTAGAGATTTATCAGAATAAATAGACTTTTGCTGAATACTTAATTATTTATACAAATCTTATTGTATCAGTTAACTTGAGACAAAATTCAGTCATCATAAAAGCAGTACCGTCTTAACATGCTGGGGGGAAACCATGTCACATACCCCGCTTTTCGCCGATCGCACCCATGCGGGTGAGGAATTGGCGCGAGTGATTCATGATGTTTTGACTCAGCAAACTATTGATTCTGGGGTAAAGCCTGTACCAATTGTTTATGCTTTGCCAAGAGGGGGTGTACCAGTAGCAGCACCAATAGCACGTCTTTTGGATTGTCCGTTGACAATTGTTGTGGCGAAAAAGATTAGCCATCCAGAAAACCCAGAGTTAGCAATTGGTGCAGTGACTAGTTATGGAAATGTTCTTTGGAGCGAGCAAAAGCTATTTCGCCCTAAACATGATGCGCGATGGCAAGAAGTAGCTTTAAATAAAGCGATAAACCAAGCTAAGTCTCTTGAGGCTCTATTAATTCCTGCTTGTTTGCAGGTGAATGCAGAGAATGCGACGCTGATCTTAGTTGATGATGGCATTGCTACAGGTATGACAATAGCAGTAGCGGCAACTGCTCTCAAAACGCTTTCTCCAGCAGCAGTTTGGCTATGTACTCCAGTAGCACCACAAACATTGCTACCCTGGTTAGAACAGTGGGGCGATCGCACCATTGTTTTGCAAACACCGGAACCCTTTTGGAGTGTAAGTAATTTTTACGCCCAATTTCCCCAAGTAGATACATTAGAAGTTCTCGCGTATCTCCAGCAACAAAAGACAATGGGATAAATTGACTTCTGCGGGTAATTTTAAATTATTAACTAATTATTAACTCTTAATTATTCCTTTCCCTCTCTTGCTTTTTAACGATTTTTGGACGTTTTTCTCAAAAGAGCTAATGGCATCAGCAAGTTTTGTGGCTCTTGTCTTTATCTCCATTCCGAATTACGTTCGTCCTAGTGCCGAGGCTCTATTACGAACTTGTACTGAGCGACTTGTGCCAAGCACTCGAAAAAGCGGACATGGAACCGTTGCCGAGGTAAGTCGAAGTATTACAAATTATTTAAATATGTTCCTTGCTGATATTGCATAGCTTTGGCATAATCACCCAAGGCGTAGCAAGCAGTTTTCAGACGATCGAGAGCTTCTTCTTCACTGCGCCGATCTTTGATACTTCTAGCTAACAGCAAACGTTCTTCATAATACTTAATGGCTTTGTTATAGTCACCCAAAGCTTCACAAGCAACTCCTAAATTACCTAAAGACTGTTCTTCGCTACGATTGTCTTGAATTTCTCTAGCTAATTGCAACCGCTCTTCATGATACTTAATGGCTGTAGCATAATCACCTAAGGCATAACAAGCATTTCCAAGATTCTTTAGCACCTGAGAAGCACTGCGAACATGTTTTAAGGAGTATGCTAGTATTACACACTCCTCATAATAGGCGATCGCTTTTGGGTAATTGTCCAAAGCATACCAAGCATTACCCAAATTCTTGAGTACCTGTTCCTCGCCCCAGTGATCTTTGAGTTCCCGGACAATTTCTAGGCTTTGCTGCTGATACTCAATTGCCTGCGTAAAGTTGCCCGAAGCTTTATATACCAATCCCAAATTATTCAGTGCTGCTACTTGACTACGCTTGTCTTGCAGCTGTCGCGTTATTTTTAAACATTTTTCCAAAAATTCAATAGCCTTTTTATGGTCATTTAGATGACGGTATGCATTCCCTAAATGGGAAAGTGCTTGCATCTGCAATGCTAAATCTGAGGTGTTATTCACCAAACATAAACACTGTTCGGAGTAAGATATAGCCCCTTTGTAGTCTCCAGCAGTGTAACTTACCAATCCTAAAAAAGAAAGTGCCTGTGCCTGTTTTTGCAAATCCCCAACGGACTGAAACAGCCCCAAGGATTTTTGTAAGGACTTCAACGCCGCTATTAATTCACCAGCTTGCTGCTGTTGAATTCCTTGCCGTAGTAGCTTAGAAGCTTCCGATATGTCGTCACTTTCCGGTATAGGTAGTGTTTCTGCTTGTGAACCAGAGTCAAATTCATGGGTAATTGTATTACGCTTCACTGATTTTAAGTATGTTATGGGTAATTGCAGGGAACTGTATTTTTCGATCTGTGATTCCATTCACCTTTAGACATCAACCCTTTCCTGTTAAGTCTGGTGCTAAATCTAGTATTCCCAAAACCACGATGTATCTTTCATCAGGTTGGTTTAGCGGTTTAGCAGGGGTGAGAGTCTATCAATGAAGCGATCGCTTCGCTATTGAATCGTTAATCGAGGCTTTCAGATTAAGTAACTAGCTTAAAAAAAGTATAAAATTTTACTCATATCCAGCTTCCCTCTCCTTTATAAGGAGAGGGATTGAGGGTGAGGTTTGATTTTATTTAACATTTCTATTATCAACATCTGCGCTGTATGTATGGTGCAGGATCTCTCGCACCTCCATTAAAATTTTTCCTAGCATGTTTTTACCACTACCATCGGCTCCGCAACCCCAGTAAAAATCGATGGGCGAGTTTTCAACAATTTCTGCATTGCCTGTGGAAAGTAAGATATCCCTGATATCTGTATGAGTTTGAAATTTAGCTTGCACAGCTTCCCGCATGATGTCGTCTTTAACTTGTTCCCAATCTTCCCGTAGGGGACGGGTTCTCTCACGCCCCATTTTTGCCGCATCTTTAGGTGTTTTAACTAGACGAATTTGTTCTACATGAGGTGTACCCACAAACTTTTGTGCTTGAAAGTAGTGTTCGCTAGTTGACCAATACAATCCATCTAATTCAAAGCCGTGGGGCGAAAAGTTAGAGAAACAGCCATATTCTTCACGAGTGCTATAAAAGTAGATTGTCAAAGAATTTGATACCACTTTTAATTTAGTTAATTTGTAAGGGCTGAAGCCTTTACTAAAAGCAAGTTTAAGTAATTTTATATTCCGTAACTAAACCTTATCTAAGTTGAGAACCGTAGTTTTCACCCTCTCCCTAAATCCCTCTCCCAAATGCTTGAGAGGGAGTTTGAAATTCTGGCTCCCCGAATCCCAGATTTGGGATTCGGGGTTGGCGGATGAGGGCAAATCCTTTTTATCATGGAAGAACTATAGGTTTCAAGATAGACGTGGTTTAATTTGATTTATTATTGTCTACTTACCTAGTTTTAGAAGTTTGCTGAAGTCAAGATAAAGAATATTAATAATAAATCCTCCCTTTCCTCCTAAAAATGCGGGGCTATGTCCGCTATTTCTGAGAGTATTTGGGAGGATATTCAAGAAATAAATGTCAGTAATCTACAAGTATTAACTATTGACTCAATTTAAACACACTTGCTAAAAGTTAAGTGTTGATTTACCCAACAGCTACAGACACATTTGCCACAGAACCATTATTTAGGATAGGCTGACGGGTTTTCAAGTCAAATTTGAAGCCATGTGGCAAAATATGAAGCTTTGCACCGCAAATCGCCAAAGACTCATCCTTCAAAATTTCGCCCATATTGTTGTATGTAGCCTCTGATTCATCAACAATCGTAACCGCACCTGCACCAATAATTTCAATTTGGTTATCTGTCACCACCATAGCAGTATTTTCGTCAATACCGAATCCCAAAACAGCAGGCTGTAGTATCAAAGCTGAAATTAAGCGTCCCAAGCGTCCGCGTTGGGAAAAATGTTGGTCAATTACCACTCCTGGTAGAAAACCAAGACCTGGACCCATTTCAACAGTTTCAATCCGAGGATGTGTTTCTGAGTCGCCTTCCACAATCATTACGTCTGGCATCACGGCGGCTCCGGCACTTGTGCCTGCGATAACTATACCTTCAGAGAACCGTTGATGAATCGCCGTATCTATTTCGGTGCCCTTGAGGATGTTAGTGATGCGAGCTTGATCTCCCCCAGTAAAAAATACCCCAGTTGCTTTATTAATTGCTTCCAATGCGGTAGATGAAGATGCATCTTCGCGGGTTTCTGTATCAATAATGCGAGCATTCTCGGCTCCCAACCGCTCAAATACTCTAATATAATTTTCTCCCACTTCTCTTGGTAATTCTGTCGCCGCCGTCATAATTACAATGTACGCCTTCGTACCGCCAGCGCGGCGCACAAAGTCGCGCAGAATTTGGCAATCTCCTTCCTTGTCTTCAGCGCCCCCGATAATTACTAGCTGCCGTTTGGGATTAGTTTCTACCATGATGCCCTCTGATTTTGAGTTAATAAATTTTACTAAACCATGACAATTCCAACTATCAAATCATCCCTTTGGTAGATTACCTGATAGAAGGTGTATTATAATTTGCGTAGACGCAAAGCAGCTTGTCGTTAGACATCGCAACGAAACCAAAAGATTTTTCCAAAAAATTACATGAAAAATAACTATCCTCATTAACGTTTCTTGACTTAATAAAACCCACAGCACCAACTGCCTCTAGAGCGATTTTCTAGAGGCATCACTAATTGCCGATTGAAAATTTGTCGGGCAATTATTAAATGATTGGTATTAACTCTAGCTGGGTGCAATTAGAGGATGTTTGAAAAGTCATTTTGTCGGTATTAAAAGTTATAGATCCCTCTAAATACCCCTATAAAAAGGGGAACTTTAATTCCGGTTGTCCTCTTTTTAAGGGGAGCGGGCGAGGTCTTGCGGTCTCCCAAAATGGAGAGACTAACGTGGGTGTAGGGGGGGATCTAAAAGTGCCTATAGTCACAGTGAAATACTTTTCAAACAACCTCTTAGATATCTGATGGTAAGTCCTAATGAATGTCACTTTTGTAAAGCAAGTTAGTTAAGAAAAAACGTGCTTGTTCTAGTGGCAGATGCCTGGGTTTGCCTTGGTAGACAATTTGATACTCATTCATCTCTGGGCCATCACCATGCCCAGAGATCAGCTTTTGGTGAAAAGCTTCTTCAGCAAGTTCTCGAATTTCGTCTCTTAGAGCAGCTTCTGTGCTATTCATACTTTGCTGTCTTTTCAATACCGCACATCTATTTATACAAATTATTGGCTCGTGTTGCACCTTTCAAAGGTTATATCTTTGACTAGTCATGAGGATGAATTGACCGTATTTTTTTCTTTGCTGAGGTTGCCCTGGGTTAATTATGCCTTGAGGTAGTTGAAAATGCTTACTAATAGGGTTAATGTAGGTTCTGATTAGAGCAATGAATTTGCCATCATTATTTAATGTGAATCAATTTACAATCAAGAAGTCTGAGTAACCAGAACTCAGCATTTAAATTTCAGGGTGTTTAGCCAGAGGTTCGTAATCAATGGTTCTACAAAAAAGCAGTGATTTAGTCCGCATTAATGCTAGAAGAACGGATGTATTCGATATTTTCAACTTCAAGCATTATATTGGGCCTAACCCCTATTTAGATATAGGGGCGCTAGTATTTGACTTTGCTCTAGTTGAGTCTAGAGAGCCTTTGCCCATTGAAGATTATATTGCAAGGATTGGCGATCGCTATCCAAATCTGGGCAGTCAAAGCTACGAATCTTACGCTCATCTATTTGCCCAAGTTGTGTCCGAAGTCGGAAAACTTGACATGGACTTGCACCTTAACCGTTGGAGTGTCAAGCCATATCCAGATTTTGTGCGGATTAGCGTCCAATCACTGCATGAACGCACAACTAGAGAGGTAGCTTATTTTGTTTGGGATTGGTTTGAAGCCATTACCCAAGACGAAGACTTTACCTTTGATGAACAATTGGTGAGGCTGCAAAATAAATTCCGCGCCTCTGTCTATGGTGGCCCCACCGTTTACGCCCTATTGCGAACAGCCTACGAAAAAGGTATTCCCGCCTTTTATTTGTGGGAAGAAGGATTAATGCAATACGGATTAGGAAAAAAACATGTCCGGGGGGTAGCAACAACATTTAACTGTGATAGCCATCTAGATTCGGAGTTTACGACTCGCAAAGATGACTGTAAGGCATTCTTGAAAACTTTGGGTTTCCCAGTCCCTGAAGGCGATATCGTCTTTTCTGAAAAAGATGCCTTGGCGGCAGCAAGAAAAATTGGCTACCCAGTGGCAGTTAAGCCAGTGGTAGGCCACAAAGGAATTGGCGTTACGGCTGACGTGCAAGACTCAAAAGAACTTGCAGTTGCTTATAATAGGGCATTGGCAGCGATTCCCGAAGATCAGCTAACTCGGATAATTGTTGAGAAAAGTATTTCTGGATCAGATTTTCGCTTGTTGTGTGTCAATGGCAGATTTGTCGCCGCCACAGAACGCCGTCCAGCCTCGGTTGTTGGTGATGGCTATTTAACCCTTGCAGAATTAATCCGCCTAGAGAACCGGAAACCTGCACGTTTAGACACGCCTACCTCGCCGATGAGTAAAATTCAGATAGATGAAGCGATGGAACTCTACCTAGAGGAACAGCGCTTATCATTGGACAGCGTGATTGAGAAGGGGCGCACTGTTTACCTGCGTAAAGTCGCTAATCTTTCAGCCGGAGGTATGAGCATTGATGCAACCCAGACAGTTCATGATGACAATATTATCTTGGCGCAAGATATTGCTCAACACTTCCAGTTGACTTGCCTTGGTATTGATGTGATTACGAAAAGTCTCTCAGAATCTTGGAAATCCAGTAATTTTGCTATCTTGGAAATCAACGCTGCACCAGGTGTTTTAATGCATCTTAAACCTTCTGAAGGTGAAAGCGTTGATGTGCCTTCTTATATCTTAGAAACCTTTTTTGAGTCAGGTACAGATTCTAGGATACCGATTATTACCTTTAATAAAATCTCAGTTGAAGAACTGCAAGCAACGATTGACCATATCCTTTTGCAAAATCCCAACTGGAGAATAGGCGCTGTTTGTCGTGATGCAGTTTTTGTGAATCGCTCCAAAAAAGTATTAAGCAAAAATTACAACAGCAACGTCCAAACTTTGCTACGTCATCCAAAACTTGATTTGCTGATTGCCGAGTATGCGGAAGATATTGTAAATGAAGAGGGGATGTTTTACCGCAGTAGTAATATGGTAGTTTTGGATAATCCCACGGAAACTGAGATGATCTTGGTACGGGATGTGTTTGATGATTCGACTGTGGTGATTAGAAAAGGTAACCATATTTCTATCCGTCGCAAAGGATTGATTGAAGATTATACTTTGGGTGAAGATGAACCATTTACGCGGGTTTATTTGAAAGAGACTGGAGCAATTTTGTGAGCTAAGTTGTGAGGTACAAGAACCCCACCCCCAACCCCCTCCCCGCTTTTTGAGAGGGGGCTATGATGTACTTCATCTGATTAGGAAATGGTATATATCTCGGATAACTTTTACTAAGTCGGGAATATGGACAGGGAAAATTTTCACAAATGAGATAGGATAAGCTGTGAGTTTCAGGTAGCTGAAAATTGCTATTTATCCGAATTCATCGATTTTCTAGAAGTTTAAAATATCTAATGATTCTTCTATTTCTAAATCTAATATTATTTCTCGTGTATCTTTGAGTGCTTCTAGCTTACCTTGTTGACGATAGATATCTGCCGCTTTTTGAAAATCTTCAATTGCTCCCTGTTTATCTGCTATTTCTAAACGGATATTGCCACGATTATAATAAGCATCTGCATAATTTGAATTAATCTGGATTGCTTGAGTATAATCTTCAATTGCTGCTTCAAAATCTCCTAAATCTGAACGAGCATTACCACGGTTATAATAAGCATCTGCATAATTAGGATTAATCTGGATTGCCTGAGTATAATCTTCAATAGCTCCTTCAAAATCTCCTAAATCTGAACGAGCATTACCACGTTTTTTATAAGCTATGGCATCTTTAGGATTAATTTTAATTGCTTGGGGAAATCCCGGTTGAGAGCCTAATAAATAACGAGAAATGCCACGGTTTTTATAAGCATCAGCATAATGGGGATTAATTTTAATAGCCTGAGTATAATCTTCAATTGCTCCTTGGTTATCTCCTACATGAGAACGAGCTTCAGCCCGATTTTTATAAGCTACGGCAACATTAGGATTAATTCTGATAGCTTGGGTATAATCATTAATTGCTTCTTCTAATCTTCCCAGTTGAGACAAAGCTAGACCTCGTTTATTGTAAGATTTAGCATCATGAAGATTCATCTGGATTGCCTGAGAATAGTCTGCGATCGCAGCTTCATAATCTCCTACTTGATAGTAAGCTAAACCTCGTTTATAATATAAATCAACCTCAGTAGATTTAACTTTTAACGCTTGATTATAGTTAGCGATCGCATTTGAATATTCTCCTTTCTCAAAACATTCATCACCTAATTTTACACAAAGTATATTTAAATCTTCATTACTATATTCGGGTTGTAAATAAGATTTACTTAACTGATTAATAGTTGACTTAACTCCAATTTTCTGCTTCGGGAGATATTTGTAAATTGGTGGTTGTTGCTTAGAAGAATTTATAGAAGATTCTAACTGTTCTAGATAACACCATAAACCGCCACCATAGAGTAATTGTTCTATCCCAAAGGAAATTTTACCAGTTTTCAACTTAATCATCCGGGTTGGGAGAAAGCCAGCCAAAAAAAGGTGATACTCAGATTGTGCTTCACTCACATCTTCTTGAATCAAAATGCAAACTACAACTGCATTTTTTTCAACCTCTTCAGAACTAATTGACCATCTAACTCTATCAATACTACCGTGACGAGATTTCACCTCAATACCAATAGATGGGTCAGAAGTCAAGGTAAAATCTATATTGCCATCGCCACCAAATCGCTTTTCATAATCGACTTCGGTAATAAAATCAGCTAAACGTTCTTTGACAACTTCCTCACCCAACTTTCCTTTGAGATAGCTAATAAAAACATCACGAACTGGCGAAACACGCTTATATTTCTCAGCCATCAGCCAGCAAAATTCTCGTAATGCCTTTAACCTTTCTCCAGAGATTATAGTTAATTCACTATATTGACCTTCTGTTTCACAATGAAGCAGACAACCAGATGTTAACCTTTTAATAAAATCAGACTGTAGCGATCGCAGTAGTATAATCCAATCCATTTATGTTTCTGCGAATCTTTTGATGAGATTATTCTATTAAAATATCCATTCGCCGTAAACCTTTTAATTAGCTTGTGTGATATTCCCAAAAATTGTTTACTATTTGGCAATAATTCTTAATTTAAGTTAACATACTCCCGATAGTGGATTAAGTGAACAGTCAACAGTTATCAGTTATCACGGTTTGGTGTCTCTTATTTGACCACAACTGAAACACACCACTTTTTAGAATTGGGGGACTCTGACTCCCAATTGACTTACAATTTTTAACTGATAACTGATATTTGGTTTCCATGTGGGGCGATCGCTACCTAAGATGGCTAGACTAGCTATAGACTTTGAGGAGTTGAGGAAGTGCGATCGCTCTTAATAATACATGAAATATTAGCTAACCACCAACATCGCAAATGACCCAAAATCAAAACCCCAACCCACAGCCTCTCACCAACTCCAGTCCCCCCTCCTCGCAAGCGGGGAGGGGGTTAGGGGGTGGGGTTCCGGGATACCCTTGGCAAACCCCATACGAACTTTGGAAAAAACTTAAGCCATTAGCGCGACAAATGCGTTGTGAACCAACTCCAGCAGAAAAGCTACTTTGGGAGAAGTTGAGACACAAGCAACTTTTGGGTTTCAAGTTCCGCCGTCAGCAAACAATTGACCGTTTTATCGTCGATTTTTACTGTAATGAAGCGCGGTTAGTGGTGGAAGTGGATGGCGAAATTCACGACTACACCCAACAGGAAGATGCGATACGTCAAGAATTTTTGGAGAGTTTGGGGTTGCAGGTTGTGCGATTTAGAAATGAGGATTTTCTGGAGAGGATGGAGGGGGTGTTGCAGGATATTGCTGCTTGTTTGCAGAGATAGAACCCCACCCCCAACCCCCTCCCCGCTTGCGAGGAGGGGGCTAATTATGTGGGTTTTGGTGGTGTGTGCGATCGCTTTTGGTGAGTAAGTGCGATCGCACCTTTTAGATAGACAATAATCGAAGATTCAGTTTATTAAAACTTTATAATATTTTAACTATACTTAAATATTTTTACTTACTACGCTGTTGTATTTTAATTACAGAGAAACAATTTAATAGTTGTAGAGTAGTCTCAAGATAAAAATATCTTTAAGATTAAATTAGTCTGTCTAATTTTTCAATTGTATAAAAGGTTTAAGTATGGCTAGTAAGCAGATGATCGAAGAATTAGCTAAAGAAGCATGTTGTTGGACTAAAGCATAATTGTTGAAGGCGCTTGGCGAACGTAAAGATATCACTACAAAGGAACAAGCTTATACTTACCTTCAGCATTATGCTGGATATGAGTTGAAACATTTACGGCAATCACTACCTGGACACAAAAGAGCTAACAATAAAAACATACAAATAATTCAAGAACTTGAACAACAAATTGAAAGAGAACAAGAAAAAGTCCAACAACTGGAAAATAAGCTTTTCAACTACGACACACGACTGACACGCCTTGAAGCTCAAGTTCGAGGTATGGAAAACCAAAGAGTGAGAGATATAAGTTTTTAGTCACCCCAACTTTTTTTCCGCAGCAGCGCATCCGCCCAAGCTGCATCTACTTCTGACAATGCTGGTACTGGCTGTTGACTATAATCTACTACCAAATCATAGCCGTAGATATCATATACCTCATTTAATAATGTCTGCAAATCTATAACTGGTTCCGAATCTCCAGAACGCAAAGGTATGGGAAAAGGTGGAATTATATCTGGTAAATTAAAAGCATATAAGTCAGTATAAGGACGGCGATCGCCACGACAAACTAAAATTCCATAGTGACTCTGAATATCATTACCCATCATTGGCATTGGTTCACCTTTACGCAGTAAATCAAAGCAATCAATAAAGATTAATCAACTACATTCTGGCGTTGATTTATTATTCATTGGACAATTCCTCGCTGTTTGATGATTTCTTCCGTTGCGTGAGACAGACCAGGTCAAGGGATGAAATTCAGCCGGAGAATCCGCTTAGAAGAGTCGTTATCCCAAGCGCTGTAAACATTCTTCCAAGCTTCCAGGAAATATGATTCAAGCTGCCCTAAAGTTTGCACCAGAGAATGATAAACTCGGTTGAGCGTTATTGCATCAGACTCGACACCTTGTCTGGTTTCCAGATCAAAAGCCAAATATTGTATATCTGCTTCCTCAACAATTCGAGCGCGGTATAGTCCGGTGAGAATCTCATCCAGTTCTTCACATTTCACCGCCGCGTCCAGCATATATTCTGTGAGATTGGCACCGCCAAGGATTAAGCAACTATCTCCTCGACCGCTAACAGCCAGTAAATCTGGGAGATCATCACTACTATCTGAAATTATCTTTACCCAAGCTTGATCTTCCAAATCTAGATATGGGGAGGTGAGAACGGCTTGTTTAAATTCTTTCCAGTTGTATAAAGCCACACGATCATAAAGAATGTAGCGTACTAGGGGAATGCCTTGCCAACGAGTTACGCACAGATGACCATCGACACTCTCCACGAAAGTATTAGTTGCAAGGAAATGAAAGAAGTGCGGAATCGGGGATTCTATACCAAGGGAACTAGCCAGAGCAGAGTTTCGATATAGTATTTTTCGCAGAGCGATGGTAGCCAGGAATTCCATTCCTAGACCACCCGTATCGGCACTACCATAAAGGGAAAACATAAATGGGATTTTCTCTTCTACCCCTGCACGCTTCTGGAGAGAAATTCGCAAACTCCAAGGTTCAGCCCCATAATGGCTAGTGTCTTTTTCTGGTGTACAGCAAATACGGCTTCGAGAAGCGTCCTCATCCCAGCCGATGATGACTGACTGTCTGACTTCAACTGCGGCCAATAGAAGCTTTGCCCAGATGACCCTGAAGAGCGAAAGATCGTAAAACATTCTTCATAATCATCCCCCACCAGTTCTTCAAATGGGTAAGCGAGGGCGTATGATTTTTTGTCTAACTGGGGTAACTGCTCAAAGCTTTCTCCACCTTTAAACCCCTGGTTTTCCAAAAAACGCTTGTAAGCAGGTACAAAACGTTGGGCGCGTTCAGCAACTTCTTCAGCTATCTGTTTCGCTCCCAAAGAGTTTTTCACAAATACCTGATTCATCCAAAAACTCCTTTTGTAACTTAAAAATCACTGATAGCTTGATTGATAAAAATCACCCAAGCTGATATGCAGTAGAGATTTTTACCAGTCGCTACCTAAAACTCTACCTCATATCGTAACCAAACAAATTTGGGTCTACTTCTCCTAACTGCAACTCTGCTAAACCATACTCCGCCCATCGCCTTTCTACCATCGCCGCCACATCTGGATCAGATTCCAAAGGCGAACCCCATTCATGGTCTGTTTCCGGCGGGATTTTTGTAGTCGCATCAATTCCCATTCGTCCACCTAAGCCAATCTTTTCACTGGCAAAATCCAACGTATCAAAAGGTGTATTCGGCAAAATAAAGACATCTCGCACTGGGTCAACTTTAGAACTAATCGCCCAGACAACTTGACGCGGATCACGAATATTTATGTCTTTATCCACAACAATCACAAATTTTGTGTATGTAAATTGTGGTAAAGCACTCCAAAACGCTAAAGCTGCCCGTCGCGCTTGTCCCGGATATGCTTTATCAATGGAAATAATCGCCGCTTTGTAACTCAATGCTTCCATTGGTAGGAAGAAATCGACAATTTCTGAGACTTGTTGGCGTAGTATGGGCGTATAAATCCGATTTAGTGCGATCGCCATCATCGCTTCTTCTTTAGGTGGACGACCGCTAAATGTTGTTAAGTAAATCGGATTTTTCCGGTGCGTCATACACTCAAAGCGTACCAGGGGCGAATCTTCCACACCGCCGTAATAACCCATGTGGTCGCCAAAAGGGCCATCTGGTAAAACTTCCCCAGGTGTAATCGTTCCTTCTAAGACAAATTCCGAATCTGCGGGAACTTCCAAATCGACAGTTTTGCACTTCGCCAACTGCACACCTGAACCACCGTAAAGTCCAGCAAACAGCCATTCTGATAAATCTACAGGAATGGGTGTAGCAGCTGCCATGATAATTAGAGGATCTACACCAAGTGCGATCGCAACTTCTAATTTTTTCCCACGTTCTGCCGCTTTTCGCAAATGCCTCGCCCCACCCCGCACCGATAACCAGTGAACCGTCATCGTATTTTTAGATTGTAGTTGTAAACGATACACACCTACATTTGGAGTACCCGTCTCACAATCTCTGGTAATTACCAGTCCTAGCGTGATAATCTTGCCAGCATCATTAATATAAGGACGTATCAAAGGTAACTTGTTTAAATCTAAATCATTACCTTGAACTACAACTTGCTGACAAGCAGGGAAAAAATCCCGTCCTGGTTTCGCCTTCACCACATCAAACAGCACTTTCCCAAAATCTATCGCTTGGGAAATCTTCTTCGGCGGCTTTGGCTGTTGCAGCATACTTAGTTTTTTCCCCAAAGTTTCCAACTCCTCTGGATGCTGCATATTCATCGCCCAGCAAATCCTTTCTACAGTTCCCATCAAATTCACCGCCACCGGGAAGGAAGCGCCTTTGACGTTTTCAAACAACAACCCTGGCCCACCTTTTTGCAGCATCCGGTTGGAAATCTCAGCAATTTCTAAATCTGGGTCAACTAAAGCTGAAATTCGCCGTAATTGTCCCTTATCTTCCAAAATTTTGATGAATCCGCGTAAGTCTCTCGCCATTGTTCTAATAAAGCTGATTATTTAAGAAGTATGAAGCGCTTTCTTATATTATGGGGCATTGGAAAGAGGCAGAGGGGCAGTTTTTGCTGGGGACAGGGGGGAAAGAGGTAATTTTATTATTTTCCCCTTTGCCCCCTACCCCCTGCTCCCTCATCTCCCCATTTGGGAAATAAATTGTTGATTTTAATGAGAAATTAACCTATTTAGCAACTTTTCTTAACTGTGTTTTTCAAAGGATTTAGTTATTGTATCTAGGGATACGCAATTATTTTTTATAAATAAGCGCTAACCTAATCAAACATGGCCAGAATATACTATACCTTCCTGGCGGGCGGCTTTGTTATATGGCCCCTGCCGGGTTTATTTGTTACAAGCTGCGACTGTGCCTTGCTTTTGAGTTTTCTGAATTTTTGTAAGTTTGCGTTAGCGTAGACCAAACCAGACATCGCCGCCCCTACCAATATATATAGCAGTCCTAAATCATTCGTGAAAATTATATCTCTCTTTCTTCTTTCTTCTTTCCTTTGCGTCCTTGGCGGTTCGTTTCCTAATCTATATTTTTCACAACTCAAATAGGATTGCTATAGGATTCCTATATCTACTTATAAGGAATATTTTTTTAAGTTGAGCAATGAATTTGATTAATTTTCAAGGATCTCAATAAATAATAATTTTTTATAACATCATTCAACTAAGAATCCTACGCCTAAAAGCTGTGAGATTTTCAAGTAATAATGTTGACTTTACCAGTGTCAATATCGTAACAAGCGCCGACAATTTTGAGTTTCCCTTCACGGAGCAATTTATCCAAAATAGTCGAGCTTTCCTGCAATTTTTCAGCCTGATATTGAATATTGGCTATAACTGCATTCTGCATATTATCACCCGTTCTTAACTTTACCCTTTCTACAGATGGTTTGATACCCTCAATAATCAAACCAATTCTGCCAGGAAGTGGTTCGTTTTTGATTGCTTCTGCTACTGCACCGCATCTTTTATGACCCAAAATTACAATCAACTGCGAACCTAAAACTGTTGTAGAATATTCCAGACTACCTATAACTGTATCACTGACCACATTACCAGCAACTCGCACGACAAATAAATCTCCAAGCCCTTGATCGAAGACGATTTCCGCAGGGACTCTGGAATCTGCACAACCTAATATAGCGGCAAACGGATATTGAGCTTTAGCAACTAATCGCAAGTGTTCTAGTGATTGATCAGGATATTGACGTTTTTGTTGGATAAATCTTTGATTACCATCAAGCAAGCGTCTGATGGCTTCATTAGGACTAACTAGATTAGGATTAACTGGATGAATATCAGCAACAGCAGTTTGCTCTGTATTCCAAAAACTATCACCAAAAGTAGTAGCTGCAATACCTACTACACTGGCAAATTTTAAGAAATCACGTCGCCCTACAAATCCATTAATTCGACTCATCAATCTACCTGAAAACAAAGCTATTCTCAAGAAGATATCAGACTTCAGCAAGATGCAAGAGTACCGTTTTACACGATTTAAGAGTCATTTAATCTTCAGATGACATCGTGATTTAGCACTTAAGTATATAGGCATAATTAAACCAATTCGCAATTCGCTTTTTCGCCCATAGAGCCTCCGGCACGCTACGCGGTTTTCATGGCCCTTTGGGCTGTACGCAATTACGTTTTGTGACGGGGATTTAGCTGAGGCGTTCAATTCGCGCTGCCTATCTTGCTGGGGACTTAAACCCCCAAAGTTTGTTAAACATAAAATTAAATCCTAGTTCGTAGTGAGCGATTCATCGCTTATAGCAAGTTTTATCAGGACTAAAAACCTTTAATTATTTACCCCTATATATGTATTCCCTGTGTTTTGGTCTGACAATTCAGGCTATCTGGAAAACCTCACTTCTATTTCTCTCTTCCTTTAAGGAGAGAGACTTTGAATGGGAACATCCCAAATGAGTGCTTAAATCTTTTCCCTCACCCCCAGCCCCTCTCCCAAATATGGGAGAGGGGAGACATAATTCTAGTTCCCCCTTCCCGCATCGGGAAGAGGGTTAGGGGGTTAGGTTAATGGTTAGCTTTTCCAAATAACCTGAATTGTCAGGTGTTTTTTTGGGAATACTTAACGCAGTACTGGCTATATTTATGGCTTTTTTAAACAAAATAAACTGGAATTTTCTACGTAAAAATTATCAAAATAGCTCTGGGATAGCTCCGTCTGCCTCTGTCCAACAATCTACAACGCCATTAACCCCCAAAAACCTAGCTAAATTAGAGCATGAAATGGAGCTAGAGAGGCAGGCTCTCAAAAAATCCTCTCAGCAATTGCATAGCAAAGCCAAGCGGGGTATAGGTAGTAGACTTATTTGGATAGCAATACTTATCGGTATTCCCGTTGGTGTGATTTGGGTGACGAACCAGCCTTACCAGGTGATTCGCCGTCCGGTGATGCTCCATGCACCTTTTTTGTTGCTACCCAGCTATATAAGTATGGATAATCACTATCGACAGGCGTTGGTATCAGTCGAGCAAGCTGAACAATTGATTGAAAAAGCTACCAGTCCAGCAGATTTGGCTTTGGGAGAAGAGAAGCTCCAAGAAGCAGAAAAACATTTAGATAAGTTACCAACTTCCTTTGTTAACGATTGGTCTGAATACAGATATTGGTGGTACGACTCGCACTTTAGCATTTACGGTTTTAATGCATTTCGGAGTCAAGTTGGACAACTAGAAGCTAAGGTTTTTCAAGAAAAGAATGCTCAGTCTTTGCTTACTAATAATATGCAGACCCTATTAAATGCAAAACAGCAATATGAACACGCTGCAACAGCAACTGAGAAACAGACTGCAACATCTGCTTGGCAGACGGCGCTGAATCAATTAGAGCAGATTCCTGGTCAAACTTTGGCAGGAAAAACTGTACAAAATCAACTAGATAATTATAAACGTGAGTTTCAGGAAGTTGTGGGATTGGCCGCTGGGAACGATCGCATCAGCGCCTTAATCACCGCAGCGCGACAATTTTCCTGGCAAGCTGCCAAAGCTGGTCAAAATCCACCGCATACTGTAACTGAATGGCGACAGATAGAAAATTTGTGGATAGAAGCAATTGAGCGGCTTAAAGAAATTCCTTCAAAAGACGTAGCTGGTTATACCGAGGCACAGAAATTATTAGCAATTTATGAGGCTAATTTAGGTCAAGTTAAGGTAAGGCGGCAAGCTGAGGCAGATGCTGTGGAGGCTATGGAATTAGCACAACGAGAAATCGAAAGCTTGTTAGCTTCAACTCCTACTGATGCTCATGATGTACAGCACAATCGGGTGTTGAGCCAATTGCAAAGTATTATTAATCAGTTAGATAAAAGTGCAAAATGGTACTACAGCCTATCTGAAAGCTCAAGAGTTACTATTATCGGCAAATAATAAACTTAGGCAGCTACATACTAAATAAATGGTAGCGATCGCTTTGGTATGTCAATACTTCCGCTAAAAATCTTTGCAATATAATAAATTCGACTGTAAGAGCATACAGATGTACACCCCTAAGTAAGTAGGCGCAAATAATCATCACTGGCTCGTAGTTGCGCTTTAGCGCTAAAGCGCAACTACGAGCCAAATATAGAGATGTTACTTTTCGTTACATAGTTTAGTTTTATCTTGCCTACCTACTTACCTATATATCAGGTATTTTGTGAAATGGTATTAGTCCATTTGTACTATGTGTTTTCTGTTTGATTTCTAGCCAGTTGTGGTGAAGCGGTGACGCTCGCTCTACTTGTTTAGCGCATCTAACCTAAAAGGCTAGTTCACACGAGCGTCAACAACTGGCCATTGGGTGGGATTTTTGAGACGGGAATCGTTCCCTTGAAGAATTTTCTCAATGTCCCAGTAACCCTGTTGATATCTCAATTAAAACTGGAACAGAAAAATTTTGGATGCCAAATTGCCGAAAGCACTCAATTAATTTTGATTGGGTAAACATAGGCGTTTTTATACCATGAGAAAACGCCCCAGGTTGGCTCTAGAGCCGCTTTGCAGGATTTATTGTGACTCAGCAGTATATTAAAAACTGATGCAGAGCTTTATATATAGGAAGTTCAGTAAGCCTTATTGTTGAATCGGGGTTATGTCCAATCTAGTTAATTTGCATTTTGGTGATTTTTTCCTAAATGAATGTCCTGTTTTGCCTTTCTACTCGCTGTAGATGTGATTAGAAACGCAAGGATTATTGGGGAGAATTCTTTGAGCATCGAAAACGACGGTCGCGGCAGTGGCAGGAATTGTAATAGCTTTTGTATTAGTTTATAGATAGCGTAGGCGCGGCTCGCCTTAGATATGGCTATCGGCTGGTGAAGTTTCCTTATTAAAGTGGTCTTATGTTGAATGGGGGCAAGAGTGAAAAATCCGGATTAATGTCTTTTACCTGCTCCCAGATATAGCTCACCCACTTTAGGATCATTCAACAGTTCTTGACCTGGGCCTGAGATAGCATCGCGTCCTGACTCCAGTACATAGCCGCGATTAGCCATCTCTAAAGCCTTACGGGCATTTTGTTCCACTAATACGATCGCAGTACCCGCCTGATTAATTTGTTTAATCTGCTCAAACACTTGTGTCACCAAAATCGGCGACAAAGCAGCAGATGGTTCATCCAAAATCAGCAAACTAGGCTCCAACATCAAAGCTTTGCCCATCGCTAGCATCTGGCGTTCTCCTCCAGAGAGAGTACCAGCGCGTTGACGACGGCGATCGCTTAGTCTGGGAAACATAGTAAATATTTTATCTTTAATTGGTTTTAGGGGAACGTTAAGCACAAAAGCACCCATCTCCAAGTTCTCTTCAACACTAAGGGAGGGGAAAACATTGGCGATTTGCGGTACGTAGCACATTCCTCGCTGAACTATTTCATTGGACTTTAGCCCCACCATATTTTCACCTTTGAAGGTAATTGTGCCTGTGTGAGGAATCAAAAGTCCAAAAATTGCTTTTGCTAAAGTAGATTTACCAGCACCGTTGGGGCCAATCACAGTTACCAATTCACCTGGTGCAACCCGGAAATTTACACCTTGCAGGATATCTACATCTTTGATGTATCCAGCGTGGACATTTTGGACATCTAGTAAATAGTCATTTGTCATTTGTCATTTGTCATTTGTACTGAGCCAACGCGAGTGCGTTTCGTAGACAAGCCAGAGTATTTGTCGTTTGTCATTGGTCAACAGTCAAGTTAAAAATAGCTATTGACTGTTGACTATGGACTATTAAGGAGTTTTTTGCAACTCCGGTCGTTCTTCTGCAAGAATTGCCCCTTCTACTGGGCAAACTTGGAGACATATACCACAGTCGATGCAAGTGGCAAAGTCAATCCAGTACCAATCAGTTCCCTTGGCATTTTTGCCTGGGCCATCATGAATACAAGCTACTGGACAGGCATCTACGCAGTCAGCGACGCCTTCACAGACTTCTGTAACAATTGTGTGCGGCATGTTCTCTGATTCCCTCTTTTCTGTATCGGCTATTTCTAGCCTAGCAGGGGAGTGGGGAGTGGGGGGATGAGGGGGATAAGGGAGAACTTGCAACAAGTCTTTCCCTTCTCAAGAGTCCCCAATTCTCCTTGTTTCCTTGTCCTCTTCCCAATGCCCACTTGCCCTGAGCGACTCGTGCCAAGCATTGCCGAGGTAAGCCGAAGGGATGCCCAATTCCCAATTCCTAATTCCCAATTCCTAATTCCTAAGGCAATGGCTCAATTTTTGCGGAGCCATCAGCTTTGATCCAAGCAATTTGGGCAATGCCGCGATCGCTTGCGTATTGACGAATAGCGTCTGCATCCCTTCCTCCCAAATCAATTTCTACCCGCACTAAATCAGTAGAATCTCTGAGTTTTTGCGCGTAAGCAAAGGCAAAGGCGTTACCGCTAGCTGTCTCTGGTGCTACCAACCAGTCACTCGCGGGAGTCGCTTGTGGTAATTGCCCAGTAGACAACAGAACTTGGTATAAATCTTCGATACTTAGTCCAAAACCAATTCCGGGAATGTTTTCTCCTTGGGGATGATATAGGCCCAAAAGCTGGTCGTAGCGACCACCACGCCCTAAAACTCTGGCTTGAGATTCGGTATCGTTGACAACTTCAAAGACAATACCAGTGTAGTAATCTATAGTCTGGATAAGGCTAAGGTCGAGGATTAACGGAAATTTTTTCTCTAATTCTAGTAATTCTACTAGGGATTTGAGGTTATTCACTGCCTCTCGCTGTTCTTGGTCTAGATCCAAACTACTAACTTTTTGCAACACGTCTGCACTGGGGCCACGCAAATCCAGCATGATTCGGGCGCGATCGCGTAGTTTATCACTTAGGGGTAAAGTATCTATAGTAATGCGGTCAAGATGAGCGATCGCACTGCGAACTTTATCCTGTAAATTAGCAGGAAAAGCACTCAGGAGCGATCGGGTAATTCCCGCTTCACCTAAAATTAAATGCCATTCCCGCAACCCCAGTGCTGCTAAACAATCTGCTACTAACAGTAGTACTTCCGCATTCGCCAACAATCCGCCAGCACCTAATAATTCCACCCCAGCTTGATAAAACTCTTGCTGGCAATTATGCCTACTTTCCCAAGTGCGACGAAACACATTAGCGTTGTAGTACAACCGTTGCGGATAAGTTGCATTTGCCATGCGAGTGACAACGGTGCGAGCAATGGATGCTGTTAATTCTGGACGTAGCCCTAATTCATCATCTTCGCCATTTTGTAGTTGAATCACCATCTGACGCTGGATTGCTTCCCCCGCCATCAGAGTATCCATGCGTTCTAAAGTCGAGGTGATAATCCTGTGATATCCCCAACGATGAAACACCTGCTGTAATCTATCTTCAATCCAGCGTTTTTTCTCCACATCCAAGGGCAATAAATCCCTGGCTCCTGCTGCTGGTTGATACACCATTATTTTTTCTTCCCACCAAACAAACCGCCGAACAAACCACCACTACCAGATTTATCTGGTTGCTTATCTCCATTATTGGCGGATGAAGTCACTTTATGATCGCTAGATTGTTGTCCTATAGCTCTATCTATTTTAGGTTTCCATTGCAGAGCCGTTTCGTCGTTGGGGTCTAATTTGAGAGCATTGTCGAAGTGGATTTTTGCCATTTTTAGCTGATTTTGCTTCAAATACACCATTGCAATTAAGCTATGACACCGACTATTTTTAGGTTCTAGCTTTAGGGCTTCTTGCAACTCTACTTTGGCTGGGGCAAATTGGTTTTTGTCAATCAAAGATTGAGCGCGACGAACATACTGCTCTACAATCAAGTCTTCTTTTGGTGGCGCTGGTGGTGGTGGTGCTGGTGGTGCTGCTGGTGTATTTGACTGAGGCGTACCTGATTCGGCTTTGGGTTGAGCAGGTGGCCGCGGCGCTGCGGATGGTTTGCTTGCACTCCGCATTAAATACACTAAATTCAACTCACTAACTTGGGCAATGACTTGCAGCGCTTGCTCTAAAGAATCATATTGGGTTTCGCCGATTTTAGCGATCGCACTTTTATAGAAATGATCGAGATTAGGTGTCTGGGCTAACTGTTTAGCCAAGTCGGTGTTGAGAGCCACCGAAGTAGATTCTTGTAGTAGGCGCTTGCCAATTTGCGACAAAATTAAAATATATTCCGTGCGAGTGCGATCGCCACACAGTTTTTCGTAAGCTGGGTTAACCAGCTTTGATAACAATTCGTTTCCTAGCTCTTTGTGACTAGCACTTTCAGTAAAACTACTGTCAGGGTGCAAACGGCGGGCGATTTTGATATACCGTTTGCGAATCTCTTTGACATCCGCATCGACTGGAACGCATAAAACTGCGTGATGATCTATGAAATCATATTTAAATAGTCCACGATCTATTTTGAAAGACATATAGAGGTTTTGCACCAAAGCAGCAATTAGATTCTTTTTAGTTTACCCAAAGTCGGGGGAAAGCTCCCACCTACTAAACCCATGCTGACAGTGGTGGAACTTGTAAAAGTTCGCTACTGAGAGAGTCGTGAATATAACTATTTGTGGCGAGAATTCTACCTGACTCAATTTTGACAGGAGTACCATCGTAGGCGGTGACTTTGCCCCCAGCCTCTTGTAACAAAATTATCCCGGCGGCAATATCCCAAGGAGAAAGCCCTCGTTCCCAGTAACCATCGACACGTCCACAGGCAACATAAGCCAAATCTAGCGATGCGGAACCGCTACGTCTGACTCCTTGAGTAAGATGAGTCAGATGACTAAATTCTGCATAGTTGTTATCAGAGGTTTCGCGGCGATCGTAAGCAAATCCTGTCACTAGTAGGCTTTTATTCAGTTCTGATGTTTCCGAAACTTTAATGGGGCGACGGTTACGCGTTGCCCCCAAGCCAGCAGCAGCACGGAATAGCTCATTATGGAAAGGGTCATAAATTACACCAACTTGCGGAACGCCATTAATTAACAGTCCAATGGAAACAGCAAAAAATGGGTATTGATGAGCGTAGTTGGTTGTCCCATCTAGGGGATCTATTGCCCAAAGGTATTTATTCTCTTGATTACCTAATTTCCCCGATTCCTCAGCAAGGATAGAGTGATCCAGGAAATGGCGACGCAAAATTTCTAAAATCACCTCTTCTGAGGCTTTGTCAGCAGCAGTGACTAAATCACCAGGGCGACCTTTTTCAATAATTGCGTCTTCTAATTTACCTAAATAACCTTGCAAAACGGCACCAGCAGCTAAGGCAGCTTCTGTCGCAATATCTAGAAAAATTTGTAGATTAGTCATTAGGCAAAGAAGATTTATATAGTAATACTTTAAGTTGATCTTGTCCCTGGTTTGAGCTAGGTTATATTCGTCCAGCGAGATTAGCCACCACCGCTAGCAATTCATCAGGTTCTACAGGTTTAGCAAGGTACTTTTGAAAACCAATGGTAAGTGCCTTTTGCCGATATTCCTCGCCGACATAAGCTGTGAGGGCGATCGCCGGAGTCTGTCTACTCTGTTCTTGTTCCAACGCTCTGATTCTACTCAGCAGTATATACCCATCTTCTTGCGGCATACCAATATCAAACACAAACAGATCAAATTTAGAATTGCAAACGGCTACCATCGCTTCTTTTGCTGAGGCGGCAGCAATAACCTGAGCGCCCTGTTGCTCTAAAATAAAGTTCACTGATATCTTCCACTAACCCATCAATAAAAGATTCACCATCTGTATTTGTAAGAGTTTCGCTCCACTTTACCCACAGCGTAGTTCCATCGGCTCGATAAAGTTGTCCTTCCCAAGAGTGTAACTGTCCTTGCTGCGATCGGTACTGAAGCAAGTCTTGAGAATGGGGAAAAATATCGCTTAAGCGAAAATCTTGTGCTTGTGAAAGCGTATTCACCCCTAGTAGCCGCAAAAAGGCAGAGTTGGCTTCTAATAAGTGTCCATGTAATTTTTTTATTTGACAGTTCATATTTGAGAATCTGTTTCCTTCAAATGTGGACTCTCACTAATTGCTGTCCAATATTTTTCAAATGCTTGAATAATTTCAACTAAGCGATCAAATGTCACGGGTTTAACTAAATAAGAATTAATTCCCAGATCGTAAGCCCGATCAATATCAGCAGAATGTTTAGAGGAGGTAAGCGCAATCACTGGCAAACGCTTTATACTAGGTTGTTGCCGCAACCACTCCAGCACCTCTAGTCCTGACTTGCGAGGTAGTTTTAGATCCAGTAACATCAGCATGGGGAGAGGATAGACATGGCGATCGCTATAAATATCTTTACCTGCAAGATAATGAATAGCAGCCTCTCCATCACGAACTACTTTTAGTTGATTGCCAATATTCGCTTTCCGAAATGCCCTTTCAATCAAAAAAAGTTCATTATCGTTGTCTTCAACCAATAAAATCGTACTAGACCCTATATACATCACTTTTCCTCATATCTCAGTAATTGCAGCCAAAAGCGGCTACCTTGTCCTAATTCTGACTGGACTCCAACTTTCCCTCCCATTTGTTCTATACCCTTATAGACAAGGGCTAATCCAATCCCACTTCCTTGGTAAAAATCAGCACTATTTAATCGGATAAAGGTTTGAAAAATACGTTGTTGATTTTTAGGAGCAATACCAATTCCATTATCTTGTACCCAAAGACAAATATTTCCCTCATCTTCTTCAGTCCAAATTCTAATCTGAGGTTGGGTATTTGGAGGAACAAATTTAATTGCATTGCTCAATAAATTCAATACGATTTGAATCAATATATAATAATTACCCATCACAAAAGGTAAAGGTTTTTTAACTATAATTTCGGCTTCTTTTTCTTGGATTAATTCTTCTAATTGAAATAAAGCATTGTCTAATACCGAATCTAAAGCTATAGGCTGCACTAAAATATCAGTGTCATTAAAACTGCTATATATTAATAAGTTTTGAACTAGGTTATCTAAGGTTTGAGCCGCCATTAAAATGCGTTGTAAATAGTCTTGAACTGTAGATTCTAAGCGATCGCTAAAATCTTCTAAGATTATTTTGGCAAATCCAGAAATAGTTCTCAGAGGCTCACGAATATCGTGAGACATAGAATAGGTAAATGTTTCTAAATCTTTATTTGCTTGTTCTAATTGTTGTGTACGTTCAATGACTCGCTGTTCCAGAGTAGCGTTGAGTTGTTGGATCTGCATTTGGGCGTGGACGCGTTCAGTTATATCTTCAACCAAACCATCAATTAATGTTGTGCCATCAAACTTAGTCACGGCTTCATTGAGTAAAACCCAAACTTTTCTACCATCTGAGCTTTGTAGCTCCACCTCTCTTTCCGAAGGCTTAGACTGAGAATAGTCTCCAATCTGCAAAGCGTAGTCATTTAAATTCACCTCTTGCTCTGCTGGAAAAGCCTCCAGTCCGATCAACCGCAAAAATGCGCTGTTTGCTTCTAAAAGTTGTCCGTTTGGTAATGCGCGAAAGACACCAACATTGAGACGTTCTACAAGAGATTGTAGTCGTAAATCTAAAATAAAACTTCTTTTGCGCTCCTGCGATCGCGCCAAAGCATTTCGGACAGCAACTCGAAGCCGAATGTAGTGTTCTGTTGACTTAATTACATAGTCATCTAACCCCAGTTTCATTGCCTGGACAGCAATTTCTTGACTTCCTGTATTAGTGAACATCACAATAGGTTTTTCTGGGTAACGCGCTTTGATCGCACGCAAAACTTCAATTCCATTTGTCCAAGTTAGATCGTAATCCGTAATTACTAAATCAAAATTTTCGGAATTAATCAGTTGAGTTAACCCTTGTGCATCTAAAATCTGCTCTATATGCACTTCATCAAATTCTTGTTCTAATTGCTGAATGATTAATATTCGCTCATCTGAATCATCATTAATCAGTAAAATCCGCAATCGCTGTGTCAACATTCTATAGGAATCCTACTTGAATCTTGCTAAGTATACTAATCACTAAACCTTTATCGGACAAGCTTATAAATCAATACAGTTCAGTTAAGCAATTTTTTCCTTCTCTTTCCTCTCTCTCTGTGTCCTCTGCGCCTCTGTGGTTCGTTAAAAAAACGATTTTGACAAAGAGTGCTAGCCTTAACTGAACCGTATTGGCTTATAAATAGCTTGTATTTTCAAAAATAAAATAGGAGTCTTAGAGGATGTTTGAAAAGTCTTATTCTTGGTAGCAAAACGTTCTAGATCCCCCTAAATTCCCCTTAAAAAGGGTGACTATGAAAGATTTTGCCCCCCTTTTTAAGGGGGGTTGGAGGGATCAATAAGTGCCTCAAATCACAGCTAACCACTTTTCAAACATCATCTATGTAATAAATTTTCTGGATGGAAATGTTAACTTCTCACAGAGAGTAAACCAGAATACAAAAGTTTTACTAGTCTCTGTAGTATCATCTATAACTTTTGAAAGTTAATCAGCAGTTAGCCCTTAACTTTACTAATTAACATCCGCTTTAGGTAATTCCAACCAAAACCGACTTCCCTGATCAACATGGGATTCTACTCCCATCCGACCATTCATCCGCTCAATCCCCTTACGAACAATTGCTAAACCGATTCCTGTGCCTGGATAGGCTTCTGCTCCGTGTAAACGTTCAAATACACGAAAGATTCGATCCATACATTCTGCTGGAATGCCAATTCCGTTGTCTTGTATCCATAGACGTACCCAGTGTGTAACAAAGGGTGATATTTCTGGCGACTGAATGGTTGAATCAGTCTGTTGTATAGTAAACTCTTCAGCCCAGACATGGATTTGAGGCTGTACTCCCGGCTTAACAAATTTGATAGCATTACTTAGTAGGTTGGCCATAATTTGAATCAGTGTTGTCTGATGACCAATCACACTAAACATTTGCTCCTCAATTACAATATTTGCCTGTTGCTGTTGAATTTTTTCTTTTAACTGGTTGAGTGCCTCCGAGACAACAACATTCAGGTCAACTGATTCTAGCTTTAGCTCAATGCGACTGATGCGGCTATATTTCAGCAGGTCATCAATCAACTCATCCATTCGGTGAGCTGTATCATGAATACGACGAATATATTCCTGTCCGTAAGCATCAAGGACACTGCTATAATCCTCTAAAAATGCTTGGGTCAATCCCTGTAACCCGACTAACGGTGTCCGCAGATCGTGGGCGGTGGAGTAACTGAAGGATTCCAATTCTGCATAAGCTTCCTGTAGTTGAGCAGTTCGTTCAATCACCCGTTGTTCCAACTCAGCCGTATAGCGTTGCAATTGTTCTTGAAGCTGGGATTGGTGGATGGCGATCGCTAACTGATCTGCAACCTCTTGAACTATTTCTTGAATTTCCGAATCAAATGCTGCTGGTTGCGTTGCTGCCAAAGTTAGCTCACCAATTAGAGTTTCTTCAACCTTCACCGGCACAGTTATGCAACTAAGGGTTCCTGTGGTTAACAGCCGCTCCACGATCGGGGGGCATTGCTCAACAATTGTAAAATCTTCAACATAGCGGGTGAGTCCTTGTTCTAATACTTCCAACGGAGCAAAATCCTCAATTGCCAACGTTGTCCCTTCAGGCGGTTGTAATTCCCCATCGGCGCTACCTGCAACCACCTGGGCTAGTCCTGTTTTAAAATCAAATAAAATCACGAAAGCTTGTTGAGAGGGAATGACCTGACGCAGGCGTGAAAGTGCGGCACGAATCAGATTTTCTAAAGATTGACCTGACAAAATTGCTTGGTCAATTTTATGCAGTCCTGCTAATCGTTCAGCCGACTGTTGAGAAACTTCAGTTTGCTTGTGAGCAATCGTCAAAGCCTGTTTATAGTTTTGTGAGATCAACAGAATTTCACGTCTGATCAAGTAAGCAAGAATACTGCCAAGAACAAGTGCTAAACCAATACTCGTTGCAATCACAACTTGGCTAGTCTGTCTAACGGTATCGCTTCGCTCATTCCGCAAGTTCTGCTCTAACTGAATAATTTGGATTACTTGATTTCGTATAGCATCCATAAGCTGCTTAGAGGTACTTAAAGCAGAAACGGATATCGGTTCGCCCCGTTGTCGTCGCAGCACAATCAAGGGGAGTGCAGTATGCGCCCATTGCTCATAGCGCGATCGCAACTGAGTTAAGTTTTGCGTTTGGCGAGGATTATCTACAACCAAATTATTAAGGCGATTTAAGGCAGGATTAATTAATGGACTTGCCTGTTGATATGGTTCTAGAAACTTAGGCTCTCCAGAAAGGAGATAGCCTCGGATGCCAGTTTCCATATCAACGAGCAACCGTTGGGTATAATTTGCCTGAGCAATTACTTGGTCTGTGTGGTCAACCCACTGCATTGCCAAGAGTAGTCGCGTAATTTGCCAGAGTGTGGCTCCTGCCAGCAAGAGCATCAGACCAAACGGTAGAGCGATCGCAGTGGCCAACCTACGTTTGAGGCTAATTGGAGCAATCTTAGGTAGAGCCATTTACCAGATATGGCTTTAGAGCCAATTAAAATAATTCGTAATTCGTAATTCGTAATTTGTAATAGAGACTCCGGCACGCTGCGCGGTTTTTATGGGCTTTTGGGCTGTACGTAAATTTTGTTTTGTAATGGGCATTTAACCCCAATCGCATTACTTACCGATTTTAGAACCGGGGGACTTAAACCCACCGAACTAGTTAAAAGTTTCTAGGAATCTAAGCAGGCTGGAAAGTACCAATCTTAGTCTCTCAGCACTGGCTAAACGCCCCCTACCGCTAACAGCACTCAGCACTAATTAAAGATTTTGGCGGCGAAACTCAGCAGGAGTAAGACGCATAGGTTTTTCTGGATTCCAAATTCCTATGCCCATGAGTCTAGCCCATTGTTGGGCGCGTTCTAAACGTTGATCGTATTTGTGATTAGGCGATCGCTCAACAAACATTGCATTCCCTTGTTTCACTAATTCCTCATTCAACAACACCTTATTTTTCCACACATAAGCTAGAGTTCGCCCGATTTTGTCTTTTGTTTCTAAATCAAACTCCAGCGTTACCGATTGTTCTGCACCTCCAATTAAATTCTCTAACTGTTCTTTTGCTGCTTCCCCCCAAGGGCGCTGTCGCAAATCTGGTGCATCAATGCCAACTAACCGCACTTGGGAAATTAAATTTGGTTGTTCAGCCATGCCTATCACTTCCAAACTTTGCCCACTAACTATCCGCGCTACTTTCACTTGAGCCTCATTGTTTGGCAATTGGTTTTTACCTTGGCAACTCACCAGGAGCAATAAGCAAGCCAAAATCGCTATTTTTCGCACCCAATCACCAAGACGCATAGGCATCAAAAATTCGGTAATTTTGAATTGTTTATGTTTATTCCTCATCTAACGGTAAACCCGCTTTAACTTTCCCCCTACCAAAATAACGGCCAAACTGGAGTTCGTAGACTTCATCTTCGTCTTGCGTCTCCACCTCCAAGTCAGAACGGGGGTAACTCACACACAACAAGGCATAACCTTGCCGACGTAAATCTGGCGACAATCCGATCGCCTCCGGTTGGTAAATTTCTCCCGATAAAACTCTCACCGCACAAGTGGTGCAAGCTCCGTTACGGCAGGAAAACGGCAGTTCTACCCCTTGTTTTTCGCCAGAGTGCAGGATGTAGCGGTCTTCTGGGACTTCTAGGGTGTGGGTTTTGCCAGTGGCGCGATCGCGAACTCTAATTGTGTATGTACGGGACATCTCGATTTGCGTTTTGGAATTGGGACTTTCAGATTCAATCTAAAATATCTTTCTTTATCTTTGCATTTTATGGGATTCTATAGTATAATCGTAACTTGTGGCACCTGGAGAGGTGGCCGAGTGGTTTAAGGCGCAGACCTGGAAAGTCTGTTAGGTGGAAACGTCTACGAGAGTTCGAATCTCTCCCTCTCCGTTCTCAAAGCTAGTCTAAATATATAGTTTTAACCAGACTTATACCAATAGTCAGGTTAAAATAATTCGTAATTCGTAATTCGTAATTCGTAATTCGTAATTCGTAATTCGTCAATTTTGTTTTGTAATGAAGAGTGCTGTTGTGGGGACGGTTTGCGACTCGCATTACAACCTGGGATTTAACCCCAATAGCATTACTTACCGGTTTTAGAACCTATGCAACTTAAACCCACGGACAGCAGTTAAATAAATAGCATGATATTGGCAAATATATTCTTAAAATTGCTTTAAAAGTGGGTTAGGGTTCCGCAGAAAAACTATCGTAAAAACCAATATGGTTCAGTTAGGGACTTCCAACAAATAAATTACCCAATCTTGTGGGGCGCTCATGTTGCCATTGGTATCAACTTAACGTGAAAGCGTTGTCTTGCAAGGAACTAAAGTTCCTCTCTTATAGCTAAAGTCATCTCTTGATGACTAAATATAGCCAAAAATTTTTAGTCTACTTGAGTAGACTTGAGCTATGAGCCATGAACTTCAGTTGAGGGCGGGTGAGAAAGCCAACAGATAAGCTTTGCGCCCACTTACTTATTAACTAAACCTATTAGCACCCACACGATTTAGCAAGAAGTAACATTTGTTTATTTTTCACTCATAATTGAGCCATTTTGTAAAGTCGCCAAACTCCTACTTCAGTATGGCGACAGCCTGATGAACGGATCGGGTAAATTAAGATAAGTAAAGAAAATGCTTTGAATTAAATGGCAACTCTAAGCTTACAAGAAATTTCTACTCAGTTAGAAAGTCCGAATTTACGCGATCGCATGGTAGCCTTAGCTAATCTGCGTCATGTGTCCCCTGAGGATGCAGTTCCTTTGATTAAAAAGGTACTAGATGACGAATCTTTGCAACTGCGATCGATGGCAATTTTTGCTTTGGGAATCAAGCCGACATCAGAATGTTATTCAATTTTGGTCAGAATTCTGGAAAATGACCCCGATTATGGCATACGCGCTGATGCTGCTGGTGCTTTAGGATATTTGGGTGATGCCAGAGCCTTTGAGGTGCTTTCACGGGCATTTTATGAAGATACTGATTGGCTAGTACGCTTTAGTGCAGCCGTTTCTTTAGGTAACATTAAAGACCCTCGCGCCCATCAAATACTTATTCAGGCATTGGATAGCAAAGAAGTAGTGTTGCAACAAGCTGCAATCTCTGCACTGGGAGAAATTCAAGACATTGAGTCAGTCGATCAGATTCTGCGCTTCGCCCAATCAGATGATTGGTTAGTAAGGCAGCGTTTGGCAGAAGCTTTGGGAAATCTTCCTACTCCCAAGAGTGTCTCAGCTTTAAAATACCTAGAAAAAGACAATCATTTCAACGTTGCTGAGGCAGCCAGGATTGGCCTCAAGAAGCTTGAGGAAATGGACAATCAAGCTTAATATTAAATCCTGCTACCTTTAATAATTAAGTGGGAATTTATTCATGAATATTGAAGAGTTTTTTCAGTTAAGTGCTGGTAAATGGTTTTCTCATCGGACTAGTCAACATTTGGCTTTTAACAAATCTGAAGATAGCAAGTCAGACATCATCATTGAGACGTTGGCGCTAGATGATCCAAAAGTGAGCAAACTGTGTCAACAATACCAAATTAATCCTAGTTCCGCCTCTTGTGCTGCCGAAATTAGCTGGAACAGCACAATGGAAAAAGATCAACCAAAACACAGTGGTTCAACTGTGTTAGTTTCTGTAACTGATGCAGATAATCCAGATAAAGGTAAGTTACTGCGGGAAGTGGTTGATGCCGATAAAACTCCCGTTGCTGGACACTATAAATTTGACAGTGATGGTACTTTAATCCTAACTATAGAGGATGAAACCATGTCGTTAGAGGAGCGTCTGTGGTTTGCTAGCCCCAATTTACGAATGCGGGTAAATATCCTTAAGAGTCTTGGTGGATTTAGTATCGCTTCTTTTACTTCTGAGATTCGCATGGGTGGTTTTCCACCAGCTGTGAAGGCTTCCGAGGCGGCTAATTCAGTATCGAGTTAGTTGGATAACAAAATATTCTCCCTGGAAGCAAGCTACTGTATACATACAAGTCTTTGTTGACTTAGTTCACGTCTATCTTGAAAGCTATAGTTCTTCGATGATGAAAAGGATTTGCCCTCATCCCCCAACCCCAAATCCCAAATTTGGGATTCGGGGAGCCAGAATTTCAAACTCCCTCTCCCAAATTTGGGAGAGGGATTTAGGGAGAGGGTGAAAACTACGGTTCTCAACTTAGATAAGGTTGTTCACGTTTTATCGAATAACCCAAAGAAACCTCACCCTGGTTTTGCTTGTGCAAAACCTGTCCCTCTCCTTAGTAAGGAGAGGGATGTTTGTCAGGACTATTTGAGGTTTTAAAGACTTTTAGATAATCAGATAACTTGTGTGTACATCGTAGCCGCAAGCGAGGGGGAATATTAGTTGCTGGCGACTGAGTTGTGGACGAAAAGACATTTTTAAAGAGAATTATTGTTGAATATGGTTTATCGAATAACCCAAAGAAACCTCACCCTGGTTTTGCTTGTGCAAAACCTGTCCCTCTCCTTAGTAAGGAGAGGGATGTTTGTCAGGACTATT
>NZ_JBALFF010000095.1:0-42385 GCF_036916975.1 Nostoc sp.
AACTACGGTTCTCAACTTAAATCGCGTTTAAATTCTTATTTTTCTGAAAAAGATTCCTAAAAACTGCCGTAAAAATAGAATGAAATAGCCCTGCAAGTTGGATTACTATAGTTTAAACTAAATACTCAGAAGGGAGATAAGTAATAAACTGACTTTTTGACTTCGAGTAGTTTTTAGAATCTTTCATAAAAAACGATATCAAACATATACAGCTGATGTCTTAGTTGTCGGTGGTGGGATCGGAGTCACTGCGGCTGCTATCCAAGCGGCGCGATGGGAAGCTAAAACTATTCTGGTGAGATAGGATTACAGCTTCCGTAAGGCTGTATTATTTTTAAATATTTTCTCAATATTTTTTCCGAGACGCTAGCAATGACTATTCGCCATGCGACTGAAACTGACTTGCCTGCAATTGTGGCAATTTATAATGCCGCAATTCCTAGTGGCATGGCAACTGCTGATTTAGAGCCTGTATCTGTGGAAAGTCGCCTGACTTGGTTTAAGGCGCGATCGCCTTCACAACGCCCACTTTGGGTAATCGAAGTAGAGGGAGTAATTGCTGGATGGTTGAGTTTCCAATCTTTTTACGGGCGGCCCGCCTATAATACGACTGCCGAAATTAGTATTTACATAGCCCCTGGCTTTTATCGGTGTGGTTTGGGACGGCAACTATTAGCACAAGCAATTAGTGAAAGTCCTAGTTTGGGTTTAAAGACTCTACTATGCTTTATTTTTGCCCACAATCAACCCAGTTTAAAACTTTTTGAAACATTTGGTTTTCAACCTTGGGGACATTTACCTAAAGTTGCCGAAATTGACAGCGTTGAACGGGACTTAGTAATCATGGGACTCCGAATTACTAAACCTGTTGTTTAATTTGATGGCAACAATATTAACAACGCTGTAACTGTGTTAACAACACAACAATTTCATCAATTGCCTGCCGCACAACTGTTGCAGATTGTTCTGATTGATTGACGAGAATACTAAAAACCAATGGCTCATATTTAGGCGTATTCATATATCCAGATAGAGAAACTATACCCGTTAACGTACCTGTTTTTGCTTGGACAATGCCCTCAGCAGGTGTATCTTGAAAACGGTTTTTTAAGGTTCCACTTTTACCCGCCACTGGTAAAGATGCGCGATAGATATATGCTGCTGGTGTTCTGGCCATTGCTCGCAAAGTTTGTACAAAAGCTTCTGGTGTCACTAAGTTACGACGTGATAAACCCGAACCATCTACTAAAATATAGTTTGCTGGATCAACTCCCAATTTAGTTAAACTTGCTTTGACAACTTCCAAACCGACATCAGCACTAGTCTGATTTTTCACTCTGGTTTTTTTCACAGCTAATGCTCTCAGCAAAGCTTCAGCATAAAGATTATTACTATTCTGAAGAGTTTCCATGATTAATTCAGATAAAGGTGGCGACTCTACAAATGCTATTTCGTTTTGATTAACACCACCATTTGCTACTAATATTTGTTTCAAAGAGATTTTTTCTGTTGCCAAAGCAGTACGAAAACGCCGCAACAAGTAATAATTAGGGTCAACTACAGGCAAATCTATTAAAGACGGTTCAGAATTTGTTGTTAGTTGTCCTTGAATTCTTAATACTGTTCCTGATAATTCGCGGGTAACGTTCACGTAGGTTGGTTGATTTTGAGCGACGGTTACTGACTGATTAATTATCCCCCACTGTTTCGCCTCGCCAGCATCAGTCCACACTATTTGTAAAGGTTTACCTACAGCCTGGGGTACAAGTTTGAAGCTAAAAATATTTTGATTCAGAATAAAGCTGCTGACTGGTGCGCCATCACTTGACTGCACATCTTCCCATTGCCAGGTGGGGTTAACAATATCTCCTTGAATATAACTATCATCAGCTATCAATCGCTGAATTTGGGTAATACGTTTCTGTTTTAATTGCTGTGCCAATTTTTGCAGTTGAGTATCACTTAAGCTGGGATCTCCCCTACCAACAACACGTAAAACACCATTACTATTCTGATAAATAGAGGTGCGAATCCGAAAATTAGCACCCAATTGCTGCAATGCAGCTGCTGTTGTCAGCAATTTGAGGTTAGACGCGGGAGTAAAATATTTCTGAGCATCCCGACTGTAAAGAATTGGTCCCGTTGACAGAGGTTGCACCAAAATTCCCCAGCGCACCCGACTAAATAAAGGGCGATTGATTACAGCATCTATAGCTGTTCCCAGTTGGGTAGAGCAAATTGATTTTGTGGTAGTTGTTGGTGCAACTGGGGTTTGTGCTTTAGCTGCTGGCTGGGTAACACCAACTTGAGTACCCAGAAACAGCAGCATCAAGCCAAGAGAAATTTTTCTAGTCATCAGATAGTTCTTAAAACTACTTGATGATAATACCTTAGTTCGACGGGAGTAAATTAATACTCTTATTCTTCGTCTTCTTCTTCGTCTTCGTCTTCGTCTTCGTCTTCTTCTTCGCCGAACACTCCATCTATAAGTTCTTGTGCGCGTTCGTCTGAAATCTTTAAGGCTTCCTGAAGTTCAGAGATATAATCTTGTTCGCTTTCGGGTACTTCTTCGTCAATCCCTACCACTAAGATAGCGGTGATGTATGCAGCTTCACGATAACCTTTATTCGGTAAGGATTCGATGGACTGGGCGATTAAATCTTCTGGTTCTTCTTCTTCAATCAAGCTGACGACTTTTTCGGTTAAGTCTTCAAAGTCTTCTTCAGAATAATCTTCAAATAGGCCAACCCGACTGAGAAATTCACTTAAAGCATATTCTTCTGTTGAAGAAATACCTTCACCGTCAGCCGCAGCTGAAAATAGTCCAAGGATTGCGATCGCAACTTCTGGTTCTAGAGCAACTGAACTAATACTACGGCCTTTGGGCAATTTGCGTTTAGACATAATTATCCTCTAAAAGTTACGTGATATTTCAGGAAGTCATACCTTGCGGTTTATAATGCTCCCTAAATTTAGGATTCCCAAAAGAATGCCAAAATATACATTGGGATGAATCTTTTTGGGATGAATCTTTTTTTCATAAAAAATACGCAAATAATATATTCATCGGCGTATAAAAACGGTTAAGTTGCTTTGAATTGTGTTTTCTAAAGAGCGATGTCTACTAAATTTCGGGTTTTGCTACGTTCAATATATTCTATTGCTTCGGTGTATCTTTTTAATCCCAGGCAAACTTCCACCATCCGTCTTTGGTTTCGACTTCGCTCAACCAACTAAAGAATCGAGAGTTGAGCGTAGTCGAAGTGTCGAAACTCGTCAACCTGGGTATATTCTTTGTCACAAATCAACTTAATGTTGCAATGTTGATGACCAACGTTGTAATGTTTCTTCTTAATGTTGCAATGTTGATGACCAACGTTGTAATGTTTCTTCTTAATGTTGCAATGTTGATGACCAACGTTGTAATGTTTCTTCTTAATGTTGTAATGTTGATGACCAACGTTGTAATGTTTCTTCTTAATGTTGTAATGTTGATGACCAACGTTGTAATGTTAGCGATGCGTATCGTCTTGTAGAGAAGCGTCCCGCTTTTTAACGCAAGCCAACAAACCTAATCCCCAGTCTGTTTTACACAACATTTACCTTTAACTAAGAATTATAGCCACCCCACCAACCCGCCTAACAGTGCAACTTAAACGATAAGTACAAGATTAAGCGACCATAAGCAAGACGAAAGGGGACAGGAGGAGGGGCAGAACTCCATAAATAAATTTATTTGCTGTAAAACCCTTGATTTCTGGCGAATTACAGCATCTTTCACCCCTACTCCCCGGCCTCTCTGGTCAGAAGCAAGCAAAAAGCGTTACAACTTCGTCCCACACTCAGCACAAAAGTTGTGCGTGGGAGCATTTTTGGCGTTGCAGTGGCTACAATACACTGGCTCGACGGCGGCTTTCGGCGCTTGCTTCTGCAAACCGATCATTTGAGCGTTGCTTTTACCAGGGGCTACCATTGGATAGCAATTTTCGTCTCTGGTGACGTGGACATTCACGATCACTGGGCCTTTGTGTGCTAGCATTTCGGCGATCGCATCTTTTAATTGACTGCGATCGCTGATTACCATACCCTTAATCCCATACGCTTTTGCCAATAACTCTACGTCTGGCATCCCTACTTCCATGTTGGAACATGAGTAACGCTCACCATAGAAGGCTTGCTGCCACTGGCGCACCATCCCTTGCCAACCGTTATTAATAATTAATGTCTTGACATTTATCCCATATTGTGCAACTGTACCAAGTTCCTGTAAACACATTTGGAAACTGGCATCACCGCTAATACAGATGACTTCTTCATCAGGAAACGCCACTTTCGCGCCCATTGCCGCAGGTAAGCCAAAACCCATCGTTCCCAAACCAGCGCTAGAAATCCAGCGCCTTGGGCCATTCTTGAGGAATTGTGCTGCCCACATTTGATGTTGTCCCACATCTGTAGTATAGAAAGCGTTGGGTGCTTGGCTATTAACTTCTACAATCACTTCTTGGGGTGAAATGCTGTCGGCATGGTGCGGCACTATTAGGGGATACTCTTCGCGCCAACGGTTAACTAAATTTAACCACTCTTGGTTTTGATTAGGTGTAGCTTTGGCGGCTGTTTCTTTGCAGCGACGCAACAAGTCTACTAAGACGTTCCGCACATCGCCGACGATGGGGACTTCGGGAATCCGGTTTTTGCCGACTTCTGCGGGATCGATATCGATGTGAATGACTTTGGCGCGGGAGGCGAATTCGGCTAACTTGCCTGTAACGCGATCGTCAAATCTCGCACCAACGCAAATCAGCAAGTCACAATCACTCACAGCGAAGTTAGCGTAAGCGGTGCCGTGCATCCCCAACATTCCCAAAGCTAGGGGATGATGTTCATCAAATGCACCGATCCCCATTAAGGTTGTGGTGACAGGGATATTGAATAATTCAGCGAGTTCTTTTACTTCTTCATGGGCGCTAGCTGCGATCGCACCACCACCGACATACAATAGCGGCCGGCGACTTTCAGTAATTAACTGGATAGCTGCATTAATCTGCCGGGGATTTCCCTTGACTGTGGGACGATAACCGCGTAACTTCACTGAACCTGGTTTCACAGGTACATAGTCAAATTCTTCTAAAGCTACATCTTTGGGGACATCAATCAAAACTGGCCCCGGACGCCCACTGCTAGCGATGTGGAAAGCTTCGGCAACAATTCGCGCCATATCTTTGGGATCACGCACTACATAAGAGTGCTTGACAATTGGTAGGGTAATCCCGTAAATATCAGTTTCCTGAAACGCATCTGTACCAATCGACGGACGTGCTACCTGCCCTGTCACCACAATCATCGGGATCGAATCCATGTATGCTGTAGCGATCCCAGTCACCAAGTTAGTTGCTCCTGGGCCAGAAGTGCCAAAGCATACTCCTACCTTCCCAGTTGCACGAGCATAACCATCAGCCGCGTGGGCTGCGCCTTGTTCGTGTCTCACGAGAATGTGCTTCATAGCACCAGTTGCTTCTACCTTATACAGGTCGTCGTAAATTGGGAGAATTGCCCCACCAGGATAACCAAAGATATAATCAACGCCGTGGCGATGAAGGCTGTCAAGCAGAGCAAAACCACCAGATGCACGCTTGGGCAAGGCTGGCGGGCTAGAAGCCCGAGACTGTTTGTGATTCTCGGTTAGTGGGAGACTGATTTGGGAAAGCAATTCTCCTGCGGAGACACTTTGTGAACGCACGGTCAAACCTCAAACTATAGCTAAAAGTTAATATTGAATTCTGTATTTAGGATTTCATTTTAATTGAAAAATTCAATCAAAATCTGAGAATTTTATATATTAAATATAAAGCTCGACTATTAGAGTACATTAATTAAATTACGTCTTGCAAGACTTTGCGGGTATTTTGCCAAGCCCAAACACCGACAACTACGACAACAATACTCATTCCCACAAGCACAGTTCGCAAGCCCAGAGCATCAGTTAATGGCCCAGTAATCGCCAGAGGTAAGGCCAGAGCGATGTTAACAGCATGATTTTGAAAGCCAAATACTTTACCGTGCATGGTACATGGTGTTTGCTGTTGAATTAAAGTTTGCATGGGTACGCCAATTAAGGCAGCACCTATACCCAAAATTGCACAGAGTCCTAGCGCCAACAATAAGTTGTGCGTAAAAGTGAACACTCCTAAAACTACTGCCATCATCAAAAATCCAATTAAAGGTAAAGGCTTGCGATGCAATTTCTGACCCCAGTTACCTAAAATCGCCGCCCCAAATACCATACCCACCCCTGCTGCTGCTAAGAAAAAGCCAAACTGTTTTTCTTTGAGACCAAACTCTGCGGCTAATCGAATCGTCAGCACCGTTAAGGCTGCAAACACACAATATAAGGTTGTCAGTTGCAGCATGGCATTCAAAATCAAAGGGTTTTTCTTGAGATAGCGCAGGCTTTCGGTGAATTCAGTCCAAGGGTTATTTGATGCCTGGTATTCTTTTGAGAGTTTGGGTTCTTTAAACTTAATCGGCTGGATTAGCGCACCCGATAAGATGTATAATCCACCAACTATAAGCTCTTGACCATATTCTTCTCCCATCAAGCTTTTTGCCAAACTCAAAATTGGCTCTCCGATCGCAAAGCCAACAATTAAAGCTCCCATCATCGTACTAGTAAACAGGGCATTGGCTGCCAACAAATTTTCTCGCTTCACCAACAAGGGAATCGCTGCTTGTTCTGCTGGTGCAAAAAATTGTGTCACCGTGGAAATGGTAAAAGTCAGGATTAACAAAATCAGAAAGTGTCGTGGTAATAAGGGAAGACACAGCGTTAATATTCCCCGCACGACATCTGAACCGACCAGAATCAGTTTTTTTGGCAAGCGGTCAACAAAGATACCACCGGCAGAACCGAACAAAATTGCTGGTATTGTAAACGATAGCATCAAAGTTGAATACATTGAGTTTTGTGCTAAACCAGGAAGCGGCGGGTAGTTCTCCAACAGAGCAATCAGCAAAACGAAGAAGACTTTATCTGCTAACTGGGACAACACTTGCCCAATCCACAGGAGCATAAAACCACGGTTTTTTAGCAGTGCGCCAAACCCGTTATTAACAGCAGCAGGTTCAGTTGGAAACATTAGATACTTTTTTTTTTGGGTAGATGGGGGATTGGGGATTGGGGATTGGGGATTGAGGATTGAGGATTGAGGATTGAGGATTGCGGATTGGGCAGAAGGGAGAATAAATGCTAACTCCTAACTCCTAACTCCTAACTCCTAACTCCTAACTCCTAACTCCTAACTCTTAACTCTTAACTCCTAACTCTTAACTCCTAACTCCTAACTCCTAACTCTTAACTCCTAACTCCTAACTCCTAACTCTTAACTCCTAACTCTCTAACTCCTAACTCATAATTCTGTTGTCCGGATTAATTTGCTTCATAGCGCTTTAACAGCATAAGCAAAAACTCAGCTGCTGTCAGATGACCTTTGGGTGGATAAATTTCAATTGATGAATCTACCCAGCAGCCTTGTACAATTTGGGGAGATTTCCAGATGGACAAATGATCGACTGCTGGCTCTGCATAAAAGTTATTTTGCCCACAACCTAGCAAACAAGAACTCCAATGCGTGAAATAATCATGACTCATCCGGTGAATGGGGAAATTAGCCTGTAGTGGTACTCCCCATCCATCTATAGCAATAAATGCTTTGACATGACCACCCAATAGTTGCCACAAATGCGCTGCCCCTATTGCCCCGACTACGCCAGCACTAAAACTAATAAATATAATTGGTGATTTTAAAGAGCCAGTCTGATACGTGCGGTGAGCTACGCTAACGCTCAAAAACTGCAAAATGTGCAAGGCTGATAAAACTAAAACATCTTTACCCGGATAAACCAGTATATTTGCGGCATTTTGTGCGTTAGCGTAGCTCACCGCAGGTATCGCGCTATGAGAAACTAAATCTAACAATCCTACTCTAAAGCTTTCAGTTAACTCTGGCTCATGAATTCCAGGGCAAATAATTATACTCATCTGTTTCATCGGTTATTTTTTGATCCAGTCGGAAAAACCGCAATCTAGATTTTATAACGCTTTGAAACTTGTGCTGATAAATCCGCGATCAGCACTACAGGTCGTTTGTCATTTTGTATTATAAACGTAAATAGCCAGCAAGCACACCCCTCAACAGCTATCAGTAGGACTTACGCATTAGGTACGAAATGCGTAAGTCCTAAAAAGAAAGCAGTATGTTGGGTTTCGTTCCTCAACAGTACTGAGTCCCGTATATCTTTTGATGTATTATTTCCATTTTTGCAGCTATCCTATCCCCCTGGATGGGATAATATGTTACTAGTAGGGAAAATGTGTAAACTATTCTCTAACTTCATATCTCTCTGCACTTTGGTTATATTGAGGAACTAATTGTGGTTGCCACGCCGGAAAAAGTACAACACACTCACGAGCAATTATCAGGTAAAGACCGTGTAGCCGTACTGCTTATGGGCTACGGCGAAGTCGAAAGCTACGAAGATTTCGCCAACTATAACGAACAGGCTTTAAATCTACTGACAGCAAAGTTCGCACCGGTGCCAACCTGGATTTATCCCCCCCTGGCAAAGCTTTTGGCGCTATTTGACCGCCACGAGTGGGGACACACACACCACGATTTTATCTCCCCACACAATGCGATCTTTGAACAGCAACGGGCTGGGATTGAGAAGAATTTACAAGAAAAATGGGGTGATAAGGTTCAAGTTTTCAAAGCTTTTAACTTCTGCGCCCCTTTTCTACCTAATCAAGTTTTAGCAGAAGTCAAAAACCAAGGCTTCGAGAAGCTGCTGATTTACCCACTGCTGGTAGTTGATTCTATCTTTACTAGTGGGATTGCGATCGAGCAAGTTAACAATGCTCTGGTTGAGTTGACTGATGGTGAAGAACACTGGGTTAAAGCACAGCGTTACATTCCTTCTTTCTTCAACGAACCAGCTTACATCGATTTGATGGCTCATCTGGTTGAAGAGAAAATTGCTGAATTAGCCGGAGCTTATCTACCTTCTCAAATCGGTATTGTGTTAATGAATCACGGCTGTCCCCACAAAGCTAAAGGCTTTACTTCTGGGATTGCCGAAAGTGAAGCAATGTACGATTTAATTCGGGATAAGTTGATTAACCGCTATCCGTTAATCTCGGTGGGTTGGCTTAATCACGACACGCCCCTAATTGATTGGACTCAGCCAAATGCAGAGCAAGCGGCAAATAACCTGATTCAATTGGGTGCAAAAGTGGTAATTTTTATGCCGATTGGCTTTGCCACAGAAAACCACGAAACTTTATTGGATGTACACCATATCATCCATGCTTTGGAAAAACAGCATCCTGGTACGAACTACGTGCAAATGGCTTGTGTTAACGATCATCCAGAATTTATGGCAATGGCGGCTCAATGGGCTGATGCTCATATTGCAGAGTTGTTGTCAGAGGAAATGGCAGTTAATCCCCAATTAGGTGGACACGATCATCATCACCACCACCATCATTAAGTTGAGCAAGCACTGATTACAACTACGAATTCTGTTGACACTCCCACCCTTGAAGGGGTGGGATTTTTTATAGATAGTAGCCACTGCAATGATATCGACTTGACTAGGTGTTAAGCGAAAGCAAGCCAGGAAGCCAGATCATCCTAGTATTTACCAATCTTAATAATACAGGTTTGACATCCACCCCAGCCCCTCTCCCATATTACGGGAGAGGGGCTGGGGGTGAGGGAAAAGATTTAAGCCAAAATTGTGATGCTCCCAAGTTCGCTGCGTTACAGTGTATCCAAAAGAATTTTTTGATAAAGTATTTGCCTAAAAGTACACTTAGGCAAAAAAGTTTACGTGCTGTTATCGAACAGTCAGCATTCTTGTAGAATTAATACACTGTTTTTCTGCGAACTTCGGATTATACATAGAAATCAAATTCTGAGTCACAAGGATTTACGATGCTAATTGAAACCAAAATCGGAACTTCTTTGAACTACTATCTAATCGCTTTTGATGCTAATGGCAAAGAACGCGAAAACAATGGAGAGCTAATTAGCCAAAAGGTATTAGAAATCTTATCCAGCGCCAAAAAGTCTGACAAACCAATCACAGATGTTTTCTTGATGAGTCACGGATGGCAAGGTGACATTCCATCGGCAAAAGAGCAGTATGACAGATGGATTGCAGCTATGGCTAAAAACCAGGCTGATATTGAAAAAATCCAACAGGTGCGGCCAGGATTTAACCCCCTGTTGATTGGTCTACATTGGCCTAGTAAGCCTTGGGGAGATGAAGACCTAAGTGCAGTGTCGCCAGACAAAACAATTGTGTCTTTTGACACCACAGATGATTCTCAAGAAGAGTTAATTGAACAGTATGCTCATCGGATAGCTGATACTGAAACTACTAGAGAAGCACTTAGAACAATTTTCGCAGCGGCGCGAGAATATAACGTTGCACCTGACACATTACCATCACAGGTGCGTGAAGCTTATGAAGTTTTGATTAAGGAAGCATCTTTGAGTAGTGAAGCAGAAGATGCAGATGCGTGGAGCGTAAACGAATCATTAAATTTAGATCCTGAAAGTGTATATCAAGCTACCCTGACAGAACAAAACGAAGATGTCAGCTTCGGAATTGGGGATAGTGTCAAATCAGCCAAAGATGCATTTTTGAACATTCCCAGATTGTTATCTTTCTGGAAAATGAAAGACCGCGCTCGGAAAATCGGTCAAACTAGCGGTTTCAATTTGTTAAACAGACTTCAAGAGGTGACAGATAATACTGTGCGATTTCATTTGATGGGACACAGTTTTGGCTGTATTTTTGTTTCAGCTACCGTAGCAGGGACTCAAAATAACAAATTAACCCGTCCAGTTAATTCTCTTGTCTTAATACAAGGCGCTTTATCACTCTGGTCTTTCTGCTCAAATGTCCCTCATAGAAAAAATATTCCTGGTTACTTCCGCTCCATTATTAGCGATCGCAAAGTTACAGGGCCGATTGTTACTACCCAATCTCAGTATGATAAAGCTGTCAAAAATGCTTATCCGATGGCGGGAACACTAGGAATATTTGCAGGACAAGATATAGACTTTGATCCTAATAGTGAGAAGACATATCCCGGTGTCGGTGGTATTGGTTGTTATGGAATTCAGGGTGATGGTTTGGAAATTATTAATGATCAAAAACGTATGCTACCCCTGGAAGAATCTTACAACTTTGAACCAGGTAAAATTTACAACTTGGAAAGTAGTAAATATATTGTTGTCCCTCCTAGCCGATTAGACCTTTTTATGGGCGCTCACAACGCTATTGATAAAGCTGAAGTAGCTCATGCTCTATGGTCGGCTGCGCTTGCTAGTTAATCAGGACTTAGGTAAAAAGGCAGTGAAAGCCCTGATTTACTGTAGGGGCAATTCATGATTTGCCCAAGTCCTATTAAATATAAGATCAAACCTCACCCTCAATCCCTCTCCTTAACAAGGAGAGGGAAGCCGGATACAGGGTGAGGTTTTATATTTAATTTGACCCACTTACTTAGTGTCTTTAAAAGGTAAAAAGTCTAAAAGAGAATCCCTTACTTTTTACTTTAGCTTTGTTCGGTAAATTACAAATACAAGGATTAGGTAAAATGAGCATAGAACATCTGATAAAAGAGCTATATTTCAATGGAATTGACGGTGCATCAGGAGATTATTTGTTGCCTCCAATGACACCTGAGAAGCTTGCTAAGATTGCTCAGGGCGAAGAGTTTGATCCTATAGAAATCAGCGAACTCAAGAAAAAGGATCTGCATGTTAAAGGTTTAGAACCCGACTTTGCCCCGATAGAGGGAGTAGATCCTAAAGACCTTGCACAAACAGGTTGGGGAGTTATTTTCGCTTTTAATGCCGACCCAGCAATCAAAGAAGCGCTGAAGGAACTGTTAGAACATCGGCAAAAACAAGCCTCGAAAAATCACGAGAATTATTATAAGGAATACACTGGCGCTAAAGGTTATCGTCGAGGGGAATCAAAAAATCAATTTTTGTCGCGTCATGGAGTCGGCCCAGGCCCTGCTGACCCAGATAAAATGCCTTATTATCTGTTGATTGTTGGCGATCCAGAAACCATTCCCTATCGTTTTCAGTACCAACTTGATGTGCAGTATGCGGTGGGTCGGATTTACTTTGATACGCCCCAAGAATATGCTCAGTATGCTCGCAGTGTCGTACAGGCTGAAACTACTAATTTAAATCTACCTCGTCGCGCTAGCTTTTTTGGGGTACGTACCAAGGGTGATGCAGCCACTGAACTTAGTGCCGATCGCTTGATTCAACCCCTAGCTGATTGGATGCTTGATGAGCAAAAAGAGAATAGTTGGATAGTACAAACCTTACTCGCAGAAGAAGCCACCAAGGCACGCTTAGGGAAACTCTTAGGAGGTGAAGAAACACCCGCTTTGCTGTTCACCGCTAGTCATGGTATGGGCTTTCCGAATGGGAATGAGCGGCAACTACGCCATCAGGGCGCTTTACTCTGTCAGGATTGGCCCGGCAAAGATAAGTGGGGTAATAAAGCAATTCCCGAAGAATTTTACTTCTCTGCGGACGATGTTGGCGATGATGCTAAGTTACTAGGGCTAATTGCCTTTCACTTTGCTTGTTATGGTGCTGGGACACCTAAATTTGATGAGTTTGCCCATACAAAAGGCTCTAATGAAAGACTAGCGATCGCTCCTAACGCCTTTATTGCACCTTTACCCCGCAGACTCCTAAGCCACCCCAACGGCGGTGCTTTGGCTGTCATCGGTCATGTGGAACGAGCTTGGGGTTGCTCTTTCGTTTGGGAAAAAACCGGTAAGCAATTGGCAGTTTTTCAAAGTACCTTAAAGCGATTGCTAGATGGTCATCCTGTGGGGTCAGCTGTTGAGTATTTCAACGAGCGCTATGCTGAACTTTCTTCTGATTTGAGTACAGAATTAGAAGAAATTAAATATGGTGCGATCGCCGATCCGATCAATTTATCTAGTATGTGGACGGCAAACAATGATGCTCGTAGTTATGCCATTATTGGCGACCCCGCAGTTAAATTAGTTGTAGGTGACAATCAGACAAGCGATCGCTCTGTTATCTCATCAGTGAATTTACCTGCTGTCCCTGCAATACTCCAAGCATCTGATACATTAGCAATTGGACAAGCCCAGGCAAACTTAATCCAAGCCCTAGAACAGTTTGTCAACACAGTTGAGCAAGCTTCAGTTGAGCGCACAAAGAAGCTTCAGGCGGTGCTTTTAGCTGTAGTTACTCTAGTTGACACCTTAAAGAAACTAAATTAACTGCAAATCTGAGAAACCTGGCTTCTCATAATTTTACGTAAGTAGGTCGGCGAGAAAAAACCAAACTATGTAACGAAAAGTAAAATCTCTGTGTTTGGCTCGTAGTTGCGCTGTCTTCGCATCCGGATAAAGATGCGCTAAAGCGCAACTACAAACGATGATTGCGCCGACTTACTTAAAAGTCAGGTTTATTAGTACTAGGACTTACGCACACTGCTATACAGAACTTGGCTACTCTAGAACTAATTTACACCCCGCAGCTTGCGAGTGTTATCAACTAAACTCTGAGCAAATTGATCAAATCTTTGCGAAAGTTTTTCATCTACCAGCTTGCCTTCAGGACTGAATGCACCCCAAGCTTGTCCGATCGCAATTTGTTCTGGAATCACCCAACCATGCACCCATCGGACAATTAGCCGTAGGTCATTTAAAGCATTACTATTAGACTGACCACCTAATACGCTGATTAATCCTGTCACTTTATCAGACAGTTGCTCAAAGCTCATCAAATCTAGAGCATTTTTCAGCACACCACTAACCCCACCATGATACTCAGGTGTCGCTAAAATTAACCCATCGGCACGGCTGACTGTATCTTGCAATCGCTGAACATCTGGGTATTCTGGATACTCCTTTGCACCAGTGCAGAACGGTAGCTGCAACTGCCGTAAATCGAGAATTTCTACCTCTGCACCCACAGCTTCAACCCTTTGCACTGCTATTTCTAAAGCAAGCTGAGTATAGGAGTTGGGTCTTAAACTCCCACCTATGCCAACAATTCTTACCATAATTAACCCACAAACTATTAACTAACTACTATCACCAGGTTTTTTGAAAAGCGAAATCGTTATGACTATGCTTATCTTAGCGATTTGTGTCGGAATGTGTCAAATTAATATCTACATGGGGACACGAAACTTGGGAATGGTTTTGTGTGGAAGTTAGACTAGATAAGAAAAGTGTAATTTCCAGTTATTACAATTTTTGGTAGAAGAATAGGCATAAAACCATCGCTCAACTTGTGCCAGCAGACAAAGGGTAATTATTATGACAAATTTGGGAAAAAAAGCATTGATAAAAAGACAGTCGTCAAAGCGTGGTGCTTGGGTTGGTGCTATCGCAGCTAGTTTGATTATGTTACCAGGAATTTTCGGGAGTACTCCCGTCTTGGCACAAAAGGCAGATAGCACCTCTTTAAATTATGGCGACTTGATCAAGAAAGCGAAGGCGGGAGAAATCCAAAAAGTAGAGCTTGACGAAACTGAACAGTTAGCAAAGGTTTATCTCAAAGGGCAAAAGGCTGATACACCACCGCAACAGGTGAGACTTCTGGCACAAAACACAGAGTTAATTAACATCCTCAAAGATAAGAATGTTGATTTTGGTGAAGTTTCCTCTGCTAATAGTCGGGCTGCTGTTGGATTATTGATCAATCTCATGTGGATTTTGCCACTGGTAGCTTTAATGCTATTGTTCGTGCGTCGCTCTACTAATGCTTCTAGCCAAGCGATGAATTTCGGTAAATCTAAAGCTCGCTTCCAAATGGAGGCAAAAACTGGAGTAAAATTTGAAGATGTAGCTGGGGTTGAAGAAGCTAAAGAAGACCTCGAAGAAGTTGTTACTTTCCTGAAACAGCCAGAAAGATTTACCGCAGTAGGCGCACGTATTCCCAAAGGAGTATTGTTAATTGGCCCTCCGGGTACTGGTAAAACTTTACTAGCAAAAGCGATCGCAGGTGAAGCTGGTGTACCATTCTTCAGTATTTCCGGTTCAGAATTCGTAGAAATGTTTGTTGGTGTAGGTGCATCTCGCGTGCGCGACCTCTTCAAGAAAGCCAAAGAGAATGCCCCTTGTCTAATATTTATCGATGAAATTGACGCAGTAGGTAGACAACGGGGCGCTGGTATCGGTGGCGGTAACGACGAGCGCGAACAAACCCTCAACCAACTGCTCACGGAAATGGATGGTTTTGAAGGTAACACAGGCATTATTATTATTGCTGCCACTAACCGCCCAGATGTTTTAGATACAGCGTTACTCAGACCGGGACGCTTTGACAGACAAGTGATGGTCGATCCACCGGATCTCAAAGGGCGACTGGAAATTTTGAAAGTCCACGCGCGCAATAAGAAAATTGATCCTAGCGTATCATTAGAAGCGATCGCTCGTCGCACTCCTGGTTTTACTGGCGCAGACTTAGCCAACTTACTCAACGAAGCTGCGATTCTCACGGCTAGAAGGCGCAAAGAAGCTGTCACCCTTTTAGAAATTGATGCTGCTGTGGATAGAGTCGTTGCAGGTATGGAAGGTACCGCTTTAGTAGACAGCAAGAGCAAGCGATTGATTGCCTATCATGAAGTTGGACATGCTTTAGTTGGCACATTCCTCAAAGACCATGACCCTGTGCAAAAAGTTACCCTCATCCCACGGGGACAAGCACTAGGATTAACTTGGTTTACTCCCAACGAAGAACAGGGGTTAATTTCCCGTTCTCAACTCAAAGCCAGGATTACTGCTACTTTGGGTGGTCGCGCCGCCGAGGAAATTGTTTTTGGTAAGCCAGAAGTGACCACAGGTGCAGGCAATGACCTGCAACAAGTTACAGGAATGGCGCGGCAGATGGTGACACGCTTCGGCATGTCAGAATTAGGCCCATTGTCACTAGAAAATCAGAGTGGAGAGGTATTTTTGGGACGTGACTGGATGAATAAATCAGACTATTCTGAGGAAATTGCCGCCAAAATTGATTCACAAGTCCGCGAAATTGTCAACAATTGCTATATCAGAGCAATAGAACTGTTGCAGGAAAACCGCATAGTTTTAGAGCGTTTAGTAGATTTGTTAGTAGAACAGGAAACAATTGAAGGTGATGCATTCCGCAAAATTGTTGCTGACAATACCCAGGTAGTTGATGCACAAGTGGCTGTACGTCATTAGGGAATAGAAGACATTCCCTAGTTGTGGCGGAAGTTTGCCTATCTTTAACAAGAGGATTCACCCTGTGCTGTACTAGTGAAAATCCAAAGACTCAGATTCCCGACTTTTTAAAAAAGTCGGGAATTTTCTTGAACAAAAGTCACTTGTGCGATCGCAAACCGTCTCCATGAGAATAGCTTGGCGCGGACAAGAGATCAATTCTCGCTAATTACTGCTGTAAGTCAACCTGGTAGAGAAACAGGAAGTGCGATTGCGATGAAAGGTGATGAATGGGATCGCCTGATTTTATATTGAAAGCAGCATTTTTTAACCAGCAAGTGGGTCAAAAAACTAACAATACAAAAATACTATAGTTTTTGACGAAATATGAATTATGCGATCGCCATATTCTCAGGGGGGCAAAGGCTCCGCATGGGAATACAACAATACTTGAGATAATAAACTAACAATCTAATGGTTTGGAATAACAAAAAGTTTTACGATGTAATCATGCCAAATAATTGCTTTTTTGGATGAAATGGTTGCAGGTTACAATCAGAAAGGATTACAACTCTCTTGCTAATAATAGTATATGAAGTTTAATGTAATACTCGATCGTGATGAAGATGGGGTTTGGATTGTCGAGTGTCCCAGTATACCTGGTTGTGTTAGTCAAGGTCAGACAAGAGAAGAAGCCCTAGAAAGTATCAAGGACGCGATCGCAGGTTGTCTTCAAGTTCGTGCAGAACTTGGTTTACCTCTGACTGTGGAGACTCATCAAGTAGAGGTTACAGCGTAATCATGACATCTGCCCTTCTGGTTCTCAGTGGGCGTGAAGTTGTCCGTGTGTTTGAATCGTTATCTAGAACGCAGTTGCTATGATAAAACGCCTGCTTGTGGTAGAATCTCCGGGAAAAGTCAAAAAACTCAGTCAAATTCTGGGTTCGGATTGGAAAGTTCTAGCCAGTTGTGGCCATATCCGAGAACTCAGCAATGAAGGAGAGGATTCCTTGGGCTTCGTGATGGACGGTAGTAATGTGCGGTGCAATTACGTTCCGCGTGACCAACGAGCGAAGGAAACAATTCAGAAACTCAAGTCTGCGGTGAGGCAGGTTGATGAAGTTGTTTTAGCAACTGACCCAGACCGGGAAGGTGAGACAATCGCTTGGCATTTAAAAGAAACGCTGGGTTTAAGGGAACCGAAACGAGTAATTTATACTGAGATTACAGCATCGGCGGTGCAGAGTGCGATCGCTAATCCTAGAAAACTAGACCAAAACTTAATCGGTGCAGGGCTGTGCCGAGATTGCCTAGATAAGTTGGTAGGTTATAAGGGTAGCCCTTTAGTTTGGGCATTGAATAACGGCGCTAAGAGTGTTGGTAGAGTCCAAAGCGCCACGTTGCACTTAATTTGTCAGCGAGAAAACGAAATTCTGGCGTTTGTCCCCCAAGATTACTGGAGTGTTTGGGTAGATTATGCTGAAGGATTTCGGGCTTTTTACAAAGGGACGGTTGATTCTGCAAAAGATGCAGCAGAGCAAGAAACTGAAACTCATGATGACGCGAAGGTAGGTAATAGTCCAGAAACACCAGAGTCTAAGCGTGTTCTTTCCGAAGCAGAGGCTACACGTTTAGTTGAAGAAGCACAGCGACATCCTCATCAGGTGATTCATTTTGAAGGAAAAATTGTTAACCGCCAGCCACCGCCACCATTTACAACTTCCAGCCTTCAGCAAGCAGCCGGTTCAAAACTGAGGTTTGCTCCCGACAAAACCATGATTGTAGCCCAAAAGCTTTATGAGGCAGGGTTGATTACATATATGCGAACAGACTCAGTAATGCTGAGTCCAGAATTTTGTGCCAGCGCCCGCCAATGGTTAGAGCAAAATGACCCGCAGAATGTACCGCAGCAAGTAGCCAAGCATCGTAGTAGCAAATCGGCTCAAGAAGCACATGAAGCGATTCGTCCAACGGATGTGTTTCGTCCCTCAGTTCAATTGCGTTTAGAACTTCCTGACGATCAGTTTAATTTGTATGTGATGATCTGGAAACGCTCAATTGCCTCTCAGTGTCGTGCTGCTCAATTGCGTAAAACTCAGGTGATTACTCGGTCTGGTTCTCTACTGTGGTCAGCTAGAGGGCAAGTGATTGAATTTTACGGTTATGCTCGGTACTGGAATAATCTCAGCAAGGATAGTATTTTACCTTCATTACAGCAGGGACAAGCGCTGAAACTGGAGAATGCGGGACATGAGCAGAAGCAGACGCAGCCACCACCCCGTTATAGTGAACCAAAATTAGTGCAACTAATGGAACGTAAAGGAATTGGTCGCCCAAGTACTTATGCTCCGACTGTTGCTACTTTAAAAAAACGAAATTATGTCGAGTTGAAAAAAGACCATCTTCAACCAACAGCGTTAGGGTTAGAAGTTGATGCTTTTTTGCTGAAAGCACTGCCGGATTTATTAGAGGCGGAATTCACAGCGAAAATGGAGGATGCTCTTGATGCAATTTCTGAAGGAAAAAACTCTTGGCAGCATTATTTAACTAGTTGGAATCAGAATTACTTTATACCAGCGCTTTCCAAAGCTAAAACTGTAGTTGCAAGTTCCTCAACAGGTAAAGCTCATGTTATGAGTGAGCGCAAATATGAAACTTCCAAAACGCGATGCCCTGAATGCAGCAATTTTCTCGCTAAAATTCCGAGTACTAAGGTTAAAAAGAAATATTTCCTCAAATGCACAAAAGGTTGTGAAAATGTCGTGTTGTTTTGGAGCGACTTTAACAAAACTTGGCAGCCACCACAAACTAAAGCAGTCCACGCTGAAAATCAACAAAAGCCTCCCAACAAGGTTACAGCATATCCCTGTCCAGTATGTAAGAAACCTTTAGAGGAATACAGTTATATCAAAGAGGGTCAGAGTAAGACCATGTTGCGATGTTCTGACCCGCGATCGCGTAAAGATACCAAACATAAAGATGTGGCTTATTTTAATACACCAAAAGGGTGGTGGAGTCCTAAATTTGGGGAGTTAGGAGTTAGGAGTTAGGAGTTAGGAGTTGGGAGTTGGGAGTTGGGAGTTAGGAGTTGGGAGTTGGGAGTTAGGAGTTAGGAATTAGGAGTTAGGAGTTGGGAGTTGGGAGTTAGGAATTAGGAGTTAGGAGTTAGGAGTTAGGAGTTGGGAGTTGGGAGTTAGGAGTTAGGAATTAATAACTCCTCACTCATCACTCTTAACTCCTAACTTTATTTACCTTAGCCGCTAGTTCTGCGGGGTTTATCTGTTCGTAGTGTTCAAAGGGTTGGTGAATCCAGGGATTGTCAGCTAAGTAATCAACATAATAATCGGGTTTTAGAACAGAACAGGCTTTATACCAAAGTACGGCAGTGCGAATTTCTTCAATTGGGGAATGATTATTTTGCTTCAGCCAAGGTATAGTTTGTTCCAGTGTGATGCCAGAGTCTACTAAGTCATCCACTAGGAGAATACGCGAACCTAACTTTTCGGTAGTCATTGTCAAGTGCTGGGAGAAAATTAAATTACTTCTTGCTTGCGTAAGAGCGCCACTGTAAGATGAGGTTGCTAAAATTGCCAGTGGTTGCTGGTATATACGGCAAAGAATATCTCCAATTCGTAGTCCTCCTCTGGCAAGACAGATAATCTGGTTAAATTCCCAACCGGATTCATAAATCTGAATAGCCAGTTGTTCAATTTTTTGGTGATAATCTGACCAAGAAACATAAAGGTCTGGCATAAGTCTAAGGGGAGTGGCGGAAGTCAAAAGTTAAAAGTTTTGTATATCAAGGCTTTTGCAAGTTTTAAAATGGTAGCTTGATTTACGCCAAACTGTCTACGACGGGCTATTCGGCGTTGCAGACTTTTTATTTTAGTATGAGTGCAAAGTTTTATGAACGATTCTGTTGCTGATGGCGATAGCCAACGAGATTTTAAGAGTAAAAAACTTGACCTGAAAATAAAGCTGGCTTATGGGGCAGGGGATTTAGGCCCAGCAATTACTGCAAGTATCTCCCTGTTTCATCTGCTGATTTTCTTTACCAATGTCGCTGGTATCCCTGCGGGTTTAGCTGGCAGTATTTTGATGATTGGCAAAATCTGGGATGGCGTAAATGATCCGCTTGTCGGGTTCCTGAGTGATAAAACGAAATCTCGGCGTTGGGGTCGTCGTCTTCCTTGGATGTTTTATGGAGCAATCCCGTTTGGGATTTTCTTCTTCTTGCAGTGGATTGTACCGCGTTTTAGTGCAAATCAGAGTGATAATATTTGGCCGTTATTCTGGTATTACGTAGTGATTGGGGTGCTATCTCAGTCCTTTTACACGGTTGTAAATTTGCCTTATACGGCGATGACTCCAGAATTAACTCAAGATTATGACGAACGTACCAGCCTTAACAGCTATCGCTTTACATTTTCGATTGGTGGTAGCATTCTGTCATTGATTTTAGGGCTAATTATTCTTAGCAAAATTGCAAATATCCAACAAGCATATCTCGTTTTAGCAGCAGTTTGTACTGTAATTTCGATTTTAGGATTATATTGGTGCGTTTTTGGAGTCCGCGATCGCATCCTGGCTTTTGAGTCGAAACGCATCCAAACTGAGGAACCTGCGTCTCTCTCGTTCTTTGAACAGCTAAAAATTGTCTTTAGCAACCGACCTTTTCTATTTGTTGTTGGTATCTATCTTTTTTCTTGGCTAGGTGTGCAGATTACAGCTAGCATTATTCCCTATTTTGTAGTCTATTGTATGGGTCTCAAATTTGAATCAGATGGGCAGATAATGCTGATTACAGTGCAAGCAACTGCCTTGCTGATGCTATTTGTCTGGGAGGCGCTGAGTAAAAAAATCGGGAAAAAAGTTGTTTATTTTCTAGGAATGAGTTTATGGATAATAGCCGTCGCCGGACTATTTTTCCTACAACCAGGTCAAATAGTTTTGATGTATGTGATGGCTGTTATGGCTGGTATTGGTGTCTCCACAGCTTATCTAATTCCCTGGTCGATGATTCCAGATGTGATTGAATTAGATGAACTGCAAACTGGACAACGCAGAGAAGGCATTTTTTATGGCTTCATGGTTTTGTTACAAAAATTTGGTTTAGCTTTCGGGCTGTTTTTGGTGGGAAATGCTTTGCAAGTAGCCGGTTTCAAAGCATCTGTAGCCGGAAGTCCACCACCCATCCAACCTGAATCTGCACTATTTGCGATTCGCATTGCTGTTGGGCCTCTACCTATAATTTGTTTGCTTTGTGGCTTAGTTTTAACGTATTTTTACCCAATTACCCGCGAGATGCACGCAGAAATTATGCTGAAACTCAAAGAACGGCAAGAGAAGAAGGGGAGTTAAAACAATTCGCAATTCGCAATTCGCAATTCGCAATTACGTTTTGTGACGAAGAGTGCTGTTGTGGGGACGGTTTGGGTCTCGCATTACTTTGGGGGATTTAGATTTAGGCGTTCAATTCGCGCTGCCTGTCTTGCTGGGGACCTAAACTGAACATAGTTCCTTAAAGGAGCAGGGGAAGCAGGGGAGGGACTTGTATTTGCGATCGCAAACTGACTTAACCTAAATTAGCCGCACCAGTTTTTCCGAACACACTTGTGAGTGAACAATTATCACTTTACCTTGCTTTGCTTTTGTTTTTAAGCGAGAAGTATTGCCTGCCTAGTTACTTATAAGCCTTAAAATATCTGTTAGTGTCTTTCCTGAGTAGTATTGAATATCGGGAGAATGAGAAGCTTTATCTACAACGAAGCCAATTTTCATTCCAGATGTATAGGTGACTCCAGAACGGGTAGTTTGTTCAATGCGAATTTCATACTCAACAGGTTGCCCTGGTTTAAGCCAAGAATCAAAGCGATCGCCCAAATTGACAGGGTAAGCATCGGCCCAGTGAGGATAGAGCCGATTTGGAACAAGTGGGTAAGACATCTCGCTGAGTTTGGAATTGTTCTGGGACAAAATAATTGTCAATTTAACCGTTTTTAACTCGCCCTGAAGCTTACCTTCATCTAGAAGAGTAAAATTGCGGGGATCGGGGAAGCGATCAAATCCTTTAAATTTAAAACGTCCTAAACGTTTAGGGTGAATACCTCCAGTAATCGCAATTTCGGTTTGGTTTTGCAAATTATTGAGTTTATATTCCAATGTGCCTGGAATATAAAATTGCAATTTTCCCGATTCAGTAATTTCAGCTTTGAGCAGAGGATCTCCTAAATCTTGTGGGCGTTTAACAGTTTGCCAAGACACTTTAAAAGAACCTTGGACGGTTTCTAATAAACGGTAACGATCTCGGACATCCGAACCAGTACCAAGTAGACTCCGTAGCCCCGTTTTTTTCGACAAATTTTTCTTGATCAGCCCAATGCTTCGATCGACTAACAGGCTAACGCGATTGCCATAACTAATTTGTTCTTGAGGAATTTCTGTACCCTTGACTAACAATACTTGACCGTAACTACCAGGTTCCCCATCTCTACCGTTGCGTCCCGGTTGACCAATAAGGCCATTCTCACAAGTAAAACCTCTCTGCTGTGATAGACCAATATATTTCCAGCCATAGCGGTAGTTTGGATCTAAATTTGGAAGCTGCTGGGGTCGATTTTGTTGTTCGTCATAGAACGCATCACCCGAACAGCGAAATAATTCTCTGTTAATTTCTTGCCACTGGGGATTAGCTACATTGATTTGTTGCGCCATCAATGCCCAAGTGCAATAGTTTACAGTCCAGCGCGGTTGAGTACAGTTACATCCACTACCTGCTTGTCCGCCCTTTCCTGCAATACCTGCCCTCCCGCCCCGATTACGTAACACCACATTCTTGAGTTGAGATAATGACTCAAAGTAAACAGTAGCATTACCGCCATTACCACCATTACCACCATGACCACCATTACCGCCATTACCGCCTTTAGCACCGCATACATTCACTGTTACATCCTGCGGTTGTTGGCATCCAGAAGCTTGTTCACCAGAGGTAGCAGATTCTCCCGCTTCACCATCTGTACCGGAGAGGTCAATCGGTTGTAGTTGTTCGCTAGCGCGAATTATTTGCTCGGTAGTAGAGTTCCCATCTCGTCCAGAGCGACCATCTACCCCATGTCTACCATCTTGGCCAAAAGTTTGTACTTCAGCAGCAACAACATTGACAGCTAGACTGTTAACAATTGTTGCTAGAAGGCATAGTTTGAGAATGTACTGAAGCGGCTGATTAATATTCATACAAGTCAAGTCAAATAAATTAAATAAAACTTTTGATATAGCAATCCTAAATGAGTTACGAACTGGGGTTTGAGTTGGGTAAAACCAGTCATCATTGTTTTGTTGGATACCTTATATAAGTGATAATCTCTACAAAATTAGCGATCGCACTTGGACGAACAGACATCGCACGCTTATTATCCTTTATACATGAGCGATCGGGGTAGTGTTACGGAAGCTGTCACCAGGGGCAAAGTAGTACAGAAGTATTAAACTGGAAACTTTCCCATCACCCCGTCGTATTCTTTTTGAGCTTCCCCTATTGACAACCGTGAGTACACTTCCAGCGACTGACGAGACGAATGTCCTGAGTAAGGTTGGATCAGTGCATCATCAATTCCTTGTTTTTTCAGCCATGTCAGCCATTCCACTCTTGGAAATGAGGCAAATTTCTATGTAGTTGTGTACCCATACGTGATTTTGTTATTGGGGATGTGGGTAAAGTATTACGACTGCAAGGTATTTTGCCTAACCTAGTATATAGGACTTACGCAAAAAACCTCTCAAACTCTTATTCCTCCGTGGACTCTGCGTCTCTGTGGTTCGATTTTCCGTTACCTGTGCGTAAGTCCTGGTATATTAACTTGTGCTTCATTTGTGACTAGCGATCGCTTTTAGGGAAAAGCTTTAATATTGTGAGTATTAAATCTGCATCAAGACAGGAATTACCGACACGATTTTCTCAGCTTCATTTACTCTAATCTGCGCTAACCCAAATTGTTCAATTACTGCTGCATTCGTCGTTAAATGTCTACTCACCTCAGCCACCCGGTAATGACTTTCCTGTGAAGCTAAAGCAGCCGGTAATAATAACTGGTCTGCTAAGTGTTCATCCACTGCTGCGCCGGTTTGATGAAACTCAAGCAGTTGCTGACAAGCAATTTCTGCAACTGTCTCCGCCGACAACCGTAATCTCCCAAATCCACCAAAGCCAGTCAAGCTGTTTTGATACTCAGCAGTTAAAAAAATACCCGCCCCGGGTGCTACACCTCTTTCTCGCAAAGCGTGTATAGTAACTTTTAAATGGGCTGACCGTAACAAACTCTCGGCACGATTCGCCATTCGTTGGGGAATATGCGAAGGCAATTCGGTTACCACTGCTAGCCCTTGCACCTGTTGTAAGTTTCCCCGTTCTAGCAAGTTGATCCCGTTGAGTTTACCACCGCCAGTCACCTGTAATTCTACCTCTCCGCCACCTTGGGGAAACCACCCCCAAGCGCCTAACTTGACTTGGGATTCTACACCCATGCGTTGCAATATTGGTAAATAAACTTGCTCAATGTACGTTACTGTCGGGCTAAAGTTTACATGAGTTCCACCCTTTAGAGTTACTTGGGAATTGCCAGATGCTAGGGCCAGAGGTAACAGAATTGTCTGTAAAACTAGAGCGATCGCACCCGCAGAACCACCAACTTGTGCTTTACTAACATCAAAGGTATAAGTTCCAGCTTGCACAGCACTACCTGGTATAAATTCCAGCAGCATTGAACCCAAATCATCACCGCGTAGTTGGGCATTGCAAATTCTCGCCGCAGCCCGAACTGCTGTTAAATGTTGTGCTGCTAATCCTGGCTTTTTGCGTCCAGCGCGAATGCCTGAAATTCGTATGGGTTCGCCAGTGATAGCCGCTAGACTTAAGGAAGTGCGAAGAACTTGTCCGCCTCCCTCTCCGTAGGAACCGTCAATTTCAATCATGGGCGATTTTGGGATGTTGGATTTTGGGTTATCCCCACGGGTATTGAAATCAAACCACAAATTATAAACGCCTAATAGTTAGCTTTTTGAAGCGAAGTTACACAAATATACAGAAAAAATTCTGATGTGTGTTTTTTGTAGTTTGCTAATTTTGAATTTGGAATTGAAGAACCTTGCTTTTACCGGGATTCATCAACCGATATGGGTCAACTATTTTCTTAAATTTTAACTGCTCAGGATCTGGCCGCCATATTGCTGTACCAAACTGGGTAAGAATTCCAAACTCGATTCAGCAACTATCAAAAATACTGGGTGAGTCCCTATATCCTTTTTTTAACGCAAAGGTACGCAAAGGTTTACGCAGAGTAACGTAGAGAATTAAGTCCTCTGCGCCCCTTTGCGCTTCCCTCTGCGTACCTTTGCGTTTTAAAATCTTAATTCTCATCTTTCACAGCACTTTCACTTACTTAATATCAAGTCAGATAAGGCACTCAAGCCGACAAAAATTAATACACCCAACCCAGTTGTCTTTGAGGTCGGGAAGGCTAAGGCGATGAATTGCTGTTGATGAGGGTAATGACGGATTCATAAAACAGTATGATGTTCTCTTCTATTTGCCGTTGTAGCTGAATCTAAAGGTACACTCTAGAATCAACTTTTGATTCACTAGCGAAAAGGGCTGAATTTCTAAAGCACTTTTAAAAGCTTTAATGGCTTCACCATACTCTCCTAGTGCTGCATAGCACAAACCCATACCATGAAGCGCTCCAAAATGTATTGGATTTATCTGCACAACCATCTGACAATCTGCCAAAGATTTTTGATAATCTCCAATACTGTAATAAAGAAAAGCACGGCGGTTCCAAGCTTCGGCAAAATCTGGCTGGTCTTTGATTAGTGCTGTCAGCGCTGTTTCGGCTTCGGTAATTTCACCCGCATCTAGTAACTTTTGACTGCGATCAATTATTTCCAGCCCATAAATTCCCTTTTGCTGAAACCAAATCCGCCAGATTTTTCTGGTTGCTTTTTCGCGGACTGTGGCATCCGGGTTTTTTAACTCTTCAAGTAAGGAATTGATTGATAAAGAATCCATGAATTTGAAATCAGTGAATATACCTTTGTATTAACTTTCTCACAAAATATATCTATTAAATCATTTTTAAAGTCATCTTTAAATTGGCGGTAATTTATTGCTAATTATGAATTTTCTGTATGATTTATTGTGTTCAGTATACGACTAATACCACACTCGACATTTAGAGTCATAAAAATAAAAACTAACTAGTGCCGCAATGCGGATATAAATATACCATTTAAAATGCCGCAAGAAGCTCAAAATACAATTATGCGTGAATGCGTGACTTGGAGTACTAAAGGTAGTTGACAAATCCCTAATGACTAAAAGCTTATGAAAGCATCCCCAAAAAATAATCACCATGCCAAAGCAAACGACGTTTCCAGGTATAAGCTGTTGCACATTTAAATGTATTTCGTGCATAAGGCTGAAGATTAGATGGGGCATTCTGCACGATATTTAGTAAACTATATAACTGATAAGTCTTCAAGGCTTTTTAACCTGGCGGGGCATTGATCAAAGCAGACACAAGGGAATTGCATAAAAGTTATGGCGCTCATAGTTCAGAAATACGGTGGTACATCTGTCGGTTCAGTCGAACGTATTCAAGCTGTTGCAGGGCGTATTTATAAAACTGTTAAAGCTGGAAACTCGCTTGTAATAGTAGTTTCGGCAATGGGCAAAACCACCGATGGACTCGTCAAACTCGCTAATGAAATTTCTGCAAATCCTAACCGCCGGGAAATGGATATGCTGCTTTCTACTGGGGAACAAGTCACCATCGCTTTACTTAGTATGGCTTTGCAGGAACTCGGACAACCAGCAATTTCGATGACTGGCGCTCAAGTAGGAATTGTTACCGAAGCCGAACACAGCCGCGCTCGGATTTTACATATTGAAACTACTCGCCTAATTCGTCACATAAATGCCGGAAAAGTAGTTGTAGTAGCGGGCTTTCAAGGGACATCCAGCGCCGGAGAAATGGAAATTACAACTTTGGGGCGTGGTGGATCTGACACTTCGGCGGTGGCGATCGCAGCCGCATTACGAGCGAATTTTTGTGAAATTTATACAGACGTTCCAGGGATTTTAACTACAGACCCCCGTTTAGTTCCCGAAGCCCAGTTGATGGATGACATCACCTGCAATGAAATGTTGGAATTAGCTAGCTTAGGGGCAAAAGTGCTGCATCCCCGCGCTGTGGAAATTGCCCGCAACTATGGTGTCCCCTTAGTAGTTAGGTCTAGCTGGACGGATGCCCCCGGTACTTGGGTAACATCAGCCAAACCCCAAGGGCGATCGCTAATCAATCTAGAAATTGCCCTCCCCGTGGATGCTGTAGAATTTGACACTAACCAAGCAAAGGTTGCTTTGTTGCGCGTACCCGATAAACCAGGTATAGCAGCAAGGTTATTTGGGGAAATTTCTCGGCAAAAAATAGACGTAGATTTGATTATTCAGTCAGTTCATGAAGGTAACAGTAATGACATTGCCTTTACTGTCACCACACCAATATTAAAACGGGCAGAAGCAGTAACAGCAGCGATCGCCCCAGCACTGAGAAGTCAATCTAACCCCAAATCTGACGAAGCCGAGGTAATGGTAGAACATAACATTGCCAAAGTCAGCATCGCAGGCGCAGGAATGATTGGCCGTCCTGGTGTAGCTGCGAAGATGTTCGCTACCCTAGCAGAAGCAGGCGTGAACATCCAGATGATTTCCACCAGCGAAGTCAAAGTAAGTTGCGTAGTCAATGCAGCCGAATGCGATCGCGCCGTCAACGCACTCCGCAGCGCCTTTGAGATAGAGCCAGGGGAGCAGGAAGCTCTTAGCAGAGGAGAATTCCTCACTCCTAACTCCTCACTCCTAACTCCTCACTCCCCACCCCCCGTTCGCGGTGTCGCTCTCGATTTGAATCAAGCGCGTCTTGCGATTCGCCAATTACCAGATCGGCCGGGGATGGCGGCGAAGTTGTTTGGACTGTTAGCGCAGCATAATATCAGCGTTGATATGATTATCCAATCTCAGCGCTGTCGGGTAATTGATGGTGTTCCCAGACGAGATATTGCCTTTACAGTGTCGCGGATCGATGGGGAAAATGCAAAAGAAATGCTTACCGAAGTAGCAGCAGAATTAGGATGGGGTGAAATTATTTTAGATAGTGCGATCGCTAAAGTCAGTATTGTAGGTGCAGGTATGGTGGGACAACCAGGTGTAGCCGCTAAAATGTTTGAAGCACTAGCCGAAGACCAAATTAATATTCAAATGATTGCTACCTCAGAAATAAAAATTAGCTGTGTCGTGGCACAAGAGCAAGGTGTTAAAGCTTTGCAGGCTATTCATGCTGCTTTTGGACTGGCTGGTAGTGAGAAATTTGTCGTCCCAGCCTAGAACTAAATTTTGAATTTTGAATTGCTGATTATCTATTGCGATAGAACATTATAAAGTTACTTACCTGGGCGATTAGAAATCGCGTCTACACAGACGAAACCCACCTCCGTGGGTTTTAAATTGCTGATTTTGTATTAGTGCGCGTTCGGCTGGCGTTCCGAAGGAAAGGCGGACGAAAGTTTGTGTATAATTCTATTCGCCCAAAACTTGTTCATTCATCCTCTAAGCTATAATAAAACAATTTATCAGACTATATTTATATTGATGAATAGTCATTTACTAAATGAACGTTATCGAATAATTAAAGTTCTCAATGATGGTGAAAAGGGAAAAACCTATCTAGTTGAAGATGTTAATCTTGCTGGCAGCCAATTTATAGTAAAACAATTATGTCCTCCTAGTAACAATCCTCAAAATTTAACAATTTTACACCATTTGTTTGCCAGTCTTGCAGCAACTTTAGAAAAACTAGGACAGAAACACGAAAAAATTCAAAAGCTAATTGCTTATTTTGAAGAAAATCAAGAATTATATATAGTCCAAGAATTGATCGCCGGGAATCCTTTAACCGATGAAATTATTCAAGGACAACCTTTAAGGGAAGACCAAGTAATTAGTCTTTTATCAGATATATTAGAAATTTTAGTGATTGTACATAGCTATGGCGTGATTCATCGGGATATTAAACCAGCTAATATTATTCGCCGTGAATCAGACAAAAAATTAGTTTTGGTTAATTTTGGGATTAATGAAGCCATGACTAATACCATTGAAAATATCGAATATATGCCTATAGAACAAGTTAACGGCAATCTGAAATACAACAGCGATATATATGCTTTAGGTATGGTTGCGATCGCAGCCCTTTTAGGTTTATCTGGAACCGAAATATCTAATTTACGAACTCAGAAAAATCGGCTAACAGGTGAAATAGTTTGGCGAAACAAAAATCTAAAAGTTAACAAAAAATTAGCAATAATTATTAATAGAATGGTGCGTTTTGACTATCGTAAGCGCTACCAATATGCAACCGAAGTTTTAGACGATCTGAAAAAGATAACAAATCTTGAACGCAATCGGGAAAAACAGCATCAGAAAAAATTATTACTAGTTCTGACTGGAGTAGCTGGGTGTATCACACTTGGTGTTGGGGCGTGGCAACTGAGGTTGCCAAAATTTCTAACAAATGCTCAACAGACATTATATCAAGAGGGAGTCAATAAATATGATGCAGGAAACTATGAAGGAGCAATTGAAGATTTCAATCAGGCGATTGAATTAGATCCAAAAAATGCTTTGGCTTATAATAGGCGAGGCGATGCTTATTATCGATTAGGAGACTACGAGCAAGCACAAGCAGATTCTAGCCAAGCTATTTTACTCAATCCTCAAGATGCTAATGCCTATTTTGACCGAGGATTTGCTTTGTCTGAATTAGGTAAGTACAAAGAAGCGATCGCAGACTATACCCAAGCGATTAAGTTAAATTCTCAGGATGCTTATGCTTATTATGGCCGGGGGTTAGCCCGTACTAAACTGAAGGATAATAAAGGAGCAATTGAAGATTTTAGCAAAGCGATCGCTCTCAAACCTCAGTATACCGAAGCTTACTTGCAGCGAGGGATTATTCACCGTCGCCTCAAACAAAGACTTGAAGCAATCCAAGATTTTGATACAGTAATTAAGATTAATCCTAGTGATGCTAAAGGTTATTATCAAAGAGGTTTAACTCAATCTATTAATAACCAAAAAGATGCAGCAATTAAAGATTATACGGACGCAATTAACATCAATCCCAAATACATAGAAGCTTATCTTAATCGTGGTGATATTTACAGCGATATAGGAGATAACCTCGAAGCTACTGAAGATTACAACGCTATTTTACAGATTGATCCTAAATTTAGTGCAGCTTACATCCATAGAGGTATTCACCGCTTTTCTTTCGGAGATTATAAAGGCGCTATTGAAGATTACACCGAAGCGCTAAAATTAGATTCTAATGATGTAGTGGCTTACAACAACCGTGGTAATGCTTATCTCGAACTGGGAAATAAAAAAGCTGCAAATCAAGATTATTCACGAGCGATCGCAATTAATTCTAACAATGCCTTAGCCTATTATAATCGCGGCGTGATTCGCACTAAACAGAAAAATAAACAGGGAGCGATCGCAGATTTCAAAAAAGCTGCAAAACTATTCCAACAGCAAGGGGAACAAGATAGTTATCAAGATGCACAGAGGGAAATTGCAATTCTGCAAAATAATTCAGCACCAGCGACAACTACCCGCCCTAAATCTGGTAAAAGAGAAAAAAATTGAGCTATGACTCAATACTAGTAATACCATTTTAAGGAACGTGAATTAAATATAGGACTTACGTAAAAATTTCCAATGGATAACCCAACCAGTGAAGGAACTATTCAATCAAGAATTAGTTCATCACGTTGATAAACTCTGGCAATAATATCAAGCTTTGAGAGCCTGGATGTCAGAATTAATGGAAATTCAACGCGATAATATTGCTAGCAAAACTGGTGAACGAATTAATCGTTTGACTATTCTCTCGACTATATTTTTACCAATCACTTTCATGTCTGGTTTTTATGGCATGAACTTCAAATATATGCCGGAATTAGAGGAACCTTGGGCTTATCCTGCGGTGATCTGCGTGATGGCATTAATTGTGATTGGTAGTATTATCTATGCTAAAAAACAACGTTGGTTGTAGCTTTGTTCAAGTTATGAACAAAAACATCCCCGGCTTCTTGAAGAAGTCGGCGATCTGAGCTTGACTTTTCATGGTATTAAGAGTGTGTAATTATAAATTCTGGAGCATCGGTTATTGTTGCTCATCCTAAGAGGGTATAAGTAAGTAGGCGCAATCAAACCAAACTGTGTGAATAAAAGTAAACAAGGCTCAAACTCTTTCCCCCAGCAAGAACAGTAAGAACTGCCCCCTTGCAGCCTTAATGATAAGTCTTTAACCGGACACGATATCACAAGGCTGTGCGAATAGGAAACGCTATAATATTTTGTGCAAAAGCGAAAAATAAGTTACTAATCACTAAAAATACTGTATTTTAAATTTGATTATTTTGCATGATCATCTAACTTATGAATGTTACTTAATGTAGGTGTAGAAGATGGTTGCTTGGTTTAATATTGATAAAAACCGACTTATTGTTGCAGATGTAATTACCAAGGCTTGGGATGATTCGCAATATAAATCAATGTTCATTGCTGAACCGAAAAGGATTTTGCGAGAAGCTGGTGTAGATAACATTCCTGAAACCATAGAAATTCAGGTACTAGAAAATACTTCTCAACGTCAATACATCGTCTTTCCGCAAGAAGTTTCTACTAATGACTATAATGATCTGATCGGAGGCATACAAAATTTACTGCCACTCCAGCCAAAACAAGAAATAGTTCTTGTTCAAAATACTGAAAATTTGCAATTTATTATTTTACCTATTCCTCATGAAGATTTTCTTACTGAATCTACCTTGGAAGCAATACACGGAGGTATACCATCGGTTGTAAGTTCGCAGCTAGTAGCTGCTAAACAGGTACTTATAGCTACTGTCGCAGCTGTAGTAACAAAAACTAAAGTTGCTGTAACAGGTTAGCTATCTTCATCGGTGAAAGGTTAAGACCAAATTATTCTTGTGAATAGTAATTATTTTGTAAATCAACTACTTAATAAGGCTACTATTTGATTTTTGAAATACACGTAGTAAATGGTATGTTTTACATATCAGGGCTTTGTAAGGTATAGCCCTACTTACAGATACTTAGAGTTTTGAAAAAATCAAACAAACCTAATTCCTATATTACTTATTGACAAATTGTTTAGAAGCTTAACCTTTAACTGATGAGCTATGTTGCTTGTGCCACTCTAGAAAAGTGCAATAACTGAAAAATTTAACAGAAAAAAACGGAATAATCTATGCAAATCGCCGAAAAAAATAGTTGGGAGATGACAACAATTTCTATTGAGGAAGGGTTGAAAACAGGGGATATAAAACTCTTATTAGGCAATCAGCAAAATATTGATACAGACTATGTTGCAACCATAGCAAAGATTAAACGATTTCTAGAAAGGTGGTCTGCCGATCGTGAATTTCGGGAAACTCTTCCATTTGACCCTTATGGCATGACGCGTAAATATAACCTTGATATAGATCCAGAAGAAATCAGGCTGTTATGGGACATCGAATTTCTCCAAACTTATGACCCAGATAGACCAATCCCTCTCAAAGTAAAACAATACGACGCATATATCAGTGAGAGCTTGGAATACCGGGACAAGGTACGGGAAGAAGGAGTTCCACTTGATCCATTATTTAAAGCCTGGCGATCGCGCCAAATCCGTCGTATATCTAGCGAATGTGGTTTTGAAAAAGCACATAGTATTGTTCATGCCCCTTTCGCAATAGAGCTTTCTAAAGGCTGTTCAGTGGGATGTTGGTTTTGTGGAGTAGCAGCCCAGCGTCTAGAAGGTATTTTTTATTATAGTGAAGACAATGCTCGTCTTTGGCGTCAAGTACTAGAAGTTCTCAGGGAAGTAATTGGCCCAGGAGCGAGTCAGGGATTTTGTTATTGGGCGACAGATCCTCTGGATAATCCTGATTATGAACATTTCCTGATTGACTTTCATGCAGTCTTAAATAATCTTCCTCAGACTACTACAGCATCAGCCATGAGGAATCCTCAACGAACTAAGAATCTCTTAAAATTGTCTAAAGAAAAAAACGGCGTAGTGGAACGTTTTTCGCTTTTGACTCTCAAAGAGTTTGATAAAGTTCATCAGGAGTTTAGTGCTGAAGAATTGATGTCTGTTGAGCTTATCTGCCAAAATGATGAGGCTTTTGGCGCGAAAGCTTACGCAGGGAGAGCGCGTGAGGAGCGTTTTCGCAAGCGGGTAGAAGCGTCCAATCATTTTCATACTTATGATGGTTCTTACGTTTCTGATACCATTGCTTGTGTTTCTGGGTTTTTGTTAAACATGGTAGACTTGACTGTTAAGTTGATCAGTCCATGTAATGCCGATGAAACATGGCCTTTAGGATATCGCGTTTACGATGAAGCTACTTTCAATACAGCTTCTGAACTGCATATAGTTCTAAAGCAAATGATTAAGAAGCACATGCCACTAACCTTGAGCTTGCAACATAACATCAGTTTTAGACCGGATTTAAAATATGAGAAGGATGAAGATGCTATTCACTTGTCATCCCAATCGGTGAAGCATACCTTTGATGGCACACCACAACTTCAAGAAATAGTAGAATTTGCGTTCGGAAAGTGTCAAACTGTTGCAGAACTGGCATTGTTATTGGAACGCGAAAAAGGAATTGATTTAACTCAAACGTTGTATTACTTAAACCAAATGTTTCAGGAGAGTATGATAGAGCATTCACCACACAAAGAGATTGGATAATAACGCAAGTTGCTATAACAATCCGTGCAGGAGTTATGAACAAAAACATCCCCGACTTATTAAACAAGTCAGGGATCTGAGCCTGTCGCTGTTTGCAAATCAAATAGGATTGCTATTTCCCATTAAGACTCAAGGTAATTAACCTTCCTTGCGAATAAATCTGGGGGGTTCCAACTCCATTAAGCAGAACTTCCTGACTTTTTCAATGAACTGTCCCTCTCAATGATTCAGCATCAACGGGTTTAATTAGGTAAGTCTGCAATAGATGCCCAACAATGGAGACTATCAAGGGTAATTTTTGGCAGAATTTGACAACTAGTGAGCGTAGCTTGCCGCCGTAGGCATCGCTGTTGTTAATCTCTGCTAATTTCAAATTAAGGTCAGAACACTTCTCCAACCGCCGGAAAAACTCTGGATGATTTGTATTCAAAATCAAAGGAAATGCCCGCGCGGCGGTGTTATTCGTCTCTTGAATGACTCTGGTATTATATTCGCGCGGATCTATGCCAATGGATTGATAAAACGTAGCGCGTTCAAATACTGTCAAGGTATGAGTAGCAAAAACACTCAGTAAAAAGAAACGCACCCATAATCTAGCTCTCCAATTGTTCCATAATTGAGGTTGCGATCGCAGCAGCGCTTTAAAGAAATCTCCATGTCGATTTTCATCCTGACACCAACTTTCAAACTTGCGAAACAAAGGATAAATTTGGTGTTCTGGATGTTTTTCCATGTGGCGGTACACCAAGATGTAGCGCCAGTAGCCAATTTTCTCAGATAGGTAGACTGCGTAAATAATCCACTCTGGCGGAAAGAAGGTATAAGTGCGATTTTTAGTTAAATAACTTAAGTCGAGGGAAAGATTAAAATCTGCCATTGACTTATTTAAAAATCCTGCATGGCGTGCTTCATCCCGCGCCATAAAATTAAAAGCATCCGCCAAAATCGGATTGCGGTTTTTCAGACGGCGTGATAACTCTTTAAACAGCAGAAACCCAGAAAACTCTGAAGTGCAAGAACGTTCCAAAAAGTCAATAAAGGCGACGCGCGTTTCTCCATCAATGTGATCCCAACACTGCTGAAATTCTTCATCACGGACAAAGTGATGACGGTTATAGTCAGCTCGTAATTCCTCTACAATTGCCAGTAACTCAGCTTCCTGGGACGAAATATCCAATTGCGCCGCAGCTTCAAAGTCAGTAGTATAAAACCGGGGTGTTAATAATGTTTCTTGAACAGGCGCTTTTACACCTGGTTTTAGCAACTCAGGTTCGGGGGTTTCTAAAGACTTAACCATAAGAATCCTTTGATTATTTCATCCTTTAAAAGTTATATAAGCATAAATAGCTCTTTGTAGACATCAGTTAAATTATTGAGAGTAAATTGTGAGAAATAAACTTATTATGCGTTGTTTCAGGAGAGTTTAAATGCCTATCCCACAATCAGTATTGTTACTATTTAAGTGGGAAGTGCCTAAGGGAGAAAATTAGAAAAATATAAATAAATACTAATAAATTTAGAGTTATATATAAATTAATAGTTAAATAATCTTAGGAGAAATACAGCAGTATTTAGATAGTGAACCAGCCTTATTGCTAGGTCATGCCTACACTCGCTACATGGGAGTTAAAAGTTAGGAGTTAGGAGTTAGGAGTTAAAAGTTAGGAGTTAGGAGTTAAAAGTTAGGAGTTAGGAGTTATTACTCTTCCCCTGCTCCCTCATCCCCCTCATCCCCCTCATCCCCCTCTTCACTGGAAAGCAACTCAATGGTTTTTCTATTACCTGGTGTCAAGTTTGATCTGGATCTGATTCAAAAGTACGACACTCGCGCACCTAGATACACCAGTTACCCGCCCGCTACAGAGTTAAGCGAAACATTTACTGAAACTGATTTTAAGGCCGCGATCGCAGCCTCGAATCAACGCAAAACTCCTATGAGTTTATATTTCCATATCCCCTTTTGCCAAAGTGCTTGCTACTTCTGCGGCTGTAACACGGTAATTTCCAACAACAAGAATATTGCCAAACCTTACGTAGAATCTTTAGCTCAAGACATTAAAAACACCGCAGCTTTAATCGATCGAGATAGAAAAGTGCTGCAAATCCACTGGGGAGGCGGTACTCCTAATTACTTGGATCGTCACCAAATAGAATTTTTATGGAAAAAGATCAATCGCCATTTCAACATCGATCCACAAGCAGAGATATCAATTGAGATTAATCCTCGTTATATCGATAAAAACTACATTTTCTTTCTCAGAGAAATTGGCTTTAACCGTATAAGTTTTGGCATTCAAGATTTTAATACCCAAGTTCAAGTAGCTGTAAATCGTGTCCAGCCAGAAGAAATGCTATTTGATGTTATGAGTTGGGTTAAAGAAGCTAAGTTTCAAAGTGTGAATGTAGACCTTATTTATGGTTTACCTTATCAAACCCGCGAGACATTTCGGGAGACATTGAAAAAAACTGTTGAGTTAGATCCTGACCGAATTGTTGTCTTTAACTTTGCTTATGTACCCTGGATCAAACCTACACAAAAAAATATTCCTCAAGAGGCGCTACCCCCAGCCGAGGAAAAGTTAGAAATTCTCAAAATGACCATTGAAGAATTAACGAATAACCAATATCTATTTATTGGGATGGATCATTTTGCTAAAACTAATGATGAACTAGCGATCGCTCAACGCAATGGCACTCTCAAACGCAATTTCCAGGGCTACACTACCCATGCTGAGACAGAACTATTTGGTTTTGGTTCTACATCCATCAGTATGCTAGAAGATGCTTATGCTCAAAATCACAAGGAATTAAAGGATTATTATCAGTCAGTTGCAGCCAGTGCTTTACCTGTTAGCAAAGGTATTAAACTTACTCAAAACGATATCATCCGACGCGATGTAATCATGGGCATTATGTCTCATTTTCAATTGCATAAGCAAGATATTGAAAACAAATACGATATCAATTTTGATGAATATTTCTCTGAGGAACTAGAGGCGTTAAAACCACTAGAAGCCGATGGTCTAGTCAGTATATCAAAAAATCAGATCCAGATTACAGATATCGGTAGATTACTAGTCAGAAATATTGCCGTCATCTTTGATACTCATACAAGAATGCGAGATACAAAATTCTCCCGCGCCATTTGATACCATGTCCGCATAAGAGACTAGCGCCAAGCCAGAAAACCGCACTGGCTCCTCTTAATCGCCTCTCGAAAAGCGGGGAGGGATTATTCGGATTTAATAAGTAATCAATAGTTGTAGTTATGATATAAATTATACAAGTAACGGTTACATACTATGGGAGCATCCCGTCAGGCGCAAAAAACTTGATAGCCCTCATCCCCTAACCCCGAATCCCTTCATTTAGGATTCGCCGAACTAGAATTATTTCTCCCCTCTCCCAAATTTGGGAGAGGGGCTGGGGGTGAGGGAAAAGATTTAAGCCAAAATACGGTTGAGGGGATTTAACTAATTACAAAATAAATTACAAATTCCAAATTATTTTAAAGCATCTCCAAAAAGTTAGATTATTTTTTTACATCTTAAGATAGATATAAAAAATATATTATTGATTATTTAATGAATTCTAGAGCAAATAACGTCTAGACTTGTGTATTCAATAACTCCTGATTTATCTGACAAAACTTATGTTTAGGCTTTTTATCGTGTAAATAAAAATTCCAATTTCCATCTGAACCTTGACGTAAAGTTTTTTGTCTAACTTTTGGATTTAGCATTTATCCCATCTGGTAGAAAGAATTGTGAATCAGAGTTGATAACTTAGATACAAGTGGGATTGTTGAGGGAGTTATGAGTATTCTTGCTTGGGTAGTTTTAGGCTTTTTGGCAGGTGCGATGCCTAACGGCGGGCAATGCTTACGCTAAAGCTATTCATCCTGGTTATCAGGGTGGTGGAATTCTCTCCACAATGATTTTGGGTATTATTGTGGCTTTCGTCGGTGGAAGTCTGTTTACCTTACTACGAACAGGAAATCTCCAAATTACTGCGGCTGGCGCTGGTTTAACTCTTCCAGGTATTTTAGTGGCTGTGGTTGGCGCAATCGTTGCTATTTACCTCTGGGGATTAATCAGAAGAAGCAGCAATGCTTAATCGCTGATTGACAGTTATCAAAACTGACATGACTACTTTATTTTATTGGTCTTTTAGTGAAGCAGTTTGAGAAGCTATTAAATCTCAAATTAGCTATATTTGGAAAGATGCTGAAAGACAATAAAATAGTTTTTCAATTCTCTAACATCATAATTTTTGGAAGTGTAAATCTATGTTTTTTCACAAAAAAGAGCCTATTCATGCAGTTAACGTAACTGAACCAAACCCTCGTTTTGCTCAGTTGCTTTTAGAGCAGTTTGGCGGAGCTACTGGAGAACTTAGTGCAGCACTTCAATATTGGGTTCAATCATTCCATGTCGAAAATGCTGGAATTAAAGACATGCTCCAAGACATTGCGATCGAGGAATTCAGCCATTTAGAAATGGTTGGTAAACTCATTGAAGCTCATACTAAGAATACGGATCAAACAGAGGCTTATAAGAGTACTCTATTTGCAGTCCGAGGCATGGGGCCTCATTTTCTAGATAGCCAGGGTAATGCTTGGACTGCAAGTTATTTGAACGAAGGCGGAGATGTAGTACGTGATTTAAGAGCTAACGTTGCAGCAGAAGCTGGCGCTCGTCAGACTTACGAAGAACTGATTAAGTTAGCAACTGATAAAGGAACCCAAGAAACTTTAGTCCATCTGTTGACACGAGAAATTTCTCATACCCAGATGTTTATGAAAGCTCTAGATTCGCTGGGTAAATTGACAGATCCGTTCTTTGGTAATATTAAGCCAGATGAAACTGTTGCTCTCTACTACAACTTATCTACAGACGGAGATGGTAAAGACGAGCGTGGCCCTTGGAATTCTGAGCCAACATTCAAATACATTGCGAATCCGTTAGAAAAGCACTCTTAATTCCATAGATTGCAGTTAGAGCTTCTTGAAAACTCTCAATCGTTAGGTAGGCAAACAGCCCACTTTATTTAGCAATGGTTAAACTGTTTGTCTACATCAGGGATTTGTGAGCAAAAATTTAACTTTATCTATAATATTCCCGATTTCTTAAAGAAGTCGGGAATTTAAGCGGATCAGTATTTGCTGATATTAATTTGGATGCAATACGCGCTTTAGATATATATCTCAGCGCCATGAATAATGGACTAAGTTAGACTCAATTGAAAATGGCTATAAATATTAAGCCACACTGAAGAAGTCAGAGCGATCGCCTCTTCAATCTATACCCCGATGTTTCTGAATTCAGAAATTAATTCAACTCAAAATCAAAACTAAGAATCAGGAGATTAATTTGTGATTGTCAACGCTACTCCAAATGGTTGGGAAGTCATTTATCACCGCGCTCATGCTTTGCTAGCAGCTCAACTGGGGGGACAGTGGCGGCGTAAAGATGCTCCAGCAAGGTTATATGAAACTATCGCTGCAATTTCTCATCACGATGATCTAGAAAAAGAGTGGGAAGAAGATATTCTGACTGAAGCCGGTGCGCCATTGGACTTTACCCTGGCCACAAAAAAAGATGCAGAAATTGGTATTAATAAATTAGCCGATTTGGTAAAGAATGCTCGCTACCGGGGACGGTGGGTGGCTCTACTAATTTCCATGCACATCAGCCGTTTAAATGAGCCAAGCCGGGGTCAGTTTCCAGAACTAGACAAAATATTAGATGAGCAACTGCAAAACCAGCAACGTTGGCGCAAAGAACTAGGTATCGAAAAAGAAGAAGTTGATGCAGCCTATGCATTTATGCAATGGTGCGATCGCCTTTCTCTGATCTTATGTCAGCAAGAACTACCTGAGGATGAGCGGTTTTTAGAAATTAGCAAAGGCCCTGAAGGTCAGCGCTATGACATCATGCAGCGCAGCGATAACTTGGTTGTTGTCAAACCTTGGCCTTTCCAAGACGAAAAATTTACAGTCAACGTCGAAGCCTGCGACCTTTCCCAAGTTAAATTTGAGAGCAGCGCTGAACTAGCTCAAGCACTACAAGAAGCTCCCATCAAGGTACTAGAGTGGACATTCGTTAAGAGTTAGATAGTTGTCGCCGCCATAATCAGTTATCAGTTATCAGTTATCAGTTACTTACATGTAGCGTTGCTAGAAGACTTAGACCCACCGATAAATATAGCGGTTCCCATTCAGATAAGGTACAACATTACATCACGAGGTGTAGGGGCTAGGTGCAATGCCTTTCTTGTGTCAACTTAACGTGAAAGCCATGTCCCGCAAGGAACTGAAGTTCCTTACTAATAGCGAAAGTCATCTGAGAGATGACTAAATATAGCCAAAAATCTTTAGTCTACTGAAGTAGACCGAAAACTTTTGCGTTAGCGAAGCTCACCAAAGGTATCGATAAAAAATAGTACTGTATGATACCGTTTGTTGAGAAATGTACAAAAGGTGATTGCGAGGAATGAATTATAAACAAAGTGCAAAGCTTCTCTTAGATATTTAACAGGGGGAGAAAGGGGAAGACAGAGGCAACCGCTTTCTCCCCCTCTTCTAATGATTATCATTATTGTTTGAGCGGAGTTTCTTGGTTTTTGTTGATTAATTATTCTTTGGAAGTCCCTTAACACTCCTCATGCCCCGTTTGCTAAAGTGCTGTAGCAGAAAGAGCTATCTGCAAAGATAAATTTCTCAAAGCCAGTCGTAGACAAGCTAATGGAGTTTCCATTGTTGTTGAAACTGATGTTGGCACTTTCAAGGGTATTGCCAGAAATAACACCAGATACAATCAGTTGGGAGCGTTTGAAAGCGCTCAAATCCAGGGTGTCAAAACCTTTACCACCATCAACATTCGCTTCCCCAAATCCTTTGAAGTAGTCATCCCCAGTACCCAGATCAACCTTGATACCGCCACCGATAGAGACTTTTTGTTGAACACCATCTAGAATACTGGTGGCGATAAGAGAGTCATTCCCATCGCCAGTGTTGATGATTCCTTGTCCATAAATGCCGTATGCAGTACCACCAATTGTTGAAGATGCCTGTCCAGTAATTTTGTCAGAACCATTGCCCTGATCAATGACTCCATCGTTGAAGATGCCATAGGTGGTGGCATTTTTTCCTAAACTGTTGCCATAACCGATAATCGTGTCGTTGCCCAACCCTGTAGTAATGGTGGCGTCTTTAGTGTTTTGGATACCGATTCCAGTACCGCCGTTGCCGCCGTTACCTGTGCCAGTGATCGTGTCTTCTCCGACTCCGGTATCGAGTTTTTTACTGTTACTGATACCTATCCCAGTACAGCTAACAGTTAATATCAAGTCCGGTTAATAAGTTACGTGGGTTTAAGTCCCCCAGTTCCAAAATCACGCAAGTATGTTAGGCGGGGTCTAAATCCCCGTTACAAAACTGTACTTCAGACGAACGACTTCTTTAATCATTTATAATTACCGCATCTGTGCAAAAATCGGAAAAGCCTCTTTCCCCCACGCTATTATTATTCAATAAAAAAGAGCCAGATAACTAACTTTCTGGCTCAAAGCTGGAGACAAAAGAATTATCGAATAAAGCCTAATTTGGCTAAAAACCTAAATTCTTCCCAGGTTATGCAGCCCTAAGACAACGCCCACTCCTAAGATATGACCAAAGGCAGTACTTGCTAAAAGGGCTGGTAAACCAAAATCACCTAAGAAATTGAGTGAGGGTAGTTTTGGTTCTGCGTTGGGATATTTGATGGTAGATTTACCAAAGGCAATGGCAACGATATTAGCAATAATGATAATGACTGCAACTGCGGGACTCCATTGCAGAGGCGTGGTTGCAGCAGCGAGTAAGGTTGAAGTAAACACCTGATTTGCTCCTGAAATTTATAAATGATTGCAAATATAATCTGAGACTTTCCGACGCAAATTCCAGAAAGTACCCGATTTTGCATCAATATTTAACACTTATTCTCACTACTTAATACAACGTGAGTTCAACGTGATTAATTTAGGACTTACGCAAAATCGCCAAAAAGCTTAATTTATCGAACTACTTTCTCTAAAAGAGGCTGTGCGTGCGCCTGCTTTTTCGCTTCGTCCAACTCAACATTAATGCATGTATAGGACTTATACCAATTTAATATGAAGCTGCATAGAAAAGAGCTTCTAAAATAAAGTTATAAGATGAGATAGATATCACCTCATCAAATGTAAGTTGCTCAAA
>NZ_JBALFF010000096.1:0-18080 GCF_036916975.1 Nostoc sp.
GTAGTTGCGCTTTAGCGCTAAAGCGCAACTACGAGCCAAATACAGAGATTTTACTTTTCGTTACATACTTTGGTTTTATCTTGCCTACCTACTTAGGGGTAATTAAATATAAGATCAAACCTCACCCTCAATCCCTCTCCTTATTAAGGAGAGGGAAGCTGGAGGGAATGAGGGTGAGGTTTTATATTTAATTTGACCCACTTACTTAGAATACCGATTCAGTATTTAGAGATTGTCTGCTATTCAAACTTTGAGGAGTGAATTTATAATGTTTCATCTGCTAACAGCTTTCGCACGGCGACTCCTGCGGAGTATCGCTTTTGTAATATTGCTAACTTTGATTAATAGTTTAATACTTCCTGCCGCCACTTGGGCTGCCTCTTCCGGTTTGGGAGTTAATAATGGTCATCTTAGTTCTTGTCCGGCTTCAGACAACTGTGTTGTTAGTCAAAATGGCGATTCCAAACATGCCATTAACCCAATTGCCTATCATATAGATCGCAATGCAGCACGAAAAACCTTACTCAAAGCTCTCACCGTTGTTCCACGCACAGAAATTATAGAACAGACAGATAATTACATCCACGCTCTTTCTAAAAGCCGCATCTTCAAATTTATTGATGATGTAGAGTTTTATTTCCCTCCGAATGAGTCAGTAATTCATGTGCGATCGGCGGCTCGCGTGGGAGAGTCGGATCTTGGTGTTAATCGTAGGCGTTTAGAGCAAATTCGTCTGGCTCTACGCGATCTAAATATTTGATTTTAGCTAATTTCCTTTCTCAATAATTCTGCAATCTGAGAAGGACGTTCAGCGACTGGAACTTCCGCTTCTTTTAAAGCAGCTAATTTACTTTGGGCTGTGCCAAAGTTAGAATCTCGTCCGATAACTGTTGCTAAAGTCCCAGTTTGACGCCAAGTTTTTCCTGGTGGTGCAAGTCTACCTGCAATGTAGGCAATTACTGGTTTATCAATTGCTTCGGTAATGTACCGGGCTGCTGCTTCTTCACTACCACCGCCAGGTTGACCGACTAAAACGATCGCCTCTGTAGTTTCATCCTCATCGAGTATTTGCAGCCATTGCAGAAAGGAGGAACCGACGATCGCATCACTACCAATACTGACACTAATCGACTGCCCCAAACCTGCTTTTGTTAATTCGTAAGCAACTTCGTAAGTGAGCGTACTACTACGACTAACGATCCCGATTGCCCCAGGAGTGTAAAATTCGCTTGGTTGAGTACCTAAAAGAATTTTCCCTGGGACAATGATCCCCGGACTATTTGGCCCAATTACCAAAGTTTCACAGGCTTCGGCTTTGCGGAGTAATTGCACCATATCCAAAGGCGGCACGCCAGCAGTGATAATAATGATTTGGCCAATATTAGATGCGATCGCTTCTAATGCCGCATCTAGCACGTCGTAAGGATCTACACAGATAATTGTTGTGTCAATTACCCCTAATTGTTCTATTACCTCCTCTACTAAGTCAAATACTGGCAGTCCATGCAGTTCCTGTCCGCCACATCCAGGATTGACACCGGCTACTAAGTTCGTACCATAAGCTTTCATTTGAGCAACATGAGTGCCTGATATAAATTCACAAAAGCCTTGAATTAACACTTTGCTGTCTGGCGTTAGGTTCATAAAAAATTACGGTAAGTTTGGCAACCCAGTAGTATATGACACTGGGCATAAAAACGACATATTTACAGTGTCGGATTGATTCAATTTTTTTTGAATTTTGAATTTGAAAAATGTGACACTCATTACCTCTTATTAGCCTTTGGTTTAGCCAGACGAACAGCTGCCGCCACTGCCTCATCTAAATTTTCTACAACAAGGAGTGCATTGCTGTGGGTTTTTAGTGTTGCTAAATACTTTCTCGCAGCATCAAATTCTGAACCAGCAAGACGGATAACTAAGGGTGAAAAATTCTGCTCTGGCCGATTTTTACTACCATTAGAATGCACAACCTGTGAGTTAAGTTCGCTGTTGTCTTGCTCCACAATTTTGGCTATAACTTCAACCACTTCCTCTGTTTGAGGAATGCTACCGAGAAAGTTAATTAATATTACTTGAATGCTGCTATCAGCCTCTAGGATTTTTAGACCTGTTTCTAGGCGATCGCAAAAAGTAGTTGGTGTAGTATCTGTGAGGAAAGCATGACGTAGATTTAAACAAAGACCTGGATTACCACCAGCATTAGCGACTAAATCTAAAGTTGCCATTACTGAACCAGTACCATTACCTAAAATACCGATTTTGCCGTGCATTTTAACACCATCCCAGTCACCCGATATACCATCTATCTCAGTACTGGTATGACGACTGATGATTTTTGCCGCCATCTCGGCGAGGTCTGGATGACGCTTGATCGACCGTTCGTTGACCCTGACTTTACCATTAAGAGCCATAACTTGACCAGTAGCACTGACTGCCAAGGGATTGATTTCAACTAAATCCAGGTCTTTTTGCACAAATAACTGGTACATCTTCTGGACAACGCAGCTTACCGACTGCATCAGCGCCCCCTGCAAACCCATTTTCAAAGCCAGTCGTCGGGCATAAAATGGCGAGAATTCTTGTTCTACGACAACATAGTGCATTTTTTCCCCAGCCGATTCCCAATCGATGTCTGCTTCTTTGCAACCTAAAAGTACTGGTCGGCAAACAGCAGTATCTAAAACCACCGCCAGATAAAATTCCTGGTTAGCGTCGTATTGGGATTCTGCCAGCACAACTTCTGGCAATTCGCCCCATATTGGTAAACTAAAGATATTTTGAGCAGCTGCGATCGCATCAATTGTAGTCTCCGCAAACCTTACACCACCTGCTTTTGCCCGTTCCGCTCCATGTACTTGAGATTTTAGTACAATTGGAAAGCGAATTTTTAAACGTTTCAAATCTGTGGGATGGTCAATTCGTTGGGAAGGCAATACAGGAATGCCTATCTTGCCAAACCATTCTTTAACTTGATACTCTAATAAATCCATTGATACACCTTGTATTCACACTTTCCCAGCCTTTGATTAGTGCTGTCTTAATATTTTGCAGCACTTTTATTTTAGAATTAAGCTTTTGGCAGCTATAAAAATTTATTTTTCACGAATCAATTTTATCGATTTCAGCCAATGAGGCACATTAATTTTGATAGCCAACCTGTTGGTGCTAGAGTCACAACATCTAATTTCTCTCTTCAGTAAGTTTCCTAGCATAGAAGATAAGTACCATTTCTGTCAAAACCCTCTGACTTAGCATCCTTTCCTTAACCTTTGGATAAATTTGTTACAACTGCCCTGCAACTAGAATCTTGCAGGGCATTAGCTCCTGTGTATTTTATTGTCCCGAAATAATGCAGTTAAAATACTCAAAAATTCTATTATTCCCATTTTTTATTTGTAATTTACATCTGAAGACAGATTATTTAATTTTGCATCTAGCACTGTGAAAATGTAGCGACGCGAACAATAATTGCTTTTTTAATTTTTGGTGAAAACTCCGAATGTGTGTTAGAACGTTGGTCGTTCAGATTTTCAGGCTGTGGTTGGTTAAACTGTGCATTTGCATTCAACAAAGCTAAAAAGTTTATTTCATTCTCTTAAAAATAATCAAAACAATATAGAAATTAAGCGGGAAAGCTCTATGAAAGTAGCAGTCCAGCAGGAAGACTTACAGCTTTTAGCCAAAGCTTTGCAGGAACAATTACTTGTAGAAGTCTCAACGGCTGAAGTCTTCGAGGTTAAGTGTGCCGTCAATAAAGACGGGCTAATGATTTTAACGCAACACGAATCAGATGTAATAGTTGATACTCAGATAATCTTTGCAGTAATTGAGGAAGTACTTCAGTCTCTAGCACCCAATAAAGAGCAGCGAGTGCAATGTTTTCTCAGAGTTTTTGGTGAACAACTCCCTTACGCGAAATGTTTCTTGGCTCTGAAGCAGACGGGGGGGTGGGGAGATGAGGGAGATGGGGAGGCAGAGGGGCAATACTTTTCTACCCTTTCTTCATCAGCTATTACTTATTCTCCATCAATTGATAAGACTGAGGAGGAACTGTTTGACCCGTTTGCAGATGCGCCGAATTTGCGGGCTTCAAAGCGAGCATCTCAAATCAAATCCATCTTGCTGGGTGTAGCTTTGGTGGGAGTTGTAGTCTTAGGCGGCGGTGCTTACTTATTGACTCGCCCTTGTGTGATGTCTGAGTGTAAAGAAATACAAAATGCCGAGCAATTAAAAACAAAATCTTCGCAACTGATGCGCCGCGCCAAGTCTGAAAAAGAATTAGTAGCTGTACAACAACAACTTGCGGCAGCTAGTACAGCTTTGAATGCAATTCCTAGTTGGTCGCCTCGTTACCAGGTGTCAGAAGAACTAAAAGCAAGTTTGTCTGGACGGTCAGAAAAAATCAGCCAGGTGGTTAAGGCTTTGCAGACGGCATCTTTGGCGACAGAAAAAGTTCAAACTCCTGTATCTAGCCTAGAGGAATTACAAGCTAGGCAACACTTATGGCGACAGGCTATAGCGCCACTAGAAAATATAAGTTCCAGTAGTGAACTCTATGGGCTGGTGCAAGGAAAATTATTTAATTATCGTGTCCGTTTGCACGCTGTAAATCAGCAGATAGTTACGGAGGAAAAATGGCTAAAAAAACTAACGGCAGCAAAAGTTATAGCTAGTGCAGCCAAGAATCAGGAAGCTACTGCTAAATCTTTGAATGACTGGCAAAAGGTGCAGTCTACTTGGCTGGTGGCCATTAATGCCTTGAATAGCATTCCTCTAACTAGCCCTGGATACCAAGAAGCCAAAAAGCTGTTGATAGATTATAAACCTAAGTTGGTAGCGGCACGCGATCGCGCTACTAAAGAACGATTAGCTCTACAAACCTACCAACAAGCCCGTATCACCGCCAATCAAGCCAAACTTTATCAGCAACAAAACCAATGGCTTGCAGCAGCGACATACTGGGATCAGGCTTTGCAAACTGCTAAAAAGATTTCCCAAGATAGCTTATACTACACTCAGGCTCAGTCTCTCATCGAACCTTATTCAACAGCCCTCAAACAAGCACAAGAAAAACTACAAGTGGTTAGTAGTTTGCAACAAACCCGCACTGACTTAGATAAAACCTGTATTAATAGAATTCGGATTTGCACCTTTAGCATAGACAATGCAGGAATTATTGTCCGGCTAACCCCTGAGTATGACCAAATAAGGCAAAATAACTTGGCTACTCCTTATTCTCAGAACTCGGATACTGCTGTTGACATTACCAATCACTTGCAAATCTTACGGGAAGCCTTAGCTGTAATTAGTGACAATGCCAGCCTGTCTCTTTTTCTCTACGATTCTCAAGGTCAGGTAATTTATACGCGGACTTTAGGTGGGTAGAAAAGTTAGGAGTTAGGAGTTAGGAATATATAGATATAGATTCCCGATTTCTGTTTAAGTCTATGGAGATTTGGTAATCTGCTGTTGTAGTTGTTGCACCTCCTCAACCGATAAGCCTGTTGCAGAAGCAATAATGTTGATTGTTATTCCTTGGCGCAAAAGATTAATAGCAATTTATCGTTGCTTTCTTACTTCTGCCTCTTCTTGAATAAAACGATAAATCACAGATTCCTGCATGATGTCCCTCCGCAATAAGCGATAAATTGAAGGGTTGTAAAGGGGAAAATAAAACAAATAATTACTCTAATTTCATCGGAAGATGACACAATGCTATTGTTTCTGTATTTTTAATTCACATTGTTGAAAAATATAATTAACTGCTGCAAATAATTTATCTAAATCTTGAATTAGATACAAATTTATATTCCGAGTAAATACATCAGCAATCAACTTTCCGAATTGCCATATTTTTCCGTTAGAAACAATCCCAAAAATCTCGCTGGCAAAATCATCATTAATTCGCTGCACTGCGATCATTTCAGCTAAACACTGACCCCAGCCTTCTTCAAATTTGTCTTGTTTAGCTTCAACCGTCAAAAAATAAGGTTTATCAAAAACAATCGTACCCAGAGGGTTTCGCTGTGTAACTGTATAATCTGGAACGCCTGATAAATCTTCATCGTAAACTAATGTTTCATGACTCCAAAGCGTTAATTTACTTCGGTAATTTTTCCATACTTCTTTCAATACTGGATAAATGAGATTTTCACAAATAGCATCTTCAGAATTATCAATAACTCCATCTGTAAATAGTAAATCTAATTCTTCTTTAAAAAACTGTTTAACTGGAAAATCTACTTCCATTATAAAATTAGACTGTACATATTTTATTTGAAATTTTTTAATTACTGCGCTAATACTTTTGTAATTACTAAATGCCATTTTAATTTACCTTTTATTAAAAATGTCATTACCTGACTAACTGCGCGGCGGAGTTAAAAAATTGACGACACAACCCCTTCGTGACTAAAACTGTTGTCAACAAGTTAGCAAAAGCCACCATAAACATAATCAAAATTTCGTAAGATACAGCATCCAAAGGTTTCACACCAGATAACAACTGTCCGGTGGTAATTCCTGGTATTGCTACCATACCGATGAGGAGCATTTGATTGAGAGTCGGAATCAATCCGGCTCTGATGGCATCTTTGCGATACTGGCTAACTGCTTGCTGGGGCGTTGCGCCTAAGCTCAAATGGGTTTCGATTTCGAGATGGCTGGAATTTATGGTGCTGACAAGACGATCGCCTGCCAAAGCAGCTGCATTGGTAGCATTACCTAAGACTATCCCTACTAAGGGAATTATATACTGTGGTTCATACCATCTTTCTGGTTGAATAATCAAAAAGTTGGTGTAAAGCACTGTCAGGGCGGTACTAATTAAAATTGCACCCCACACCAAAGGCAACACATAAGGAATTTTTGGAGTAATGCGATTTCGTGCGACAATCGCCGTAATTGTCAGCATTATTGTTAATATCGCCAAAACTGCCCAAGCATTGTCCAAAGCCAAAATGAAATCTAAAATGTATCCCAATACAAGTAGTTGTAAGATGGTTCTCCCAGTAGCAAGGGCTAAATTTAACTCTAGTCCTAATTTTTCCCAGGCAGATAAACCAATGGCGATCGCCATCAATCCCACAGCAATAGCTAAATCCACGAAATCCAGCTTGATCAACTCCTGCATGGGTTCTCTATCTCCTGGTATTTTCTTCTCAAAGCAGCCCACACAAGAGGAACTTTGAGCCGATGTGTTGGATCTTGGTTGATATATATCACCTTTATCAATTCAAAATTCAAAAATGGTACAACCTTAACATGGCAAACATCTAGTATGCTTACTATCTGTAAATTAAATGTGCGGTAGTTTCTGGCGCGACAATTTAAGTAAAAACCCTAATAGATGCGTATCTTGGGCGATAGTCTTTTAGTAGCTGCTTTTTGATTAACAATTCAATTAGCAAAAATTGACTCTCGAAGTGCATCCTTTGTATCTCCCAATAAAATAAGAACTCATGATCCAAAGTGTAAATCCTATCCCTGCCTTTGATATCAAGCAGCAATACACCACCATCGAAGCAGAAGTAAGTGCAGCCGTCTTAGAGGTTCTCGCTTCTGGCCGCTATATCGGCGGCCCCTTAGTCGAAGGCTTTGAGCAACAGTTTGCTGCTTATAATACTGTTACTCAATGTGTGGCTTGTAATTCTGGCACTGATGCACTCTACTTAGCGTTACGAGTCTTGGACATTGGTGCAGGTGATGAAGTGATTACAACGCCTTTCACTTTTATTGCTACGTCTGAAGTAATTAGCGCCGTGGGTGCAAAGCCTGTTTTCGTTGATATTGACGCTACTACGTTTAATTTGGATGTGGAGCAAGTCGCGGCGGCGATTACACCCAAAACTAAAGCGATTATCCCGGTTCACCTATTTGGACAACCTGTGGATATGACATCATTGATGGCGATCGCTCAGTCTCACAATTTGTCAATAATTGAAGATTGCGCTCAGTCTACAGGGGCAATGTGGGCTAATCAAAAAGTAGGAAGCATTGGAAGTATTGGTTGCTTTAGTTTCTACCCTACCAAAAATCTTGGTGGTTGCGGCGATGGCGGGGCAATAACGACTAATGATCCTGCGATCGCCACTAAACTGCGAATACTACGAGATCATGGCAGTAGAATTAGATATTTACATGAACAAATCGGTGTAAATAGCCGTTTGGATGCTCTCCAAGCAGCTATTTTGCAGATTAAGCTACGTTATTTAGATATTTGGAACGATCGCCGCCGAAATATTGCCAACTATTACTACCAGTATCTGTCTCAAGTTCCGGGAATCATCCCACCCCAAGAATTACCTGAAGGTATTGGGGTATGGAATCAATACACTATTCGCATCTCCGGCGAAGGGCGAAATGGTTCTAGCGCCAAATATCGAGATTGGGTGCGTAGTCAATTGCAAGAACAGGGCGTGAGTTCAATGATTTACTACCCCCACCCCTTACATTTACAGCCAGTTTATCAAAGTCTGGGCTATAAAATTGGGGACTTACCAATAGCAGAGCAAGCTTGCCATGAAGTCATATCTTTGCCTATGTACCCAGAACTGACAGAACAACAGCAAGATCAGGTGATTTATGCGCTGAAAAAAGTTATGAGTTAGGAATTTGAATTTTGAAGTTTGAATTTTGAAGTTAGGAGTTAAAAGTTTGAATTTTGAAGCTTGAAGTTAGCAATGAATAAGTTCCTTCAACTCCTAACTCCTAACTCCTAACTCCTAACTCCTAACTCCTAACTCCTAACTCCTAACTCATTTCATTACTGCATTTGCAGTCGCTAAGGCTTCTACCAAGCCACGTACAGCCGCAATCATTGCTATTTCGCTATTGAGTTGGTTGATGGCGGAACCAACACCAACACCAGCTGCACCAGCTGCGATCGCTAATGGTGCGGTAACGTTAGAAATGCCTGAAGCACACAATACTGGTACTGACACCACACGGGAAATCTCAAAAGCTGCTGCCAAGGTGGGAGCAGCTTTTTCAATTAATCCTAAAGTTCCAGGGTGAACTGGGTTACTGCTAGTACCGCCTTCGGTTTGGATAATATCTGCTCCAGCTTTCACCAGTTCTTCTGCTAACTGTACCTGTTGATCTAGTTCCAAAATGTGGGGAACGGTAACAGATAGGGTAATTTCCGGGAAGAGGGCGCGGGTTTGCTTAGTCAGTGCTAGCACTTCGGGAGCCTCAAAGCGCCGTCCTTGAGCATAAAAAGAATCAAAATTCCCGATTTCAATTAAATCAGCACCAGCCGCCACAGCTTGCACAAATTTTTCTGGTTCTACTGCTGATACACAAACTGGTAAATTTATCAAACTTTTAACTAACTTCACCAAGGTTGCATCTGCGGCAATATCGACAAAAGTAGCACCGCCAAATTCAGCAGCTTTAACAGTAGCAGCAACGCTAGCGGCATCGAAGTTATTCAAGCCGCTAATCACTTTTAGAACGCGGCGGTTAGTAAATGCACGTTGGAGTGTGGAATGCATCGTCATAATTTGGCTTTTGAAGCTACGAAAATTAGGTATATTCTACCGTCCCTTAGATGATCGGGGACTAAATCGCTATTGCAGTTGCCAAATCTTGATAGTTTTATCCAGTATGCTAGTCAAACTCTAGAGGCCACAAATCTGCAATTGGTACTTCCCATCCTGGAAGGAGTTCGGGAACTGTTAAAATATCGCCATCACGAAGTATTATTGCTTCTTGTCCAAAGTTGTAAACTTCAACAATCCGCTCATCTGGATTGAGCAAAATTCCTACTTTAGTTCCCAAACTCAGAAATTCTTGAATCTTGGCTCTCAAATCCTCTAAATTATCGCTAGGGGACTTCACCTCTACAGTTAAATCGGGAGCCAATTGAGCAAAAGACTTTGGACTACGACGCAAGCGTTCGGCTAAAACAAATGAGGCATCCGGTGCGCGTAAATTTGAATTTGGCAATCTGAAACCGGCGCTAGAAGCTGCTGTTCGTCCCAGTTTGCGCGGTCTAACCCAGTTACGTAACTGGGCTACCATCTCAGCTGCGACCTCATCTGATTCGTATCCTGATGGACTCATAACAATAATATTACCCTTGACTAGTTCCATGCGATAGTCGGGATGCTCTTGCTGCATTTGTTCCAAGTCTTCAAGCGTCAGGGACATAAAACCTCTTTAGGAGCGATCGCTTTATTTTGCCTAGAATTACTATACCGTAATACTTATAGACCTCTCCAGGAGCGATCGCCCCATGAATTCACCAGTCATCGCCAAACCTGTCACTCCAAAGACTTCCTATGTTTTGCTGTATAACGTCAGTTGGGATCAACTAGAAAAGTTAGATGTAGACCTAGAAGGTACAGGTGCCAGACTAACTTATTTAGATGGAATTTTAGAAATTATGTCCCCAGTTTCCGATGACCATGAAGATGCTAAAAGCACTACAAGTCTTTTGTTAGAAGCATATTTGAGAGAAAAGAAAATTCGTTTCTACGTTAGAGGAAGTGCTACACTCGGCAAACGCAAAGATGGTACGCGACGAGAACCAGATGAGTCTTATAACTTTGGGGCTAAAAAACCGATTCCAGATTTGATTATTGAAATTACTGTCACCAGTGGCGGAATTAATAAGTTGGAGATATACAAGCGTCTGAAAGTTCCAGAAGTCTGGTTTTGGGAAGATGGGCTACTTTCGGTATATTGTTTGCGAGATGAGGAATATGAAAAAGCCTCCAAAAGTTCTTTTTTCCCAGACTTAGATATAGAATTGCTAGCCCAGTATTCGCGCATGGCCGATCAATATGATGCAGTCAATGAGTTTAGTCAGGTAATTCGTAATTCGTAATTAAGTTTTGTTTGTAACGGGTATTTAGATTAAAGATGAAAAAATATAAGTAAGTGGGTCAAATTAAATATAAAACCTCACCCTGCCTCCGGCTTCCCTCTCCTTACTAAGGAGAGGGATTGAGGGTGAGGTTTGATCTTATATTTAATTATGCCTACCCACTTAAACAAGAATAAGCATTAATTAAATTCAAATAGTATTGCTTATTTTTCAAAACACTCCATTGCTGTTTGAACCTTCTCAACTTGCTTGGGTGCTTGCATTTCGTTAAAAAGTGCGATCGCTTGCACAAAATTTTCCCTACTTTGAGCAATTTCACCCATTGTTTTATGAGTCAATGCCAACTGATAATAAGCCTCAGCCAAGTCTGATTTAGCACCAATTTTATCAAGAATTTCTATCGCTTCTGAATGATGAAAAATTGCTCTGGCAAATTCTCTCTGTTCTCGAAAAAGTTCAGCTAGACAACTTATCGCTTTCGCCTTAATCTGGGTAAAGTTATTTTGTTCAGAATGAAATATAGCTCGTTGGCACAATTCAAAGGATTTTTTTAGATTACCTAAATTTTTATAAGTTAAGCAGAGAGTTACTAAACTATGCCCTATTCCCCATAAAGTCACTCTAGTTGATAATGACATGCCACAAAAGGCAAGTTCAGCAAGATTAAAGGCATCTTCTTTGCTACCAGAGCGTGATTTTATCAAAGCTAGGCAGCATTGAGCATAAGTCATATAATCATCAAGGTTGCTATTCTTTTCTGCAAGGCTACAAACAGAATTGAAACAATCTTCGGCTGCTTCTATTTCCCATAATTCAAGTTTACAAAGCCCTGTATTGAACAAAATAGATATTTTTGTTTGCTTGACATCTAATTTGCCTAATACCTCTTCTGATTTATCATAACATTCTATAGCTTCTCTAATACACCCGATAATTCGATATGTATACCCAAGGATATTGTAAAGTTTAATTAGTCTTTCTGGCGATTTTATATCGTCTATTATCCGTTTAATTACAGAGAAGTTTTTCTGGAGCAGTCCCAATTGGTAAAACGAGCAACCCAAAGGCAAACCTATACTCCACTGTTTACCTCGCCCTTGTAAAATTACATCACCAGCTTGCTCAAAATCACTAATTTCTACATAGTGATAATAAGCTTCTAAAGCTGTTAAGGCATCTGTGATATTTTTGATGGCTGTAACTCGTTGTGTCCAAGATTCGGCAGCTTTTCGGTTGACTAATTCCCATTCTTCGCTGACTAATCTTAATCTACTAATTGCTTCATCACGAATTACCGGATGCAGCCAATATTGTCCTTTTTTCGCTTCTATTAAAGACAAATCTTGCAGAGCTTTAATTACACCTCTACGTTTTTGCTCTGGTACATCCCAAAGCAAACATAAAACTCCCTCGATAGGTAATGAAGGAATATCTTGATAACGATAGCATCCTAAACGACACAAGAGGCGATAGGCTTCTAAGTCATTTTCTTGAAGACGGGTAAATTGACTGGCGACTAAATCTTTTAACTCTCTTTCTATTAATAAATCTGTACAATTTTCCTGCCAATAAGCATGTATATCACCAGAAAAATCTGTCAATATTGCTCCTCGCAGAATTTGCATTGCTTTGGCGTTACCTCCATAAGCTCTGCACATTTCACTGAGAATAGTACAATCACAATTGATATGGCAACTGCTGAAAAACTCTCGCCATGCTTCATCGTCTAAACCTTCGAGTGGATAGAGATAAACCTCTACACTAGACTCTCGCAAACGCTCACGACTTGTTACTAAAGTAACTGAATGCACATCCGAATCTGCTAATACTCTCAATAGCTCAACATAAGGGCGACGATCTTCTAGAAATTTGCCATTTTTATCGAGAGCAGTTTCTAGATTATCAATAAATACCCCAATTTTAGAAGTTTGTTCTCGGAGTTTGCGCCGTAGTCGTTCTAAGCTGATACCAAAGTCTCCTCCCGGTTCTTCGTTAAAGTATCGCCGTAGCCATTCTTCAACCACACTCTCTACAGGAGTAAGGTTTTGGATTTGTGTGGCCATCCACAGTTCTAGGACAAAATTAAATTTTTGACTTTTAAAATATTTGCGTGCTAATCTGGTTTTGCCAACACCACCTTCACCCTGGATCAGGATAAGTTTTTCTCCCCGACTGACTAAGGTGTGGAGTTCGGCTATTTGGCGATCGCGCCCCACAAATTTAGAATCTAAATCTTGGGGTTGAGTGCGATTCCCCGCTAGATTTGGAATATCGGCGATTTGTAGCGACTGTTGAGTTGTTCTAAACCTCTGAACCACTCCTTGGAAGGTAGATTTTGAGACTTTCTCTCCTAGCACTTTTGATAGTAAATGCCAAAGTTCTGCACCAACTGCTTTTAAATGCGCTTCTGTATAACGAAGGTTGTTGGCGATATCCTGGTAAGTCCGCTTTTCATCCTCCCACAAATGACTCAAGACAATCCTTTGAGTTTTATCTAAATGTTCTCCCGTCTTGAGAAAAACCAAGTTATCTACAAACTCTAAGGCTTCTTCTACACCCATTTGCTAACTTGATGTATCATTTGTAATTCATTATAACCATATTTTTACCACTTCTTCCTACTTGGGATACTACAAAATACTTTTTCCTACTCGGTAGGGAACTTACTTTTTCCGACTGCAAAGCATTATTGGCTGTATTATCCTTGTAATTAATACAGGCGAAGTTAAGTTAAGCGCCAAGAAAATGTGGTTGAGGAAAGATTTAGAGAGCGTTACTACTGCAAGCTTAGTAAATCACTGATGTTACTTGTTACTGTCCGATATTAATTACTCATGAAAGTGGTGTCTACTAAACAGGCAGTGGGTATTAACTAACTAGATTCTGTAGAGCATATTTACAACTAAGTATGTAATTCATTATCCTACAGGAGGTTCAATGATGTTAGACAGAGATTGTCATCATGATTGCAATCAAAATCAGTGTCCCTTTGCCCAAGATACACGAAATCCCAATAGATATGTTTGTCTCAAATGTGGTGTTGAGCGCGAAATAAATAAGTATTCCTCTGGTTTCGGCTCATTTTTGCTGCTGTTGTTGGGCTTGTTTATTTCGTTCCAACTATTAGCTAATTATGAAAAGCAAAACAATCCACAAAGACAACAACAGTCTTTAAACAATTCACCAAAGAAGGTGAATATGCTGGTATCAAACTAATCTTCAGGCTGGGCATGATTTCCCATAGCCTTGTTTTTTAAATGGGAAATGGGAAATCAAAAATAATATTCACTCCTCAAAAATTAGCTACTTTCGTGAGTAAAATTATGGACTCAAATCAAGATACGCTTCTATTTCGCTTTGCCTCTAAATCCTTGAAATATTTCTTGCTGGTGCTAGTTGGCATTGCGATCGCTTATGTTCTATCCAGTGGTTTAGGCATGTTACAAATCATACCCATACTACTGTACCTTTTACAACAGTTTTTGCTGCCACTGGGAATCATCCTGTTGTGTTTAATTACAACAACAGTAATTATTGAATCCCTACGTTAAAAATCGGGGGAGGGGGAGTTAGGAGTTAGGAGTTAGGAGTTAGGAGTTGGGAGTTGGGAGTGGGGAGTTAGGAGTTGGGAGTTGGGAGTTGGGAGTTAGGGGTTGGGAGTGGGGAGTTGGGAGTTGGGAGTTGGGAGTTGGGGGTTGGGGGTTGGGGGTTGGGGGTTGGGAGTTGAGATCAAATACATGCAGGATTATCTCGGCAAAGAGGGTTTCATCATTTGCGATCGCAAATGATGAATTTAGATAAAATAAATCTCCTAGAGATTCATCTTACTCCTAACTTATTTATTTGCCGTAGTAAACCCTGGCATTTTTGTATCCTATATTTTGCAGATACTTATTCCATTCCCCAGCTTGGAATCGATCGGAGAAAGGGCCGACTGCTATGTGTGGGCCTCGTGGTTGCGTTCTTTCGAGGACTCCGCCAGATCGTCCTAAACCTGGGCTAAATCGGGCTAGATTCTGCCTAATTTGTTCTGCGATCGCAGGCAACTGTTCTTGAGTGGCTGGAATCACGACATAATATCTAGAGCCTTGCTTTGGAGGATTTATATTATTGCGATCGCCTCTATAACTTCCATTACCTGGATCTATTTCCTGTTCGTTAGCGAAGCTGATAATTCGGGCGTTATATATGCCTCGTGACTGTAACTCACTCACCCGTTGTTGGGCGTTAGATACTCTGCTAAAAACTCCTGATTGAATTACATTCCGTCCTTGGTACTGGCGTATATAAGCACCGGGTTCAATCTGACGGATTGCTTGTAGCGTCTGGAAATCACTACCATCTACGTAAACTAAGTAGCGCTCAAAGTTCTGGTTTTGACTAAACTGTGCAGGTTGAGAGGGCTGAAAATCTTGCCCATACTGATTGTTTTGCAATGGTTGCGAAGGCTGAAAATCTTGCCCATACTGATTGTTTTGCAATGGTTGCGAAGGCTGAAAGTTTTGCTCAATTTGACTCTCCTCTACAGGTTGTAACTGCGGTGATGGCTGTTGACCAAAGGGAATTGGCGGTGGCGGTAAAGTTTCACCTGCTTGCCCTGCTAGTAGCACGTTGTTGGGAATCAGCAGTAACCATCCTCCCACTAACAAGGGGAGAAGTTTTATAGTGGGCTTCCAACCCTCAGAACTTCGACGCAGCATCTGTAATGAGATCAATTGATTTGGTAATCCTCTCGACATAGTACTTTAGAAAGTAATCAAAGTATTTTTAAATAATTTTGATCGGCAACCCCACTTACTTACGACGGGCTATTCGGCGTCGTTAATTGACAGGACTTACCCAAACAATAGCCGAAAAGAATGATTTTACGGTAGAGGCAATTGATGAATTGCCCCTACTACTGTAGTTTTGCGATCGCTAATTCTGTTCCTTTAAAACTGAAGTGCAGTGAGAGCAAGGCTTTGAAAGTGTGTGTGCTACAATTGGACAACCACGCATATCGTGTCGTGCAATGTATGAAAAAAGTCGTCGTTGGTCTTTCTGGTGGCGTTGACAGTTCCACCGCCGCCGCTATCCTGCACCATCAGGGCTATGAAGTGATTGGTTTGACTCTTTGGCTAATGAAAGGCAAAGGTCAATGTTGCTCTGAAGGTATGATCGACGCGGCTGAACTCTGTGAACAACTGGGCGTTCCCCATCAAATTGTCGATATTCGGGATCTCTTTCAGACGCAGATTGTCGATTATCTGGTGACTGGTTACAGTGCTGGAATCACGCCTTTGCCTTGCTCACAGTGCAATAAAACGGTGAAGTTTGGGCCAATGGTGCAGTATGCTCGTGAACAATTGGCGTGCGATCGCATTGCCACTGGTCATTATGCCCGAATTAACTATGACCAAGCAACAAGACGTTACCAATTATTAAGGGCTGTTGACCGCAACAAAGACCAGTCATACTTTCTCTATGATTTGTCTCAAGATTTACTAAGAGCAACGATATTTCCTCTGGGGGAACTCGAAAAAACTGACACGCGCCGCATTGCAACTGAATACGGACTGAAAACTGCTGACAAACCAGAAAGTCAAGACTTATGCTTAGTGGAAAGTAACGGTTCCATGCGGGGATTTTTGGATAAATATTTAGCTGCCAAAACAGGCGATATTGTCGATGTTACAGGCAAAGTTTTGGGACAGCATGATGGTGTGCATCATTATACCATTGGTCAGCGCAAAGGTTTGGGGATTGCTGCTGCCGAACCGTTGTATGTGATTGAATTAGATGCAGAAAATAATAAAGTAGTAGTAGGCGATCGCACCAAAGTAACTCAGCCAGAATGCACTGTAAATCGGGTAAATTGGGTTTCCATTGCCCAAGCATCGACTCCAATTCACGCCGATGTGCAAATTCGCTATCGTTCAACGCCTACACCAGCGACGGTGATTCCGTTGGAAAATTACCGTGTGCGTTTGGTGTTTGATGAACCCCAAATCAGCATCACTCCCGGACAAGCGGCGGTATGGTACGACGGGGAAAAAGTCTTAGGTGGCGGAATAATTGAACAGTTTAGTTAAAAATAACTCTTACCCTGTTTTGGCATAAAGCAAAACCACCCTTCCTCACTTGTAAGGAGGGGTATTTTTATTTTTAAATTGGTATGAGAATCAGCCCTTTGTTGAGACGGCGATTTATTGCGTCTTTTCGCTTAAGTAGGTAGGCAAGATAAAACCAAACTATGTAACGAAAAGTAAAGTTTCTGTATTTGGCTCGTAGTTGCGCTTTAGCGCTAAAGCGCAACTACGAGCCAGTGATGATTATTTCCGCCCACCTACTTAACCGAACCGTATTGAATAATAGCCTTTTCATCAACAAAAACATGTTTTTCATCACCAAAACCATAATTTTCGTAATAATCGCCTTTTATAGAATTGCCAAAGGCTCAACCTGACTTTTCACGGGATCTGGAAAACCTCACTTCTATTTCTCTCTTTCTTTAAAGATAGGACTTACGTATAAGAGATCCCCCAACCCCCTTATAAAAGTTGGCTCTTTCAAATCCCTCCCTTTTTAAGGTTTGCTCGGGGGGATCGAGGTTTCAGGTTTTGAGTGCCTAAGTCTTTTAAAGAGAGAGACTTTGAATTTTCCCCCTTAGAGCGTCGGTAAGTTGCTTGACTTTTTAGCAGTTTACAGGGTATTATATAAATAATGGAAAAGGTGCGCCCATATATACCACTTTCTCCAAAGATATTTGTTACTAATTTTCGACTTAGCGACGCAGCAGTAGAAAAGCAATTAAACCAACAAGAAAACCGAATGCGAATTTTACCCAACGCTGCTGGATAAATTGGATGAACCTCTCTTTTATTCCCCCTGTTGGTGTGGGCGTAGAGTTGATTTCGGCTATGAGAGTTTGGGCGTATTCTTGGATTGGTGCATAGTTAATGGTGGTGGCGAGTTCAGCCGCATGAGTTAAAGAATTAATTGCAGCTTCTGAGTCTCCCATGTTTAACTGTGCATTGGCGATAAAATATGCCAGGTTACGACTTTGACTGTAGATATGGCCAATTTGGATGTAGAGGTTTTGTGCTTGCTGGAGATATTCTAGTGCTTGCTGGCGATTTTCTTGCAACTTACCGAATTCTTGCAGGATGTTAGCTTCCCCCAAGCGATCGCCGATGTCGCGGTAAAATGACAAAGCGGTTTCGTAGCGTTGTAATGCTTCATCACTGCGTTTGAGGAACTGCAAAAC